>CALXFB010000014.1 GCA_944387475.1 uncultured Clostridia bacterium
CAAAGAGAAATAGCAGAAGAGTTACAGGTAACAACAAATGTAGTATATCTTGATTTAAAAAAATTATTAAGTGATGGTATAATAAAAAAAGGAACTATGAAAACAGATGCCGAGAAAAGACATGAAAACATACAAAAAAGAAGAAAACAAGTAGCAAGGCTATATCAAGAAGGAAAAAGTCAAAGAGAAATAGCAGAAGAGTTACAGGTAACAACAAATGTAGTATATCTTGATTTAAAAAAATTATTAAGTGATGGAATAATTCAAAAAAGAAATAGAATAGGAGAAAATCCTCGTATAAAAGAAAGAAGAAAACAAGTAGCTAAACTATATAATAAAGGAAAAAGAACAGAAGAAATAGCAAAAAAAGTGCAAGTATCAGTAAGCACAGTATTATCAGATATTAAGCAATTATTAAATGATGGGATAATTGAAAAGAGAAATAGAATAGAAAAAAATCCTCGTATAAAAGAAAGAAGAAAACAAGTAGCAAGGCTATATCGAGAAGGAAAAACTCAAAAAGAAATAGCGGAAGAACTGCAAGTATCAGTAAGCACAGTATTATCAGATATTAAGCAATTATTAAATGATGGAATAATTGAAAAGAGAAATAGAACAGAAGAAAACTCTCGTATAAAAGAAAGAAGAAAACAAGTAGCAAGACTATATAATGAAGGAAAGAGAAAAAAAGAAATAGCACAAGAATTACAAGTATCAATAGATACAGTAAATGTAGATATACAAGAATTAATAAAAAATGGAATAGTTCAAGAGCTTAAAAAAGGAAATGCTAAAAAAGTAGAAGAAAGAAGAAAAGAAGTAGCAAGATTATATAATGAAGGAAAGAGCAGAAGAGAAATAGTACAAGAATTACAAGTATCAGTAGGTACAGTAACTATGGATATACAAAAACTAATAAAAAATGGAATAATTCAAAAAAGGACAGATGTAAAAAGAAATGCCAAAAAAAAAGAAGAAAGAAGAAAAAAAGTAGCAAGATTATATAACGAAGGAAAGAGTAGAAAAGAAATAGCAGAAGAATTACAAATATCAGTAGCTACAGTAGGTGTATATATACAAGAATTAATAAAAAATGGAGCAGTTCAAGATCTTGGTAAAGAAAAATCTGAAAAAAAAGAAGAAAGAAGAAAAAAAGTAGCAAGGCTATATCAAGAAGGAAAAACTCAAAAAGAAATAGCAGAAGAATTACAAGTATCACTAAGTGTAGTATATAATGATGAAAAAAGACTATTAGGAGATGGAATAAGTAGAAGTATACAAGAAAGAAGAAAAAAAGTAGCAAGATTATATCGAGAAGGAAATAGCATAGAAGAAATAGCACAAAAATTACAAATATCAGAAATAGAAATATACAAAGATATAAGAGCATTATTAAAAGTTGGAATAATAGAAGATGAAAATAGAATAAATGAAAAAGAAAGAAAAAAACAAGTATTAAATTTATGGGAAACAGGTGGGATTCTGAGTGAAATTTCAGAAAAATTAGGAGTAGATATTAGTGTTGTAATGGAAGAACTTATAAGTAGTGGATTAAGTAAAAGTAGTATAGAAGAAGAAAATGGAAAAAGAATAGAATTAAGAATAAAGAAATTTAAAGAAGAAGCTAATAGAAATAGAGAGGAAAAAAGAAAATGTAGAGAAAAAGAACAAGAAATGGAAATATATAAAAATGCAATGATTAGAAGTATTAGGCTATACTACAAAAAAGGAGATTTTGAAAGAGTAAGAGAATATATAGAAGAGTTACAAAATGAAGTATTATTTAGTGATAAAGAAAGAAAAGAACTTGATACAATTATGGAAAGTTTAGAGGAATTGATAAGTAGAAAGAGTAAACTTAAGGGAAATATACCTCCTGAAAATATAGAAATAGATGATGGAGAAGAAAGGTAAATTTGAAAAAACAGTCAAAATATGGTAAAATAATTATGTAAGGTTATAACGAAAGAAGGGATAAATTATGGAAAATTATTTAATAAGTGATTATTTAAAATCAATATCAGAGGACAAAGTAAAAGGAAAAAGAAAAAGAGAAGTATTGAGACAAAAGGCATTAGAATTATGGGATAAAGATATTAGTGCAAGTGAAATTGCTTTGATATTAGAATTAAATGAAGAACAATTAAAAGATTTATTAGGAATACAAAGAATAGAAAGAGGACATAAAAGTAGAGTTATGCCTTCTGAAAGAAAATTAACACCAAGAAGAGTAAATAGTCTTGCAAATAGTAGAGATAAACAAATAATAGAACTAAGTAAAACGATGAATATGGCAAGTGTTGCACAAACTTTAAATGTATCATTAGAACTAATAAAAGAACGTTATTTAGCATTAAGATTACCAATTTATACTCAAGAAGAGTTGAGAAAGATGGAAGAATCCAAAAAAGAAAGGGATATAAAAGATAAAGAAGAAAAGCCAAAAGAAAATGAAGCTAAAACAGAAAAAAACGAAGAAAAAGGAAATGACTTAGGTAAAGTTGAAAATGATGTAAAACAACCAGAAGTACAAGAAGAAGTAGTAGAAGTTGATATTAATGATTTTGAAGATGTAAAAAGAAAAATACATGAGTATATTGGTAGAAAAGATATAAAAACAGCAATTGGAATTGCAAAAAGAGCAATGGAGCAAGGAGATTTAGTAGATAAAGAAAAAAGAAAATTAAAAGAATTAGTTGACTTAGTAGAAAGTGTAGAAAAAAGACAAATATATAGAAGAAGTACTACCGATGATAGACATGCAGATAGATAAAAATAATAATTAAGTTACGTAAAAGAGGAAATATGATAAATATTTCTTCTTTTTGTATAAAAAACATAGAAATCTTCAAAAATAAATAAATAAGGAGGGATTTTTATGTATAATTTTAGAACAGACTTAGCAAATGAAAGAAGAGATATTTATCAAAAGATAAATGGAAATCAAGGTGAGATTGACGGGATTGAAAGTACAAAAGAAGAAATAAATGAAAATTTAAAAGTAGAAAGAGTAAAAATCATAAATGAAAATGGAGAAAAAGTAATAGGAAAACCAATGGGAAGTTATATTACAATTGATATAAAAAACTTAAAAATAGCTAGCGAAGAAGAAATAGAAGAGGCAGCAAATACATTGTCAAATGAATTAAAAAACATATTAGATAATCATATTGATAAGCAAGGAGAAATATTAGTAGTAGGGCTTCGGAAATATTTATGTAACACCAGATAGCTTGGGACCAAAGGTAATTAATGAAATAGATGTTACAAGACATATAATAAATTATTTGCCACAATATGTAGAAGAAGGAACAAGAATGGTAAGTGCAATAGCACCAGGAGTTTTAGGAACAACTGGAATAGAAACCGTTGAAATTTTAAAAGGAATTGTAGATAATATTCATCCAAAATTAGTTATTGTAATAGATGCACTAGCTTCAAGAAGCATAGAAAGAATTAGTAGTACAGTACAACTTTCAGATACAGGGATAGTACCAGGTGCAGGAGTAGGAAACACAAGAAGTGAAATAAGTATAAAAACATTAGGAATACCAGTAATAGCAATAGGAATTCCAACAGTTGTAGAAACAGCGGTTTTAGTAAATGATAGTTTAGATTTATTTATTTCTAAATTACAAGATGAGGCAAAATCAAATGATTATTTAAATAAATTAAAACAAGAGGATAATTATGAAGAAATAAAAGAAGCATTAGTTCCTAAAGATTATAATTTAATAGTTACACCAAAAGAAATAGATGAACTAATAGAAAATATGAAAGATATTGTAGCACTTGGAATAAATAAAAGTTTATAATTTTGCTATTGATTTTTTTTAATCTTATAAATATAATATAAATGTAAAAATAAAAAATGATAAAAAATGATAAGATAAATAGAAATATAAATAAAAAGATAAATAATAAGAAGAGGAAAATAAAATGGGAAGATTATTAGAAGAGATAAGAAAAGATATAAGAACTAAGGAAAAGACAAAAGATGGAAAAATAGAAAAAATAGAAGATAAAAAAGAAATAGAAGATTTATTAATAGAACTTAGACAAAAAAATGGATTATCAAGAATAGAATTGTTAGAAAAATTAAATAATAGTAATTTATCAGAAAAAGATATAAAAAAATGGGAAATAGGATTAAAATATCCAGACTTAGATACAATATATAAATTATCAGAGATATATAGAGTACCAAGCACAGAATTTGTAATGGCAAAAAACAATAGTTATGAAAAAGGACTAGCAGGGATTAATAAGAAAATAATAAGGTGGTTTGTATATACATTAAATGTATCATTTTATATAGGAGCAGTGCTTACTATTTTCATATATATATTTGCTTTCATATTTGCACTATGGTTCTTCGTAACAGTTGCGTCTCAAGTAAAAAGATAATTATTATAATAAATATTTAAATATTTATAATAGAAATAGGAAAGAAAAAAATAAAAAAAGAAAAATTAAAAATATAAAATAAAAAAGAAAAAAATACAAAAAGAAAAAGAAGAAAAATAAAAAAGAAAAATGTTGAAAAAACTTTTAAAAAATGTTGAAAAAATAAAATACTTAATATATAATTTAGATGTAAAAATAAAATAAGGAGCGGTGTAATATGGAAGAAAAAAATAAAGATATTAAAGATGAAAATAAAAAGGTTGAAACAAAAAGTGACGTAAAAAAAGAAGAGGCAAAATTTAAAAAAGCAGATAAAAAGGAAACAAAAAAATTAACAAAAGAAGCAAATAAAAAAGAAAAAAAGAATGATGATGGAAAGAAAAAAGCTTGGATACCAACAGTTATAGCAGTTGTAATAGTATTATTAATTGCTGGAATTTTAACAACTATGATAATAACATCAAGTGCACCTAAAAAATCATTAGATTCATTACTTACAAATTTAAAAGCAGGAGATTTTGAAAAAGCACAACAATATTTAGATGAAAAAATGGACTTTGCAACAGAAGATTTAGATGGAGAAGCACAAAGGTTATTATTTGATAAATTAGAATGGAAAATAGGAAAAGTAACTGAAAATGAAGATGACACAGCAACAATTGAAGTAGAAATAACAACAAAAGACTTTAAAACAATTGTAAATAATTATATGCAAAAAGCATTAGAAGCAGTAAAAGGAGCAATAACAGGAGGCGGAAGTACAGAAAGTTTTTCAAGCCAAGATTTTGAAAAATATTTTATAGATGAATTAAAAAACGAAGAAATACAAACAACAACAATAAATACAACAATAAATGCTATAAAGCAAGATAAAAGTTGGAAAATTGTATCAGGTGAAGAGTTAGTAAATGCATTACTTCCAGGTTTAAATGAAACAATAAATTCGTTATCATAGAAGTAAGATAAAAAGAAGATAAAATAAAAAAGATTATAAAAATAGTAAAAAATCCCAAAATCATATAGAATTGGGATTTTTTATTATTTTAGAGTTTTTGTAAATTTTACAAATATTGCAATCAGTACAAATATGAATTCTATTTTCAAAAATAGCTTTAAGAGTATTTATAAATTCATCTATATAATTATCAATTAAGTGAATATATATCTTTTTAGGGAGCAAAGTAAGTAAAGAATTTAGAGTATAATCATTTGTAGAAAAAGAAATATCACTTAAATATTTAGCATGTGGATTATCTTCAGAAATATCTATAATTTGTTTATTCTCATCTAATAAAATGGTATTAGAATTTGAATAAATAATATGGACAATATCACAATTACTATTTTGAGAATTTATATATAATTTAAGCAGTGAAATAAATTCTAAATATTCTTTTTCTAAAATATAGCTATTAACAGCTTTGGTTATAATTTCATTTAAAATATTAAAATACTCCTTAACTCTAAAACTAATAAAGCCATATAAGTATAAATTTCTATTATTTTGTAAAAAATCATAAAAAGAATTATAGAGACATTCAAATTTCCTATCAAAATTATAAGGAAAATCTTCAGCCATAATATCAAAGCAAATATCTAAAATATCTTTTCTTTCATTAGTGTCAAAATAGAAATAATTTTGAGTAAGAAAAAAATTTAAAAAGTATTCTTCTAACTCATCAAGAACAAGTAAAGAAAGTATGCTTGAAATTTTATCTAAAAATATAAAATTATTTTCACCCTTAAAATGTATAATTATGTTTTTATAATGTTTAAAATCTTGCACAGAAAAACAAATATTATCTAATTCTAAATATTTTAATTCATTTAGTAGATAATTTATTAAATTAGAATTATTTGTTTTTATACATAGTGATTTCATATAAAAAGCCCCTTTCTAAAAAATATTATCTACTAAATAAGCAAAACTTATACATTATACTATGCTAAATTAAAAAAAATGTGAAAAGTCGTTTTAGGGACGAAGGAAAAAACGACTTTTTAACAAAAATAAAAAACACATCTTTTATATAAAGATGTATTTTCAAGAGTCGTTTTTTTCCTCCGTCCCCAAAACGACTATCAAAACGACTATCTATAAATATTATAGTCAATATCAGGGAATAAACAGTCTTTTTTATTAATATCTTTTAAAAATTCTTCATCAATTTTATTTTCTTTTATTTGATAATATAATTTAGTAAAACGTCCGATATGATCTTTAATTCTTTTTTTAGCATAATCAACCATTGTTCCATTTGTTATAATAAATAACCAGTCACTGCTTTGTGCTAAAAGTAATTCTCTTGCACATTGGTTTAATGCTTTTTTCTTTAAACCTTTAGCATTAGGGTAAAGTGAAGCTAGTTCACACATTCTGTCTCCTGCAACATGCAAGTGTCTATGTACATAGTCATTTGTTTGATTAAGCCATACTTCGCTATAGCCATTAGCCCCCCAACTAGAACGACAAGGAGTTGCTACTTGTATTTCTGGGTATTTATCTATATATTCAGATGGTGTTATTAATTTAAAATTACAATCATCATAATAGATTTTCTTAAATAAAATATATAACCAGTATGGACCTTCATACCACCAATGTCCATAAAGTTCAGCATCATATGGGCATAAAATAATAGGTGGCTTATCCATAAATGAAGATAAATGGTTTATTTGTGCTGTTCTACAGTCTAAGAAATGTCCTGCTTGTTTTTCTGCTGAGTCTTTTGCCCATTGTAAATTATAATAATCTTTAAATTCGGTTTTTCCTGTAATTCTATAATATTTAATACCAGTGTGGACTCTAACACCATTATGCGCAATATATGGTTTTATATAATCATAATCAGCATCATAACCAATATCACGATAAAATTCACGGTAATTAAAGTCACCTGGATAACCATTAATAGAACTCCATACTTGTCTTGAAGACTCAATATCACGTCCGAATGCAACTACACCTTTTGGTGAAACAATAGGTGCAAATGTACCGTAAATAGGAGTTGGGTCTGCATATAAAATTCCATGTGATTCTGTTATAATATATTGAATGCCGAATTCTTTTAAATATTTATCAGCTTCTGGTACATAACCACACTCTGGAAGCCATATACCACGTGGTTTTCTTCCAAAATATCTTTCATATGTTTGTACACCAACTGCAATTTGTGCTTTAACAGTTTTTTCATTAACATATAAAATAGGGAAATACCCGTGTGTTGCACCACAAGTAATAATTTCTAATTTCCCTATATCTTGGAAATGTTTAAAACCTTCTATTAAATTACATTTATAAACATCTTTAAATAAATGAAGGTCATTAGAATATCTATCAAAATAATAATGTGAAAGTTTATTTAATCTTTCGTCGCCTGCTGTCCTTTTTATTTCCTTTTTTGATAATTCTATTTGTCTTTTTAAATATTTAATATATTTTCTTTGTAATAACTTATTATCAAGCATTGAAAGTAGAGGAGGTGTCATTGACATTGTTATTCTAAAGTCAACACCTTCATCTACTAATTTTTGAAAATTAGTAAGTAATGGTATATATGTCTCTGAAATAGCTTCATAAAGCCAAGACTCTTCTAAATAATCATCACTTTCAGGGTGATGTATAAATGGAAGATGTGCATGTAAAACAAAACTTACATAACCTTTTTTCTCTTGCATAATTTAAAACTCCTTTTTTGAGACAAAAGGGGACGGAGAATTTTTGTCTCATTTTATTTGTCGATATTTGTCTAATGTGTAACCAAAAAATAATGAGACACTAAGACCCGTCCACAGTGTCTCTTTTTTTTATGAAGATGGATGTGATGAAGGATTTTTTAAATCATAAATAGTTTCTACATCTTCATTTTTGTATATTTCTTTGTATATTTCATATATATCATAAATTTTTCCCATATTTGTAATAAATGATAAAGTGTTTATTGGTTTTTCTGTAATAGTACCTGTTTTTACATTTTTGTAATAAACCATTTTTTGTTCTTTGTTAAATAATATTCTATTATTAGGTGCTTGCATTTCATTTGATGTTGTAACATATATATAATCATCTTTCAATTTTTCAGTTTTTATAATAGGACGTCTACCAAGTTCTATTCTATAATCACATTTACTATCAGCTACATGTAAATACCAACTATTTGCAAAATCATTTATTTCTACTTCAAATTTATATCCTAAAGTATCATTATAAACTATTAAAACAGGTTTTGTGTTATTAAAGAAATCTTTGCCATATTGTTTTTCATAATTTTTTCTATCTTCATCAGATATATCCCAGTAAATAAATAGGGTAGAAGGTGTTTGTGCTAAAACTTTTACAACTGTTTGATTATAGCGGTATGGTAAATCATAATATTCTACTGGTTCTATTTTTACCTTTTTTGATACTGATTTTCTTTTAGTAGAAGTTTTCTTAGTAGTTGTATTTGATTTTTTAGTAGCTTTTTTAGTTGTAGTTTTCTTTGCCTCCTTTTTAACACTTTCTTTAGTCTCTACTTTTTTGGAAGTAGTTTTCTTTTTTGTAGTTCCTGTTTTTTTAGTAGCAACTTTAGTTTCTTTTTTTGCTGGTTCAGTTTTCTTTTTAGTAGTTGCTTTTGAGGTTTTTTTAGTAGTTGTAGCTGTTACTTTTTTTGGTTCTTTTTCTTTGTTTTCTAATTCAATTTGTTCTTTTGTTCTTCTTGGCATTTTTATCCTCCTATGTAATATATAAACTTTCCTTTATATATTATACTAAAACAAAAATAAATTCAAGACTAAATTGGAACTTTTTTTCACTTTAAAAAAAATTATTGGAAGAATAAGAAATTTCACAAAAAAGTTACAAAATAATGTTGACTAAAACTGAAAAAATTACATATAATTATGCGGGAGGAAAAAACATGTTAAAATTAGAAAATATAACAAAAGATTATGAGTCAGGAAACTCAGTAGTACATGCATTAAAAGGTGTAGATATAGAATTTAGAGAAAGTGAATTTGTATCAATATTGGGACAAAGTGGTTGTGGGAAAACAACACTTTTAAATATAATTGGAGGTTTAGATAGATATACATCTGGAAATTTAATAATAAACCGGAAAATCAACAAAAGAATTTAAAGATAAAGATTGGGATGCATATAGAAACTATTCAGTAGGATTTGTATTTCAAAACTATAATTTAATATCACATCAAACAATACTATCAAATGTAGAACTTGCACTTACATTGTCAGGAGTAAGTAAAAAAGAAAGAAGAAAAAGAGCAATAGAAGCATTAAAAAAAGTAGGATTAGGAGAGCAAATACATAAAAAGCCTAACCAATTATCAGGAGGGCAAATGCAAAGAGTGGCAATTGCAAGAGCAATAGTAAATAACCCAAGTATAATCCTAGCAGATGAGCCAACAGGAGCATTAGATTCTAAAACAAGCAAACAAGTAATGGATATTTTAAAAGAAATATCAAAAGATAGATTAGTAATAATGGTAACACATAATAAAGAACTAGCAGAAGAATATTCAAGTAGAATAATAAAAATATTAGATGGAGTAATTACAGATGATAGCAATCCATGTGAAAATAAAGTAGAAGAAAAAAACATAGAAAAAGAAAAAAGAAGAACATCAATGAAGTTCTTAACAGCATTAAATTTAAGTTTAAACAATTTAATGACTAAAAAAGGAAGAACAGTTTTAACAGCATTTGCGGGAAGTATAGGAATAATAGGAATAGCATTAATATTATCATTATCAACTGGAATACAAAATTATATAAATAAAGTAGAAGAAGACACGTTATCATCATATCCAATATCAATAGAAGAAGCAACAATAGACACATCAAGTATGTTAGAAACAATGATGCAAGAAGATAGTGATGAAGAAGAAAACACAGACGACGGAAAAATCCACTCACAAAATATAATGACAGAAATGTTATCAACAATATCAAACAAAGTAGAAAATAATAATTTAACAGAATTTAAAAAATACTTAGAAAGTAATGAAAGTAATATAAAAGACTATACAAATTCAATACAATATGAATATAATTTAAATTTAAACTTATATAAAGAAGACACAAGTTCAGGAATTGTAAAAGTAAATCCAAGTACAGTTATGGAAAAATTAGGAATGGGAGCAATGGCAGGAAAACAGCAAAATGGAATTAGTTTTATGAATACAGATGTATGGACAAAAATGTTAGACAATGAAGAATTATTACACACGCAATATGATTTATTAGCAGGGAATTGGCCTGAAAATTATAATGAAGTAGTATTAATTGTAGATGGAAATAATAGAATAAATGATTATGTATTATATTCATTAGGAATAAAAGATCAAAACGAATTAGAAGACATGATGGAAAAATTACAAAATGGAGAAACAGTAGAAGAACCAGAAAACACAAGCTATACTTATGATGAATTATTAGACTTATCATTTAAATTATTATTAAATACAGACTATTATAAAAAAGAAAATGGAATATGGATAAACAAAGAAGAAGATAATGAATATATGAAAGAAAAAATAAACGAAGCAGAAAATATAAAAGTAGTAGGAATAATAAAACAAAATGAAAACAGTGCAGCAACAAGTATGGCTGGAGGAATAGGATATTTAAAAGACTTAGAAGAATATGTAATAAATAAAACAAATGAAGCAGAAATTGTAAAAGAACAAAAAGAAAACGAAAATATAAATGTATTTACAGGATTAGAATTTCCAAAAGAAGATGAAGAACAAGTATTTAATATGCAAAATTTAAGCAAAGAACAACAAATGGCAATAGCACAAATGTCACCAGAAGAAATAGCAGACATAATGGAAACATATAGAGAAAATAGTAATGCAACATATGAAAGCAATTTAGAAAAATTAGGAGCAGTAAATATAGAAGAACCAACATCAATATTAATATATCCAAAAACATTTGATGATAAAGAAAGAATTTCAAATGCTATAGAAGAATATAATAAAAAACAACAAGATGAAGGAAAAGAAGAAAATGTAATAACATATACAGATTTAGTAGGAACAATGATGAAATCTGTTACAAATATAATAGATGCAGTAAGTTATGCATTAATTGCATTTGTAAGTATTTCACTTATTGTATCATCAATAATGATAGGGATAATAACATATATATCAGTATTAGAAAGAACAAAAGAAATAGGAATATTAAGAGCAATAGGAGCATCTAAAAAAGATATATCAAAAGTATTTAATGCAGAAACATTTATTGTAGGATTAATTGCAGGATTAATTGGAATAGGAATAACAATGATTTTAACAATACCAATAAATAGTCTAATATATACTCTATCAGGAGTGGCAATAAAAGCAACATTAGAACCTATGGCAGGAATAGTACTTGTATTAATTAGTATGTTCTTAACAATAATTGCAGGATTAATACCATCAAAAATGGCAAGCAAAAAAGATCCAGTAGAAGCATTAAGAACAGAATGAGACAAATAGGGACGGGAAATTTTTGTCTCACATCTAAAGAAAAGAGCTTATTTTAGGCTCTTTTTGGTATTTGCAGATTTAAAAACCATATGTTATAATATTTGTATAAAATTTAAATTAGGAGAAAAATATGAAATATTTTCTAATTAATAAAAATACAAAAGTTGCATTATTAGAATATAATACAATTTATAATTCTATTGAAAAAGTAAAAGTTAAAAGGAAATAGGTATGAAAGATAAATTAACAAAAGTAAAAGATTTAGGAATGAAAAATATAAAATGGATAATATTATTTATTTTATTAATAATAGTACTTGCAATAGTAGAAGATGTATTTGAAGAGAAAATAGTAAAATTAGACACTATTGGATATAATTTAATATCAAATATAATAAATCCATCTATAACACCTATAGCAATAGTAATAACAAGTTTAGGTGGAGCAATAGTAATTGTAGCACTTGCAATAGATATATTAATATTAGTAAAAAATAGAAAAATAAGTTTTAGTATATTACTTAATTTACTAATAGCAACTGTGTTAAATTTAATATTAAAAAATATAGTACAAAGACCAAGACCAGATGAATATAGATTAATTACAGAAACAGGATATAGTTTCCCATCAGGACATTCTATGATTTCTATGGCATTTTATGGTTATTTAATATATTTAACATATAAATATTTAAAAAACAAAAAATTGAAAATAATATTAATAACAATTTTAAGCATATTAATAATATTAATAGGAATAACAAGAATATATTTAGGAGTACATTATACAAGTGATGTAATAGCAGGATTTTTAATATCTGTTTGTTATTTAATAATATATACAAGTTTAGTAAAAAAATATATATTAGAAAAGGAAGATGAGAATGAAAACAAAAACAAAGAAATTAATAAATAGTTTTAAATATGCAATAGAAGGAATAATAAGTTCATTTAAAACAGAACAAAATATGAAAATACATATATTTATAATGATACTTGTTATAATTTTAGGTATAGTATTAAAATTAAGTGCATTAGAATGGATAATTTTAACAATAGTAATTACACTTGTAATATCAGCAGAATTATTTAACACAACTATTGAAACTGTTGTAGATATGATAACAAAAGAAAAAAATGAAAAAGCAAAACTTGCAAAAGATGTAGCAGCAGGAGCGGTACTAGTTTTAGCAATAGGAAGTGTAATTATTGGCTTAATTATATTTATTCCTAAAATTTTAGAATTTATAAAATAATTAAATAAAAAAATAAAAAGTTGTTTTAACTGTTTTTTGACCCCGTCCCAAAAAACAGTTTTTTTTCTTGTAAAAATTTCTAAATAAAAAATAGTAAAAAAGACATAATAAAAATATAAAAAAATAAAAAAGGAGGAATTTTTTTAATGAAAAAAATAATTAGTATATTAACTTTATTATTATTAATTACTGTTTTTTGTTTTACAGGAAACGTATATGCTGATTCCTTAGACACAGTAGATGTAACAATAACAAAAGAATTAGTAAGACCAGGTGAAGAAGTAAAAGTAAATATAGAATTTGGGACGGCTCTTGGTTCTTACACATTTGATGTTGCTTATGATAATAACATATTCGAATATGTCTCTTCAGAAGGTGGAACAGAAAATAATATGGGAGACAAAGTAAGAGTAGTATTTTTTGATAGTTCAGGAGGAACAAATCCTCGTACTAATATGAGTGTAACATTTAAGGCAAAAGAGGATATTACTACATCAAATCCAACAGAATTTAATATAACAGCAGAAGGACTAGCAAATTCAGATGCATCTGTTACTTATGATGATATAACAACTCCTATTACTAAAAATGTAACAGTAGAACCAGAGTATGTAGATTATACACTAAGTTTAGAGCCAGTAAATGGAACACTTATTAAAGGTGAAGAAAATGACATGAAATTATCATACTCTTCTCCTATGGGAAGATATTATGAAAAAGCAAGATTGGTAGCTGAAAAAATAAGTGGAACAGGTGATGTAAAATTATTAGCAGATGACAGTGCAAGATTAGAACACGATATTATTCAAAGTGGATGGGGAGAAGAACAAGGATATGAAATAGGTGGAAAAGATGTATCACAAGTTTTGAATGTAAGAGGAGTATTTAGCGAGGTTGGAGATTATAAAATAATATTAAAATTAATAGATAGAGGAAATTCGGACACTGTAATTGCTGAAAAAACATTTGATTTTACAGTAGAAGAAAAACAAGAGCAATTACCACCAGAACAAGAAGGACAAACAGATAATGAAGTAGAAGAAGAAATAACACCACCACAAGAAGAAAGTACGGAAAATGAAATAGAAAATAAAGTTCCAGAAAAATTACCAAAAACAGGTATAAATATTTATATTCCTATATGTTTAGTATTAATTGCAGTTTTAACTATGATTGTTTATTATAATAGAAAATCAAGTAAAAAATAGTAAAGAAAGAAATAAAAATGAAAAAAATAAAAACAAAAATATAAAAAAGAAAACAAAAGGAAAAATAAAATAGTAAATGAGCCTGACTCATTTACTTACATAAAACAACCAGAATATTGCAGGAGGAAATAATCAAATGAAAAAGATAATAGTAAATTTATTTTTTATATTAATATTTTTAGGAACAGGAATGTTTTTTATAAAAGAAAAAAACATAGAAAATAGGATATTAGATAATAAGTTAAAAGAAAGTAATTATAAAATAGAAAATGTAAGTAGTAATGCAAATGAAGAAAATAAAAATATTAATAAAGAAAATATAGGTAGTACAAACAATGTGGAAAATACAAATAGTGAAAAACGATATGAAAAAGAAAATATTATAGAAGAATATAAAGGTTATGATGTAATAGCAAAATTAGAAATACCAAAAATTAATTTAGAAACATATGTATTAAAGACATATTCTGAAGAAGCATTAAATGTATCAGTTGTAAAATTTTATGGAGCAGACCCTAATAAAGAAGGGAATTTTTGTGTAGCAGGACATAATTTTAAAAATAATAATATGTTTAAAAATTTAAAAAAATTAGAAATAGGAGACAATTTATTTGTAATAGATAAAAACGGAGAAAAGATAGAATATGAAATATATGCTGTATATAAAGTATTACCAGAAAATGTAGAATGTTTATCACAAAAGACAAATGGTGAAAAACAAATAACTTTAATTACATGTACAAATGATTCTAAAGAAAGAATAATAATAAAAGCAAGAGAAAGGAATTAAAATAATGGATATTTTAAAAAATAAAAAAACATATATTGTTTTAATTATAATTCTTTTTATTGCTGTTTTTATAAGTATTATAATATTATTAACAAATAGTTTTGGAGAAGAAAAAACAAATAATTTAGAAGAATTTCCAGAAAGTTATAAACCATATTTAGAGGAACTGTTAAAAAAACATCCTAATTGGACATTTACACCACTATATACAAATTTAGACTGGAATTATGTTATAGATAATGAAAATGTATTTGGTAAAAATCTAGTTCCTAAAAACTATTCTGATAGATGGAAAAATACAAAACCTCGGAGAATATAATGTAGAAGTAGATGCAGGATGGGTAGATAGTTCAAGGCAAGCGGTTGAATTTGCAATGGATCCAAGAAACTTTTTAAATGAAATTAGAATATTTCAATTTGAAGGTTTATCTTATAGTGAACAAACAAATAATTTAGAAAGTATTGAAAAAATATTGTATGGAACGGAATTTTATAATAAGAAAGTATCTTATGTAACAAGTAATGGACAAACCATAAACATGTCTGAAAAATATTCTGATTTAATATTAAAAGGTGGGAAAACATCTTATGTTAGCCCATATCATTTAGCATCAAGAATAAAACAAGAAGTAGGACCTTTTTTATCACATAGTTCAATTAGTGGAACAGTTCAAGGTTTTGAAGGTCTATACAATTTTTATAATATAGGAGCAACAAGTTCACCAGAACCAATGGGAGCAATTAAAAATGGACTTCAATATGCAAAAGACCGGAAAAGGAGCAAGTAATGAAACAAAAGCAAAATTTCTAATACCATGGAATACAAAAGAAAAGGCGATAACAGGTGGAGGAATTTTTATTGGAGATAGTTATATAAACCAAGGACAAAATACAATATATTTACAAAAATTTGATGTAACAGGAGACACTCTTTTTTGGCATCAGTATATGACAAATGTATTGGCACCATATAGTGAGTCTAAATCTATATATAATGGTTATAAAAATAGTAATTTATTAGACTTACCAATGGAATTTGTAATACCAATATATAATAATATGCCTGATATACAAGTACAAAGTCCAAGTATAAACCTAAGTAATTTTGTAGATGATAATAAAAAACTACAATGTACAGGAACAAATGTAAATGTAAGAACAGGACCACGGAACATCTTATGAAGTAATATTAATGCTACAAAAACAAGATAAAATGCAAAGAATAAAAAAAGGAATAGGAACAGGTGATAGATGGGATATGGTAAAATTAGAAAATGGAATAATAGGATATATATCACAAAACTATGTAGAAGAATTACCAGATGTGGAAATAGAAAAAATAGAGGTAAGTTTAGAAAACAATAATAATGATAGCGATGACAGTAATATAAATAAAAATAATATAATTTATAAAGGAGAGACAAAAACTTTAGATGTAAAAATATATCCAGAAGAAGCAAAAGAGCAAAAGATAGAATATATATCAGAAAATCCTGAAATTATTACAGTAGATGATAAAGGAAATGTAAAAGGGATAAGAAGCGGAAAAACTGTAATTAAAGTAAAAGCAAAAGAAAATAATGTAGAAGCAAGTATTGAAATAGAGTGTTATAGTAAAGTAACAAATATAGTAGTAGATAGCAAAGAAGAAATATATATGCAAGTAGGAGATAATTTTAAAATAAATGCATATGTAGAACCAGAAGATGCAAATGAAAAAGGTATTATCTTTGAAGCAAGCAATATAGAAGATAATGAAGACACTATAACAATAGATAACCAAGGAAATATAGAAGCAAAAAAAGAAGGAAAAGCAATAGTAGTTGTAAAATCTAAAGAAAATGAAGAAATAAGAAAAAAAATAAATGTAATAGTAGTTAGAAAAATGGAAGACTGGGAAATACATTTTGACAGTTCATTAAGAGTAGAAGGATTAGAAATATCAGGAATAGATTATAAAGAAAATAATGATACAAATAACAATAAAAATAACTTAAAAAATAAAGTAAGTGATATAAAAGAATTAATTACAACAGATTTAGAATTAGAATTTCAAAATTATAAAGGAGAACCTTTAAATGATGAAGATTTGTTAGGAACAGGAAGTAGGATTTTAGTTAGAGAAAAAACAAAAAAAGAGAATGAAAATGAAGAAGTAAAAGAAGAGAAAAAAGGAAATATTTTAAGGGTGTATACAATTTTAATATATGGAGATTGTAATGGAGACGGAAAAATAAATAGTGTAGATTTATTAGTATTACAAAGACACATATTAGAATTTGAAAAATTAGAAGGAATATTTTTAAAAGCAAGTAATGTAAGAAAAGTAGGAACAAAACCAACATCTGTGGATTTACTTTTAATACAAAGGCATATACTAGGTTATCAAAAAATTGAACAATAGGGACGTTTCCTTTACCGACATATATGTCGCATTTGGGACAGACCTTTGTGATAGATGTGTCCCTTTTACGACATTTATGTGTGCAAAGGAAACGTCCCCAGGAGGAATTATGAAAGTTATTATTTTTATATTATTTATTATTATGTGTATTTTTAATTTTAATAATGTTTATGCAATTACTGATGGAACTGTTTATTTAAGTTCTGATAAACAAATAATAGAAATAAATGAAGAAATAGAGGTTTTTGTAAATATTGAAAACTTTTATTCAGATGCATATGATTTTGAGCTTTATTTTGATAATGATAAATTGGAATTTATTAGTGAAAATAATAATGGTAATGTAAATGTAATAGATAATAGAATTATTTGTTTATGGTATGATGAAAATGGTGGCAGTAATGATAAAACAGGAAAGGTAGAGAGTTTTAAGTTTAGAGCTAAAAGCAGTGGCATTGCTACTTTTAGTATTAATGGTAATTTTTATACTAAAAGGGCCCAAGAAGTAAGAACTGATTTTAAAGAATTACAAATAGAAGTAGGCAAGGATGAAACAATGTTGCAAAAACAAGCAAGAGAAGAAGTAGGAAGTAGTAATGATAAGTCTAATTCTAAATTACAAAATTTAAGATTAAGTATAGAAGGTATGGTTCCTGATTTTAATAAAGATATTTATAATTATTATTTAACTGTTAATGATAATATTAATAATATAGAAGTTTTAACGATAGGTGAAAATAATAATTCTAAAATTACTGTTACTGGAAATGAAAATTTAAGAGATGGTTTAAATATAATAAAAATACAAGTAACATCTGAAGATAATGCAAATAATAGTGAATATATAATTAATGTTACTAAAACTAATAATATAGAAGATGCTAACACTAATTTAGAAACTTTGGCTATTAAAGATGTTCTTTTGTATCCTAGTTTTGATAATAGTGTTACTAATTATAATGTAGAGGTTTCAAATGATACTTATAATATTACTTTACTTGCTATTCCAGAAGATGAAGAAGCAAGTGTAGATATAGTGAAAAGTGATGTTTTACAAGAAGGTAATAATGAAATTAAAATTACTGTTACTGCTAAAAATAATTATACTAAAAAAGATTATATAATTAATGTTTATAAAAGAAATTATGATGAAGAGATAGAATACCAAGAAGAGCAAAAGAAAAACCAAGAAAGTTTAAATAATATTTTAGAAAAAACAAGTACTACTATACAAAGTAATGATTATAACAAGCAAGAATATAATGAAAAACAGAATGAAACAAGAAATAATATTTTCTATATTATTGGTATTATACTATTTTTTACAATTATTTTGTTAATAAATAAGAAATTAAAAAATAAGAAAAGAAAAAGCAAATAGAATACAATGAAAAAATAAATAAAATAGAAAATAGAATAGAAAATAAAGGAATAATAAAAACGAAAAAGATAAAAGGAAAAACAATAAAAAGAAAGACAACAGAAACCACTGTTGCCTTTTAGAATAGTTAAATAGAACAAGTTATTTGTGTTTTGAAACTTTGTCTTCTTTTTCTTTAATTTTCTTCAAAGTAATGCTCAATTCTACAGCTATAATGGTGCCAATAATTAGAATTATTATCAAACACAAACCTATCATTCCGTTCATTTTAACCTTCTTTCCTCCTAAAACTATAAATATAATAGTTTTATAACTTATAAAGGACATAAAAATTATAACATAGAAACATAATTAATACAAATAGATTAAAGGATATTTTTATAAACTTAAAAATTTAAAAAAATTTTAAAAGAATAAAATTTAAAGATTTAATAAATATTGTAAAGTATAGTAAAGAACAAGCAAATCATAGAAATGAAATTACATTTCATGACAAAATATTTCACTTTTTTCTTAAAAAGTCTTTACAAATACCCATTTTATGTATAAAATAAAAACATAATTTGCAACTAAAAATGCTTGCAAATAAACAATAATATAAAGAAATAAATAATAAAAATTATAAAAAATAAGAAGAAATAAAAAAAGCTCTATAGAGAAATAATAGCATAAAAAGAGAAAATATTGGAAATAATATAACTAATGAAAAGGAGAAGAAGTAAAATGAATTTTAATGTAAAAAAAGAAATAATAAACAATAATCGGAATAACTTTAATTGCTTTAGTGATTACGATTATTGTTTTATTAATTTTAGCTTCTGTTTCAATCGCAATGCTAACAGGTGAAAATGGAATTTTAACCCAAGCACAAAAGGCTAAAAATGAGACAGAAGAAGCTCAAAAAAAAGAAGACACAATAATTAATCAATATGAAAGTTATATAAATCAAGCAACAAATATAGAAGCAGTAGTAGGAGAAATAGTAACTGAAGGAAATAAAACATATACAAATAATGGAACAGCAATAATACCAGAAGGATTTATGATAGTTCCAGGGCTTGACAATGTAGAAGAAGGATTAGTTATTTCTGATAATAGTGCTGATACAGAAGTAGATAGTTCAAGTATAGTAGCAGAAGGTAATCAATTTGTATGGGTACCAGTACCTGATTTTGATAAATTTAAAAGATATGATTTTGCAGGTCAAGAATATAAAGATGATATGTTTGTAACAAATAATTTGACTGAAAATAAATTCTATGAGCCATCTGCAAATGGAACAGCAAATTCAACAGAAGTTGAGAAAATGTATAAAAGTGTAAAAGATAATAAAGGTTTTTATGTAGGAAGATATGAAAGTGGAATTGGAGAAAATGATATTACAATAAGCAAAAAGAATGTAGAGGTATATAACAGAATAATATGTGGAAATTCAGAAGGAGATAGTGACGGAGCAGTTCAATTGGCAAGAGCTTTTGCACAAATGAATGAACATTCAAATGTTACATCTACACTGATATATGGAGTTCAATGGGATGCTATAATGAGATGGTTATCAGAGGGAACAGAGGAGGAAAAAACATGGTTAATAGATAGTACAGGAAAAGGTAATTATTTAGATAGTGATGATACTAATAACCCAAGTAAAACAGGAGTAAATGAAAATTACAAAATTAAAAATATATATGATTTAGCAGGAAATGTATTTGAATGGACCATGGAGACATATTCACTAAATATACCAGTTCGTAGAGGTGGAGATTATGGTAGTGAAGGAAATGGAGCACCATGTAGTAAACGTACTATTACCGGAAATTCAACTTATGTTTATAGCAATACTCGGATTTCGTATATCCTTATTTTTATAATAACTATATTATAACTTAAATTAAAATAAGAATGGTTTTTTATAAATTATATTTTTAAATTATCAACAAAAGGAGAAAATAATATGTTTAGTTTTTTAAAAAAGAACAGAGGGATTACATTAATTGTATTAGTGATTACGATAATAGTTTTACTAATTTTAGCAGGTGTAAGTATAGCAATGCTTACAGGTGAGAACCGGTATTTTAACACAAGCACAAAAAGCTAAAAATGAAACAGAAGAAGCAAGAATAGAAGAAGAAAATAGAATAACAGATTATGAGGATTATATAAGTCAGTATACAAATGGAGGTTATGTAGAAAGTAAAGGAGTAAATGCACCAGTATTAAAGGATAATATGGAACTAGTAACATTTAATGAAGAAACAAAAGAGTGGGAAGAAAATAATTCAAGTTCAGCATATGATTATGTAGCAGGAACTGGAACAGAAGATAATAATGAAAGTAAATGGGCAAATGCTGTCGTTACAGTAGATGGAGTGGAGAGCTATTTTGTATGGATACCAAGATATGCATATAAGATAACATATAATGATGTTAATGATAAAAGTGCAGGAGGAACAATAGATGTAAAATTCTTAGTAGGAACGTCAGATAATTATTATGATGAAAATGGAGAATTGAAAAAAGCTCAAAGAGCAGTAACAGGCCATGAGGACACAACAAGTGACTATTATGTGCATCCAGCATTTACAAATAATGTAGACTTAGGTGGCTGGGACAGTGAACTTACAGGAATATGGGTAGGAAAATATGAAACAAGTTTAGTGGATACAACAGATAAAAATAATATAACAAATGTAGTAACAGATGATGAAGGAAAAGGAAACATCTTATTATCAGATATGGAGAATAGAGCAATAGCAGTACAGCCAGGAATGAGCTCATGGAGATATTGCACAATAGGAAATCAATATACTAATGCAAAAGATTATGCAGAAAACTTAAATTCGCATATGCTAAAAAACAGCGAATGGGGAACAGTAGCATACCTAACTCATAGTCAATATGGAAGAAATGGAACAGAAGTAACAATAAATAATAGTAGTAATTATATAACAGGTTCAGCAGGAAGTAGTGTAAATGCTGGTGCTGATGAAGGAACAACAAATGAATATTGGAGTACACAAGGAGTTTTAGCAAGTAGCACGGGAAATGTATATGGAATATATGATTTATCAGGAGGAGCTTCAGAACTTGTAGTAGCATATAATAAAAAAATACAAATCAAGAAAGTATAATTAATGGAGGAGTTTTAATAGAAGAAACGGGAAATAAATATGTAACAGAATACTCAGGAGTAGATATGAATATAGATTATAAATTGGGAGATGCAACATACGAAACTGCTGGGTGGAATAGTGAGGATAAACTATTTATAAATGCAAATAATCCCTTCTTTAAACGAGGAGGATATAATGGAAGCGAATCTCGTGCAGGAATGTTTCATTTTAATAGAAGTATTGGAGAAATTAATGGTTATAGATTTCGAATGTGTCTAGTATAAAATAATTACTAATTAATCTTTCTTTCATTTTTATATATAAAATAGTAGCTAGCTTAAGCTAGCTATTATTTTTTTCATTTGTGTTACAATTATATTACGTTTTTGTGTAATTAGTTGTAAAAGATGGTTAATATGTTATAATTTGGGTAAGATAAAATTACAAAGGAGGAGTAATTATGTTAAAATCAAATGTAGCATGGAGCACAAATGAAAATAGTTATGAACAAGGAAAGGAAACAGCTGCAAAAGCAGTGGTAGATTTAGTAGAAACAAAAGTAGCATTTTTATATACATCAGTAGATAGTGATGTAGGAGAAGTACTTGAAGGAGCTAAATCAGAATTAGGTACAGCACCAATAATTGGATGTACATCAAGCGCTGGAATTATAACACCAGACGGATTTATAACGGGAGAAAAAGGATTTACTGGGATATTAGCTCTAGGAGATCCAGATATGAAAGTTGGAGTAGCAGGTTCAGAAAGAGGAAAAGACCCAAGAGAAACAGGAAGAAAATTAGCAAAAGAAGCAATGGAAAATGCGGGAGAGAACTGTGTACCAGCTTATTTTTATATGGTAGCATCACCAGCAGAAGAAGAGGAATACATTAAAGGAATAGAAGATGTAGTAGGAAGAGTGCCAATATTCGGAGGAAGTGCAGCAGACAATACAGTAGAAGGGAAATGGAGTATATTTACAAATGATAAAATATTTAGTGATGGAGCAGCAATAGCATTTTTCTATACAGACAAAGAAATAGAAAATGTATTTACAGGAGCATATAATGAAACAACAAACTCAGGAGTAATAACAAAAGTAGAAGGAAAAAGAACATTAGTAGAAATAGACGGAATGCCAGCACAAAAGAAATATGCAGAATGGACAGGAGCAAAAGCAAAAGACTTAAAAGAAAACAATTTATTAGTAACAACAATTACAAAACCTTTGGGAGTAAAAGATAGATTAGGAGATTTAATAGCAATACGTCACCCAATGTATGGAAACAAAGACGGTTCAATGAATATAGGAGCAAACTTAGCAGTAAACACAGCAGTAATACAAATGGAAGCAACAGTAGATGAATTAATAAACTCTACAGGAAACACAATGAAAGAATTAAATAAAGATATGGAAAACGAAGTAGGAGCATATCTATTAGTACACTGTGGAGGAAGAAGATTAGGAATAGGAGATAGAATAGACGAAGTTGCAAAACAACTAAAAAAAGAAGCAAACGGAGTACCTTTCCTTGCAATATTCACATTCGGAGAATATGGAGTAAGAGACCATGGCTCAAATACAACAGGAGGATTAATGTTATCATTTACAGCATTTAGTAAATGAAGAGCAGGGAAAAAACCACAAAATAGGAAAAAATATGAATGTATATTAGAAAACTTTGAAGATGGAACACAAAAAATTTGTAAACTTGTAGATAATAAGGAGGGAGCAAGTGTGAAAAATTTAATAGGTTATGAATGGAAAGATGCTTCAAATGGAGCAGTAATAGAAGTTGTAAATCCTGCAACTCAAGAATTAATAGACACAGTACCTAATGTAACAGATGAAGATGTAGATGAAGCAGTAAAAGTGGCTCAGATAGAGCAAAAAAAATGGGAAAAAGTATCAATATATGAAAGAGCAGATATATTATACAAATTTGTAGATTTAATAGAAGAAAATAAAGAAAGACTAGCAGTTTTGTTATCAAATGAAACAGGAAAACCAATAAAAGAAGCAAGAGGAGAACTTGCAAATGTAAGAATAGGTGTTAGAGGTTTTGTAGAAAAAGCAAAACACTTATATGGAAAATCAGTACCAGAAGGTTCTGAAGCAGGACAAGAAAAAACAATACAATTTACAAAAAGGTATCCAGTAGGAGTTATAGCTGCAATTATACCATTTAATTTCCCAAGTGACTTATTCTGTCAAAAAGTACCACCAGCATTAATGATGGGAAATAGCATAATTGTAAAACCATCAAATTATAACCCATTAACATTAATAGAATATGTAAAATTAATGATAGAAGCAGGAGTACCTGCAGGTTGTATTCAAATATTAACAGGAGATGGACCAACAGCAGGACAAGCATTAGCAAGACACAAAGGAGTACATCTAGTATCATTAACAGGAGGAACAGCAGCTGGAATTCAAACAATGGGAACTTGTTCACAAAATCTAACACATGTAATGTTAGAATTAGGTGGAAATGATGCGTTTATATTCCTAGAAGATGGAGATATGGATTTAGCAGTAAAAGAAACAATATGGGGAAGACTATATAATGGTGGACAAGTATGTTGTGCAAGTAAAAGATTTTTAATCCATAACTCAAGAAAACAAGAATTTATAGATAGAATGAAAGAAGTAATATCTAATTTAAAAGTTGGAGACCCAATGAATGAAGACACAGACATGGGACCAATGATAAATATAAATGCAGCAAAAAGAATTGAAGAACAAGTAAATCAAATGGTTCAAGAGGGAGCAACAATAGTATGTGGTGGAAAAAGAGAAGATGCATATTATTATCCAACAATATTAGATAATGTAACAAAAGATATGGAAGTTTCAAAAGATATGGAAATATTCGGACCAGTAATATCTGTAATAGGATTTGATGATGTAGAAGAAGCAATAGAAATTGCAAATGGATCTAGTTATGGACTATGTGGTTGTGTAATATCAAAAGACGTATCAAGAGCAATGAAAATAGCAGACAGATTAGAATGTGGAGGAGCAGTAGTAAACGGAGCAAGCTTCTATAGATCATTTGAAATGCCATTCGGAGGATGGAAACATTCAGGAATAGGAAATGAAGGAGTAATGACAACATTAGAAGAAATGTCAAGAATAAAAACAATAGTATTAAAAAATATATTATAAATAAAAAGTAAAATTTTAAGGGGACGTTTCTTGTAAGGAACGTCTCTTAGGATAAAATATAGTATAGTATAATATAAATTATACTACATAAATTATAATACATATAATTTAAAGTTAAAAATAAGGAGGAATGAAAAATGGCTGAAAAATTTGTATTAAATGAAACATCTTATTTTGGAAAAGGAGCAAGAGAAGAACTTGCAGGAGAAATTAGGAAGAGAGGATTTAAAAAAGTATTTTTAGTAAGTGATAAATCACTTGTAGAAGCTGGAGTTACAGCAAAAGTTGAAGAGGTATTAAATAAAGCAGGAATACCTTATGAATTATATGATGAAATAAAACCTAATCCAACAATAGAAAACGTATTACATGGAGTAGAAGCATGTAAAAATTCTAAAGCAGATTTAATAGTAGCAGTAGGTGGAGGTTCAAGTATTGATACAGCAAAAGGAATATCAATAATAATGACAAATCCAGATAGAACAGATGTAAGAACATTAAATGGAGCATCAAATACAGTAAATAGAGGAATGCCATTAGTAGCACTTCCTACAACAGCAGGAACAGCAGCAGAAGTAACAATAAATTATGTAATAACAGATGAAGAAGAAAAAATAAAAATGGTATGTGTAGACCCTAATGATATACCAATATTAGCAATAGTAGACTCAGACCTAATGGCTACAATGCCAAAAGGATTAGCTGCAGCAACAGGAATGGACGCATTAACACATGCAGTAGAAGGATATATAACAAAAGCACATAATGACATTTCAGACATGTTTCATATGAAGGCAATTCAAATGATATTTGAATATTTACCGCTAGCAGTAAATGATAAAGACCCAGTAGCAGTAGAAAAAATAGGAATGGCTCAATATATAGCAGGAATGGGATTTAGTAATGTTGGACTTGGAATAGTACACTCAATGGCTCATCAGTTAGGAGCAGTATATGATACACCACATGGAATAGCAAATGCAATGTTACTTCCTACAGTAATGAGATTTAATGGACAAAATCCAGAAACAGTTCAAAGATTTAGAGAAATATTAGTAAATATAGGAAGACCAGATGCAAAAGACTTAAATGATGAAGATGTAATAAACACATTTGTATGGATGATTTCAGAATTAAGTAAAAAAGTTGGAATATCAACTACAATAAAAGATTATGGAGCAAAAGAAGAAGACTTTGAAATGCTAGCAGAAAAAGCAATGAAGGATCCATGTAAACCAGGAAACCCAGTAGATGTAACAAAAGAAGACTTTATAAACTTATATAAGAAAGCAATGTGAGACAAATAGGGACGGAGACTTTTTGTCTCACTTTCCCAATTATTCCAAAAACAATATATAAAAATAATACTAAAGAAGGTGTAGAAAATGAAAGATTATTTTGGTTATAAAGATAAAATATGTGTAGTAACAGGTGCAGCTAGTGGAATGGGAAAGGCAACCGTAGAAATGCTAGTAGATTTAGGTGCAAAAGTATATGCAATAGATATGAATGAATGTAATGTAGATTGGATTACAAAATTTATAAAATGTGATTTATCAAAAAAAGAAGAAATAGACAAAGCATTTTCTGAAATTCCAGACCATATAGATGCATTTTTTGGTATAGCAGGGCTTTCAGGAGCTAAAACAGACTATAGAACAACATTTGATTGTAATTATACAGCAAATATGTATATTACATTAAATTATCTAAAAAATAGAATGACTAAAGGTGGAAGTATAGTATATTGTACATCAACAGCAGGATTAGAATGGAAAAAATTTAAAAAAGAACAAAATAAAGTAGTAAATTGTAAAACATGGGAAGAAGTGCAAAAGGTAACAGAAAAATTAGCAAACAATGCACCTTCAACATTTGCTTATATGTATTCAAAAAGATGTTTATCACATTTTGCTTGCATGCAAGCAGTAGAATTAGGAAAAGTAGGAATTAGAGTAAATAATGTTTTACCAGGTTCAACAAATACTGGAATGAAACAAGAATTCCAAGATATGGTTGGTAGTGAAGAAGGTTTAATTGCAGAAGCAGGGTTAGCAGGAAGACTTGCAAATTCAGAAGAAATGGCTATGCCTATGGTGTTTTTAAACTCAGAAATGGCTACATTTATATCTGGATTAGATATGGTAGTAGATTTCTCGGATACATGTTTAAAAGAACTAAAATTAAAGAAAAACTTAGAAGCAATATCTGCAACAAATCCAATAATATGTATGATAGCTAAAAAGATGCTTAATAAATCAGCAAAAAATGCCTTAAATAGTGGAAAGGAAGAATAATGGAGTATATAACCTTAAATAATGGAATAAAAATTCCAAAAATTGGACTTGGAATATATGCATTAAACGATGAAGATGTAATTGTAAAAGCAATAGATGATTTAGGATATAGATTAATAGACACAGCAAGAATGTATGGAAACGAAAAAATTTTAGGAAGAGCAATTAAAAGATGTAGTGTACATAGAAAAGATTTATTTATCACAACTAAAGTATATGGACCTGATAGAGGGTATATTAAAACAAAAGAAGCAATAGAGAATTCTTTAGATAATCTTGGGCTTGATTATATAGATTTAATGCTAATTCATGAACCATATAAAGAAACAAAAGAAATGTATAAAGCATTAGAAGAAGGCGTTAAAGAAGGAAAAATAAAATCAATTGGAATTTCTAATTTTAGTAAAAAACAATATTTAAAATTAATAAATAATTGTGAAATTATACCAGCTATAAATCAAGTAGAAGCACATGTTTTTTATAGTAGAAAAGAATTACAAAAAGTGTTAGAAGAAAATGGAACCATAATGGAAGCATGGAGTCCACTTGCAGCCGGAAAAAATAATATTTTTACAAATAAAATATTACAAGAAATTGGAGAAAAATATAATAAGCAACCCGCACAAATTGCTCTAAAATATTTGCTTTTAAGAAATATGGTAATAATTCCAAAATCAGGAAACATAGATAGATTAAAACAAAATATAAGTTTATTTAATTTTAATTTAGATAAAGAAGATATAGAAAAAATAGAAACATTAGAAAGTAAAAAATCATTATTCGGATGGTATGATTAAAATAGATGCTAAAATAAAGCATCTATTTTTTGTGCTTAAAAAACAAAAAAATGGTAAAAATAATAAGAGAAAATAAAAATAAAATGGAAAGAAAAATAAAGAAGAAAAGAAAACAAAAAACAAAAGAAAATAAAAATAAATAAGAATGAAAAAGAAAAATAATAAAAAGGAAAATAAAAGGAGGAAAAATTGATAGTAGAAATTCTATTTATAATAATAGGTTTTATATTTTTAATAAAAGGAGCAGATTTTTTAGTAAAAGTAGCAACCACTATTGCAAAAAAATTTAATTTATCAGAAATATTAATAGGGCTAACAATAGTAGCAATAGGAACATCACTTCCAGAAATTTTTATAACAATAACATCTTCTATTGAAAACCATTCAGACCTAATAATTGCAAATAGTATTGGAAGTTGTATATGTAACTTTTTATTTGTATTAGGATTATCAAGTTTAATAAAACCTATAAAATTGGAAAAAAGAATTGTAAAAGTACATCTCTTAATTAGTATAGCTGTAATGCTTTTAATATTATTTTTAGGAAACATAAATAAAACAAATAATATTGGAATAATTAACAAGCCTCAAGGAATAATACTTGTTTTGTGTGCATTTTTTTATATTTTATATACAATTTATGAAGAAAATAAAATTAAAAATAACAAATTAGATAAAGAAATTATAGAAGAAGTAGAAAATATTAAAATAAAAGAACAATCTATTGTAATTATTCTTTTATATATAACAATAGGTTTATTGGGACTTAAATTCGGCTCAGACTTTGTAGTAAATAACAGTATTATCTTAGCTAAAAGTTTAGGATTTAGTGAAAGTTTTATAGGAATAACAATAGTTGCAATAGGAACAACTCTGCCTGAGATTGTAACAGGAATTGTCTCTAGTAAAAAAGGAAAAACTGATTT
Source organism: uncultured Clostridia bacterium (assembly GCA_944387475.1). Classification (GTDB taxonomy): domain Bacteria; phylum Bacillota; class Clostridia; order TANB77; family CAG-508; genus CAG-269. The sequence continues at coordinate 29,227 of CALXFB010000014.1, forward strand.
ATTATTCGGAAATATAATTGGTTCTAATATTATAAATCTATGTTTATTAATAGGAATAGGATCTATTATTAATCCTTTAGTATTTAATATAGAATTTAATAGAAGCCTAGCCATTTTAATTGGGATAACAATAGTTTTACAAATAATAGGATTATATACTAAAAAGAAACAAATAAATAAAATAACTGGAGGAATATTTGTTTTTGTTTATTTAATATATATTTTTAGTATGATTTAAAATTAATAATACAATGATACCTTAATATACTTTATATTTTATTTTTTTATTTTTTCTATATTTATCATATAAAATAGATATGTATAAGAAAGATAGAAGTGAAGTAATAGTAATTATTAGACCTACAGCATATAGTATTTGTATGTAATGGAAAAAATAAGAATGGAAGTATTTAAATAAAAAGTTTGTAACATTAAAAAAATATTAATGTAACAGACTTTTTATAAAATTTGTTGTATAATAAGTAGGGGATATTAAGGAGGTTTTTGTGAAAAGGACTAAAAAGAAAAATAAAAGAAATATGAAAAATAAGAAAAAAAGTTATCAAAAAAGAAATAGAATGTTATTATTTATATGTATTGTAGTTATTGCTTTTACCTGCTTTATAATTGGAAAAAGAGAAGAAACAATTTTAGCAAATGGAGAAGCTGTATCACTTAGCGAAATAAAAAATATAATAGAAGAAAAACAAGCAAAAGTTAATAGATATATAGTTTATGGAACACATTTAAATTTAGAAGGTGAAATTGAAATTTTATCTGAAGTAGAAAATGCACAAATTGTTTTAAGAAAAGAAGGTGGAGAAGAAAATGTAATTGATACAACATATGAAACATCAAATAATTTACTTTCATTTTCTACATTAGATAAGATAAATGAGGGGATAGACTTAGAAAATTTAGATATTTGTGACTATTTTCTATTATTAAAAATAAGTTATTTAAACGGACAAGAAAAATATTATTCTTTAGAAAATAACTCACAATATCAGGAAAAAATAGAATATTATACAATAACAAAAAATAATTTAAATAATAAAATTAATATAGAATTTGTAAACAAAAATAATATATCAGCATTTGTATTAAATGTAAATAAAATATCTAAATTACCAGAAGATATGTATGATGTTGTGATAGATCCAGGACATGGTGGGAGCGACAGTGGTGCAATATCTGGAATATATAGAGAAGATGAAATAGTACTTGATTGTAGTTTAGAATTAAAGAAAAAGTTAGAAGATTTAGGGTTAAAAGTATTACTTACAAGAGATGGAACAGAAGGTAAACAATATGACATGTATAATATATATGATAAAGATGGAAGAGTAACTATGGCAAATGAGTCTGGAGCTAAAATACTTGTTTCTTTACATTTAAATAGTAACGAATCAGATTTTGTAGATGGAGGAGTAGAAGTATATGCTTCACCTAATATGGACTATAAACTAGCAATGGACTTATCTGATAATATTGTACATACAGCAAATACAACATATTCAAAAATGGAAAGTTTTAAAGAAGAATTAGGAGTATATGTAAGAACAATTGATGTAGAAAAAAACTTAGAAAGTTTTAAAGGGTATAAGCGGAATTTATGATGAAGTACCATATTTATTTATGATAAGAGAAATAGGAGGAATTGCAACAGGAGCATATGTAAATGGAACAAATCAAAGTTATGGAGAAAATATTTATAGAAACTCAAATGTAGGAATAGAAGGATATTTAATAGAACTTGGCTATATGAATGTAAATAAAGATTTAAGAAACATATTAAATAATGGAGAATTATATGCAAGAGCAATAGCAGATAGCATTAAATCTTATTATGGATTATAGAAAAAATAAAATCACAATAATATTTGTTTTATTGTGATTTTTGTTGAAAAATATAAAATGTTATGTTAAACTATTTTAAAATATTAAAAGGAGTAAGAAATATGGAAGAAAAAATAAAAGTAAAATTATTAGTAGATTTAACTAAATATGGAGAAGGATTAGTACCAGGAACAGAAGGATACACAGTAGGAAGAAAAGGAGTATGGAGCAAAGCAAGTGATAACTTTATAACAGTATGTTTTCCTGGAGTTGAAACATTAGATGTATTATGGAAGTCTTTAGAAATTATAGATGAAGAATACTTAAAAAAAGTAGAAGAAAAAAATAAAACTTTTGAGGAAAAATTAAAAACAGCCAAAGATATAACATTAAATCTTGGGTCTTATGGAGGGTTTAAATATCTTCATTTTACTTATAAAGATGGAGATATTAATAATAGTTATAGTGTAGGAAGTAAGAAGAAAGCAGAATGGTTTTTAGAATTATTTAACAAATATGGATTAGAGGTAAAGGAAGTAAAAGAAAAATAATAGAATATAAAAAAATAAATAGCATATATATTTAAAAGGTGAGAATATGGACAAGAATATAAAAAAATGTGCTGTTTATATTAATATGTATGAAAAAGATGATATATATATGTTAAATAAAAAAATAGAAGAAATAAAACAAAAATATAAGAATTTTAATATAAAAGATATTTTTATAAATGACGGAATTGAGGAAGAAAAATATTTTAAAAAACTAAAAGAAAGTTTAAAAACCAAAAATATAGAAATATTAATAATGGAAGATGGTAAAATTATAAATACAAAAAATGTAAATTTTTTGTGAATTTCATGACAAATACATATTATCCATGTTATAATAAAAACAAGTACTTAAATAGTGCTTGTTTTTGTTGGTCAGTTTTTGAGGAGGATTTGTTTTGGCAGAATTCAAAGAACCATTTGGTGTTATTTCAAGACTAATTCTACAAGAAGCTCCAGAAGAAAGTATGGACAGTTATGTGTGGAGGCTACATGTAAAAGAATACCGGAAGGTAGGAAAAGGAAAATACAAAGGAGAGTTTTCAGGAAAATCTCCAAGGATGTGTATTGACTTTTCTAATTCAGAGATGTATGGTTTCTTGGAAATCATGCTTGAAGAAAAAGACCTGTCAGTAAGAGAGAACATGCATGAAATATTAGAGCGTTTTTGCGTTTCTAACAGGATTAGTGTAGTAACAAAAAACAAGCTTTCTAAAAAGGAAAAACGAGAGCTAGTTCGCTTTCTAAAACATTTCCAAGGAGTTGCTTGTGCTGATTTAGACCTTGATGTAACCTCAACAGATCTCTATGGATATAATCCAGTAACAAGAGATATAAAAATTGGCTAGCACAAAGTAAAAGATAAATTCTTTTGCTTAAGGGGAAGGTGTAAAAACTTTCCTCTTTTTTGTAAGAAAAAGAGTACCAAAGTATGTTTGATAATTAAGAAGATGTAACTTAAAAGTAATTAAAAGAAACCAAGATTTTTGGTTTCCTTATTATATATTATTTACAATTACAATCAGAATTATATAGTAAAAATACAGTAGTACAAAGAAAGATCAAAAAGAAAGGTATCAGAATAATAACCCATATCATATTAGGTGGATTATTTTCTTCCCACTGAGCATATAATGTTAAATTATTTTCCGGTCCTGTTAAACTGCTTCCTGGCTCATATGAAGTTCCTAAACCATCTTCGAGAGTATTCCAACTGGAAAAAGTATACCCATCTCTTATTGGTATTTGTTCTGGAATTGTTATTATGTCTCCTGGAAGATAACTAATGTTTTCAGGCAAATTATCTACATTATCTGTTGTATTTTGGTCAAAATTTATAGTATTTTGATTTTTAATCCATTGAGCATATAAGACAGTGTCTTGGTAGAAGTCTGTAAATGTATCACCTGGTCCATATAATGCTCCAGAACCATCTGACATAGTATTCCAACCAGAAAAAGTATAGCCTACTCTAATTGGGGACTGACTTGGGATTATAATAGTTTCTCCAACATCAGCTTTAATACTTTCCGGTAAATTTTCTACTGGGTCACTTGTATTGGCATCGAAAGTTAGAACGTAGTATATATCATTTTGTATTGTTTCATTTGTAGCTGCTGTAACTATTGTACAAGAGCTAATTACTAGTATTAAAAGTATAGTTAATATGAAAAAAACCTCGACTTTTTTTAAAAGTTTCATTTTTACACCTTCTTATTTTTATGATATATAACATAATATGACTAAATTAGATAAATTGTTAATAAAATTGACTAGCCCAAAGTAAAAGATAAAATTTTTTGCTTAAGGAAAAGGTGTAAAAACTTTCTTCTTTTTTTGAGAAAATTTGCTAAAAACTGGCAATTTACATAAAAGTATGGTATAATTTAGGTGTTTTAAGGAGAGAAAAAGTGGAAAATATAAAAGAAAAATTAATTAAATATATAAATTTAAAAAAGAATAAAACATTAAATTTAAACGAAGTGTATGAAATTTTAAGTTTGCCGTATATACCAGAAAATGACAGGAAAATTCTAAATTTATTAGAAGAATTAGAAAAAGAAGGGCATATAAAAAGATTAAAAACAGCTAAAAAAAATTATGTTGGAAGTTTTGAAAAATATAGGATATTAAATGTAAAAAAAGAAGAAAAAGATATAAAAGAAGAAATATTAAAACTAAATAAAAAAATAAAAATAGATTATTATTTAGGGCATGTTGAAGAATATAAAAAAGATGAAAAAATAATATTAGAGATAAATAGGTTTTTAGAAGGTTTTGATAGAAAGAAAGAATTAACAGTAAATGAAAGATCTTATGAAATATTTAGAAATGAAAAAATTCTAAAAGAAAATGAAAATATATTAAAAAAATTAGGTTTAGAATTTTGCGATTTAAATTGTTATGATACATATGAACCATTTTTTTATTATATTAATGAGAAAAATAATAATGAAACTAATTTTAGAAAAAACATATTAGTAATAGAAAATAAAGACACATTTTGGACAATAGTAAGAGCAGTTCAAAATTTAAAAAAAGATGATATATATATGATAATATATGGAGAAGGAAAAAAGATATTAAAAAGTTTTTCATATATAGAAGAATTTGAAATAGATGAAAAAGATAAGATATATTACTTTGGAGATATAGATTTTGAAGGTGTAAATATATATATAACATTAAAAGAAAGATTTAAAAACTACGATATAGAAGTTTTTAAAAAAGGATATGAAACTATATTAGATATAGAAGAAAAACCAGAAAATATTAGAAAAAGCCAAAATGAAAATAAAGAAAAAATAGAAAAGTTTTTAGAAGAATTTGATGAAAAATACAAAGAAAGATTAATAAAAATATTTGAAAATAAAAAATATATACCACAAGAAGTATTTAATTATGAAATTGCTTTAGAAAAAATGAAATAAAAGAAAATAAAAGAAAAAAAGAAAAAAGTAATTAGAGGTGAAAAATTGGAAAAATTAGAAGAAAAACAAGATGTATTTACAGAAGAAGAATTAAAAATAAAAATGTATGATGAAATAATAAAAGACGTAATAAATGAAATAGAAGATAGGGAAGAAAATATAAAAATATATTACCCATATTTTGTAATAACAAAAAAACTAAGGCAAGAAAGCGAAAATTTAGGGTTTGATTTAGTGCCTGTATTTATTGGATTATTATCATTTCTATTATATGTTGGAAAATTAAATGGAAGAAAAATAGAATATAAAGATATATATGATTATATAGTGTATTTTATAAAAAATATATATAAGCAAAAAATAAATGAAGAAAATTATAAAAAAATAGTAAATTTAATATTAGATGTAGCACAAAATAATGGCAATAATTTTTTATTTAATTATTACAACTTAAAAGAAAGCAAAAATAAAGAAAGTTATATTAAATATATAGAGATAAAATTAGGAGAAGATAATAAATTAAATTATTATATAACAGCACAAGGAATAGATTTTTATTTAAAAACAAAGGAATTTCCAGACTCGCTTCAAGTAACAATGAATTTATTATTATTTAGAAAACAGATAGAAAAAGGTTCATTTAACTATGCTTATGATACAGTAAGAAGGTTAAATATAGAAGTTAAAAGAAAAATAGAACAAAAAGATTTAATATTAGAAGGCTTGATGTATGGTGGCAAAGAAGGAATAAAAGAATATTCTAAATATCATAAAAGTGTAAAAGAACAATTTGAAGAAGAAGAAGAATTATTCGGAGAAGTATCAGAATTAGTTACAAATATTTATACAGAATATTTATCTAAAGAAGGTACAAAAAACTTAAATGAAAAGGAAAATAAAACATTAGTATTAATAAAAAATATAGAAAGAGAATTAAATAAAGCAGTGTCAGCACATACAAAATTATTACAAGAAGCAATTGACATGGTAAAAAAACACGATGAAATAATAGATATAAGAGCAAAAAGTGCATTTTCTGAAAAATTTAAATTTGAAGAAGAATTTGAAAAAGTAATATCTAAAATAAATAAACCAGAAAAATTATTATATTTTATATCACCATTTTTATTACCGAAGAAAATCAAAACATTTAATCCAATGAAAGCATTAGAAGAACAACGATTAAGTAAAAATAAAACAGAAGAAGAAATAAAAGAAAAAATTGAAATACAAGAAATAGAAACAATAGATGAAAAAGTATCAAAAAGAGTAATTAGTAATTTTAAATTTTATTTCCAAAGTTTATTGTTATTATTAAAAAATAAACAGGAAGTAAGTTTAAAAACATTTGCAGACTTTATTACAAAAAATTATGGTAAAAAAACTTTGTATAATGGAGATTTTATATCTTTTATAATTTACTTAAATAGTAAAAAATATTTAAAAAACGGAGAAGATGAAATTTTTAGTGAATTTAATTTTAGAACAATATTAATATTACCAAAAGATGAAGATATAGATTTAGGAAATGGACTAAAAATAACAGATATAGTTTTTAAGAAAAATAATTAAAATAAAAAGAAGAAAAAGAAAGGAAAAGCTATGGAAATAGATGAAAATTTAGATGTAGCATTAGAAATAATTAATGTTTTAATACAAGAAAAAGAAATATCTAAAGATAAAAATTATGAATTATACCAAAAATATGTAATGTCAGCAGAAGTAGGAAATATAGCAGATAAGGTAGCTAAAAAAATGGGATTTGAAATTTATAGGATGGACAATACATTAAATTTATGTGTAATGCTAGATAATAAGGTTTTTGGCTATACAAATGAAGAGCTAAAAAGAAAAATAAAAATATTAAATAAAAATGAAGATATATATCTTATGTATTTTATAATTTTAACAATAATAACTTGTTTTTATAAAGAGTCAGGCTTAAGTTCGCCAAGAAGTTATTTAGCTTTAAGTGAATTGTTAGAAACAATAGAAATAAAATTCCAAAGTCTTATAAAACAAGATATAGAAAAAGAAAGTAAGGAAAAAGGTTATAATTTTATAGATATAAAAAATGTGTGGGAAAGGCTGCGAGATGCAAGAGAAGATATAAATGCAGGTGGAAAAAAAGATAAAATCTCATTTGTAAAATTGGTAATTAATTTCTTAGAAGAAGAAAAATTAATAAATTTTGATACAGAAAGACAAATAATATCTTTAACTACAAGATTTAAAGCAATTATATATTATTATTTTAATAGCAAAGAAAACAAAAACCAATTGTTAGAATATGTGTATAATTTAGGAGGCGAAGAAAATGCCACAAATAAATAGAATTAGACTTGTAAACGTAAATTTTAATGATGCAAAAGGAATTTATGATGATTTTATGATGAGATTAAACCGGAAAATCAACAACATATGATTTGAAAAATACAGGTGGTAAATCACTTTTATTATTAATGCTAATACAAAATATAATACCAAACTCATATTTAAAAAGTGAAAAACCTTTAAAAAATATATTTAGAGGTGGAAATCCAAGAAGAACATCACATTGTTTAGTAGAGTGGACTTTAGACGAAGGATATCAATATAAATATATGCTTACAGGATTTTGTGCAAGAAAGAAACAAGATGTAGAAGAAAATAATGGTGATAATAATGATAAATTAGAAATAGATTATTTTAATTATTGTTATTTTTATAATGATGAAAATAAATATGATATAAAACATTTACCACTTTCAGAAAAAGAAAATGGTGAAAAAACATATATGTCATATGATAAATTAAGAAATTTAATTATAAATATGAGAAAAGAAGAACTGCCAATAAAAATGTTTGATAGTAAAAAAGAATATATGAAATATATTAGTAATTATGGTTTAATACCAGCAGAGTGGAAATTAATTTCAGATATAAATGTTTCTGAAAACTATATAGAAAAATATTTTAAAGAAAATAAAACATCAAGAAAATTGATAGAAAATTTCTTAATAAAAATAATAGATGATGTTAATATGCAAAATAGTGGTGAAGAAGAAGATAAAAACCAACTTGCAAATACATTAATTGAATTAAAAGATAATTTAATAGAATTTAGACAAAAAAGTGATAATAAAAATGAATTTGTACAAGTAAAAGAAATGTATGAAAGCCTAAAAGAGAAAAACAAGGTTTTAAAAGATGAATATTTAAAAACAGATAAAATAGACAAAAAAGCATACGAAGCATTTGTATTTAATAAAGAAAATAGAGATAAATTAAAATCTAAGATAGAAAATGATTTAAAAACCCAAGAAAAGTTAAAAGAAGAAAATATAATATTAGAAAAAGTTTTAGATAGATTAGAAATTGATAAATTATATTGTAAAAAAGATATTTTAAATAAAAAATTAGATGAGATATTAGTAAATAAAAATAAAATAGAAAAAAGTTATTTAGAAGAAAAAAGAAAACAAGAATTAGCAAAAGCACAAAATGAATTTGTAGAATATTTAAAAAATAAAGAAGAAGTTGAAAAAATAAGATTACAAATAGAAACTACTAACTTAAATGAAGATGATGTTAAGAAAAAATATGATATATATGGTTATAATTATAAAATAGCTTTAGATAAAAAAATAAAAGAAATTAATGATGATTTTAAAATAAAAGAAAATGATAAAAAAGAAAAAGAAGAAGCAAGAAAGATATCAAAAAAAGTAGAAAATGAACAAAGAGATATTTTGAGTAAGTTTATAAGTAAATGTGAATTATTGAAAGATGAAATTCTAAAAAATAAAGAAAATATAGATATTATAACAAAAGAACTTACACAAAATGGAGACTTAAATTTAATTTTAGATGTCAAAGAAAGTATAGAAAATGAAGAAAAAAATATAGAAACTTTAAGAAAACAAATAGAAGAAGCAAATAAAGAAAAAGATAAAATAAGCAATTTAGAAATAGAAAATAAATTAGAAATTGGAAAAATAAAAGGCGAAATTAATTTACTAGAAGAAAGATTAAGAAATTCAAATGAAGATATAGAAAAGTATGAAAAACAAAAAAATAGTTTAGAAAAATTAGTAAAAACATTACAAGTAGAAAATATAGAAAAATTAAAAGAAAGCCTAAATAAAGAAATAGAAAATGAAGAAAAAGAAAAAAGTATAGAACAAATAAATAAACAAATTAAATCTAAAAAACTTGATTTAATAAATAAATATAATATGATTGTGCCAAATGAAGATATTTTTAATTTAAAAGAAAGATTAAAAGAAAAATGCAATTATATTACAACAGGTATTGAAGAATTAGGCAAAAAAGATGAAAAACAAAGAAAAGAAATATTAGATAAAAACCCACTTTTTGTTTATTCTATATTTATAGATAATGAAACTTTTATGAAATTAAAAAATAAAGGTTTTGAAATAGAACAAGAAAACTTAGTACCTATTGTAAGTATTGATGTGTTAAGAAATAATAAAGCTATTTTTAATGAAAACGTAATTTTTCCTGTTCAAAAAAGTGTTTATGAAAATATAGGTGATAAAGTAGAAGAATATAAAAATCTTTTAGTTAAAGAAATATCTATATTAGAAGGAAGAATTGAAAAACATAATGAAAAAGAAAGAAGTTTAAGAAAATATATAGATGAAATAGATAATTTTAATAATAATTATAGTAATGAATATGTAAAATTATTATTTGAAAATAAAGACAATATAGAAAATAATATACGTATTAATAATGAAAAATTAAAAGTTATCCATAAATCTATAGAAGATGGAAAAGAAAACGTGCAATCTATTGAAAAAACTCTAAATAGAAAAAATTCAGAATTAGAACTTTCTATTAAGAAAAAAGAAAGTTTAGAAGAATTAAAAGGTTTGCAAGAAGAAAATGAGAAATTAGAAGGAAAAGAAGCGGAATTAGAAAAAGAAATAGATGCACAAAAAGAGATTGTAGAAGAAAAAGAAGAAATTATAGTAAATTTAGACGGAGAAATAGAATTACTAAAAAACAAGATTTTTGAATTAGGTGTTTTAAAAGAAAATTATGAAGCAGATTATAAAAAATTACCAGAGTTTGATAAAAAAGAATTATTAAATGAAGAGTTTGAAACACTTAAAAATAATTTTGAAGTTTATGATAGTAAAATGAGAATTTCTAATCAACAATTAAATAATATGCAAGAAATGCTTAAAGTAAAGAAAGAGTTAATGGATAAATGTCAAAATAATATAAAAGAAAATAATTGTACATTAGAATATTTCTTATCTAAAAAAGAAAATATATTAAAAGTACCAGACACGATTTTAAATGAGTATAGAAATAAAATATTAAGTTTAAAAGAAGAACTAGAAAATATAAAATCTGTTTTTGAAACAAATAATTCTAAAAAACAACAACTAGAAGGTCAAATAAATATGCTTATAGAAAATTTGCTAAAACAAAAGGGCGAAACTTATTTAGAAGAAAACAGAATTAAAGAAATTAATTTAATTGAAAGTAAAATAGAAGAAAATAAACTTAAATTAAATTTAAATAAAAAAGAAATAAAAGAATTAAGTTTAAAAGTAGGTAAAGTAAATGAAGATGTGAAAACCTTAGAAAAAGAGTGTGATTTATTAGAAACATACATAAAAGAAAATGAAATAGAGGAGTTTTTTGTAGATACATCAGATCTTTTAGAAAGTGAAATTTTAAGTTATAAAAAAATTACTACTGAAAGAAAAAATGAAAGGAAAATAATTGATAAATTAATTAATGAATTTATACAAAAAATTAATTTTATTAAAGATAGTGTAGATAATTTCTTTGTTAAACAAGATGTACTAGAAGAATTACAAAATATAATAATTCCAAGTAAGTTGGCTGATGCAAATATTGTAGATAATGGTATTACAACTATAATAGAAACTTTAGAAGAAAAAATAAGGCATATTGATGAAGCATTAGAAATACTTGAAAGTTACCAAGAAAACTTTATTACAAAATGTTTTGAAAAAGCAGAAAACATTGTAAGAGATTTAGAAAAATTGCCTGGTTTATCAAGAATAAAAATTTCAGGAAAAGACACAAATATTATTAAATTAGATTTATATGAATATGAAAAAGATGAAAAGATTAGCAGAATGAAAGAATATATTTATGGTTTAGTAAAGGAAATGGAAGAAAACCCAGATAAAATGACTAAAGAACATTTAAATGAGAGCTTATCTTCAAAAGCATTAGTGGCTAAGATTGTAAATATGGATAAAGCAAGTGTTAAATTGTTTAAAATTGAAGATATTAAAGAAAATTCTACTTATAAAAAGTGGGAAGATGACTTAGGTTCAGATGGACAAGTAAATGCTATTTACTTTATGTTTGCTGTATGTATTATTTCATACATTAGTATGCTAACAAGAAAAGAAAGTTCTAATAAATCTAAGAAAGTAATTATTGCTGATAACCCATTTGGAGCAACGAGTGCAGTGTTTTTATGGGATACAATGTTTGCTATTTTGAAAGAAAATAATGTACAATTAATAGCACCAGGACATAATATTAACAAAGAAATCGTTTCTAAATTTGAGGTTAATTATGTATTAAAACATGAATATTTTAATGGAAATAAAAAGTCTGTTGTTGTTGATAAAGAATTAAGAACAGAAGATGATATTGATAATATGAGTTTTGATGTTATTGAAGGAGATCAACAAAGTATGTTCGGTATTTAATAAATTAGACTAATTGTAGGAATAAAGCTAATTTTTTCCTACAATTAGTTTTATAAAAATAAAATAGATAGGAGAAAATAATGGTAGTTTTAATAGCAGGTAGCACACATACAGGAAAAACGTTATTGGCACAAAGATTGTTAGAAAGATATAAATATCCGTATTTATCAATAGACCATTTAAAAATGGGACTTATTAGAAGTAAAAATACTGATTTAACAGTAGAAGATGACAAAAAATTAACAGATTATTTGTGGAAGATAATAAAAGAAATTATAAAGACTAATATAGAAAATAAACAAAATATAATAATAGAAGGTTGTTATATACCATTTGATTGGAAAAAAGATTTTGATAAGAAATATTTAAAAGAAATACAATATGTCTGTTTAATTATGACAAAAAGCTATATAAATAATTATTATAGTAATATTAAAAAATATAGTAATATTATAGAAAATAGAATATGTAATGAAAACATAGATAAAGAAGAGTTTATAAGAGAAAATAAATATAATTTAGATATGTGTAAGAAATATAACAACAGATATATTTTGATTAATGATAAGTATGAAGTAAATTTAGAATTATAGTTACATAAGTATTTAACGAATAATTTTATAAATACAAAACATTCTATTTACAAAAAATGTGTGTACACACAAAAAAGTAAAAATACAATGTAAAGAGGATTGATATTTAGTTGAAATTATCAATCCTTTATTATATAATTACGAATAGAAGTTATTAATAGAAAAAATGTAAGTTATTAAAAAATATATATTATATTGTGAAAATATACTATGAGTGATATAATAATGTTAAAATATTTCAAGGAGGAGTTCTATGGGAGAAGAAAATGAAAAAGTAGAATTCAAAACATCAACAGCAGAGTTACAATCAGCATTAAATTCGATTGTTGCAATATTAAATAAGCATCAAAAAGGGATTTTATATTTTGGTATAAAAAATAATGGAAAGCCTGTTGGACAAATTATAAAACAAAATACATTAAGAGATGTTTCAAGAACAATAACAGACCATATTGAGCCTAAAATATTTCCAATTGTAGAGAAAGTAATGTTGGAAGGTAAAGAGTGTATTAAAGTTGAATTTGAAGGAAATGATATACCATATTTTGCAAATGGTAGAGCATATATAAGGGTATCAGATGAAGATAAGAAAATTTCTCAAAACGAATTAAGAAAAATGATTATAGAAACTGAAAGAAAAAATGACAAATGGGAAGAAAAGCCAAGTGATATTTCCATAGATGATATAGATGAAGAAACTTTAATAAAATTTATAGAAAAAGGAAATAAGAAAGGCAGAATAAATTACGAATATACTAACAAAGAAGATATTTTAAAAAGATTAAATTTAATAGATAAAAATGGAAAAATTAAAAATGCAGGAAATGTTTTATTCGGAAAAAATCCAGATGTAGATTTAAGATGTGCAATTTTTGCAACAGAAGAAAAGTCAACATTTTTAGATATGCAAGATTATAGCGGAAATATTTTTAAATTAATAGATATTGGAGAACAATATATAAGCAAAAATATAAGATGGAGTGCAAATTTTAATACAGGAAGTTTTACAAGAGAAGATGTACCAGAAATTCCAATGACTGCAATAAGAGAAGCACTTTGCAATGCTTTTGGACATCGTTCTTGGGATGAACCATATAGTGTAAATATTGCAATTTATAGTAATAGAATAGAACTTGATAACCCGGGACACTTTACAGAAGAAGCAAAACCAAGTGATTATATTAATAAGCAAGAACCATCAAGACCAAGAAATCCATTAATAGTAAAAATACTTTATTTGTCAGGAGAAATCGAAACATGGGGAACAGGATTAAGAAAAATATATAGTGTTTGTAAAAAAGAAAATTTAAAAGTTGATTTTGAGGATAGAAAATTAGCATTTTTTGTTGTATTCTTTAGAAAAGATTTAGAGGGATTAATTAAAAATACCCAAAAAGATTTAAGTAATAAAGTTGAAAGTAAAGTTGAAAGTAAAGTTGAAAGTAAATTGACTACAAATCAAAAGAAAATATTAGAATTACTAAATTTAGACCCTAATATGATATTGTCAGAATTGTCACGGAAAAGTTGGAATATCTGTTACATCTGTATCAAATAACTTGAAAAAATTAACAGAAAAAGGAATAATAAAAAGAGTGGGTGCTGATAAAAATGGTTATTGGAAAATCATAAGAAAAGACAAGATGTAATTAATTTTATATTTTGTCGCACCTTTGTCATATGTTTGTCGCAAAAATTGATATAATATAAAACGTTAAAATATATGAAAGGAGGAAAAATAATGATATATTTTATAGCTGATACACATTTTAATCATGCAAATATAATTAAATATTGTAATAGACCATTTAAAAATACTGATGAAATGAACAAATACATAATTGAAAAATGGAATTTAGTTGTTAAAGAAACAGACACAGTATACCATTTAGGAGATGTAGGTTTTGGAAAGTTTGAAGAAGTAAAAAGATTGGTAGAAAGTTTAAATGGAAGAAAAATATTACTTAGAGGAAATCATGATTTTAAAATTGGAATAAGTGCTTGGAAAGAAATAGGATTTTTAGAGGTCTATAAAAACAAAATTATTTTAGATAATTTATTATTAACACATGCACCAACCGAAGAAGTTGAAGAAAATCAAATCAATGTTTTTGGACATATACATGATAAACCACTAGATATAAAATTTGATAAGAAAAATCATATATGTGTTTCTTGCGATGTAGTTGATTATACACCTGTAAGCATAGAAAAAATTAAAAGTATAGCTGAAAATTTATAATTTAGTAAAATATAAAAAATAATAAGGGGAAAATAATGGAAGAAAAGAAAAGTAAGTATATTGGCTATTTAGTATGTGGAATAATATTAATAGTTGAATTTGTAATAGTAATTAGTATTAGTTTTATAAAAGACGAAACATTAAAGATAGAAAATAAACAAGAAACATTAGGAGAAATTATAGATATTAAAAATATATATCAAAGTTATGTAAGAGGCGATTTTAGAGTTTCTTTTTGGGGAACGATAATTGTAGAATATGAAGTAGATGGAGTTAAATATTGTACATCAAAACGTCTAAAAACATATGAAAAGTTCAATCTTTCAAATTATTCTATAGGTAATGAAGTAAAAGTAGTTTATAATAAAGAAATACCATCTATATCAGCAGTAGATATAGTAGAAACATATGAAATTGTAATATATATTATTTTGGCAATTGAAATATTAGTTTTCATTATTCTATTATATAGAAGGATTACTAAAAAGAAAAAATTATGTTTAAAAGTTATTGCTATAGAAGATGTTGATTATCAAACAGAAAGAGTATTTTTTAAAGAAAAAAATAGTAAAAAATTATTTTTTATCGATTATGATTTTGGAGAAGAAGTAAAAATAGGTTCATGTTATGAATTATCTAATATACATAAAAATAATTATACAAAGCAAATAGTATTATTTGAAAATAAAAATGTCGAAGCCTATTCAATAGTTGATATTGATAAAGATATGCTTTTTAAAAATGAAATTATATAAAATGCATAGTAGAAAGTAATATATGATTTAAATCCAACTACTTGTCAAAGTTCAACTGTTAGCCAAAGAAAAGAAAAAAATGCCTAGCAAGGAATTTAAATCCAACTACTTGTCAAAGTTCAACAGACCCAGAATAATCCATAGCCTTCTAATCCGTAATCAGGTTTAAATTTTTTTATATATCAACAAAACTATACAAGTATAGATTATGTATTGTTAAAGTTTAAAATTTAGAAGAATATAATTGCTGCCTAAAACAAAAATATATTTTAAAAGTTTAATATCAATGAATTAAAACTAAATAAAAGTTTATAATAAATGATATAATTTATAAAAAAATTAAACTAATTGTCGGAAAAAAATTGACTTTATCCTACAATTAGTTTAAAATATTATTGGGGGAAATAAT
>CALXFB010000015.1 GCA_944387475.1 uncultured Clostridia bacterium
GCAAATGAAATAGAAAAAATATTAGAAGTATTAAATAAAAATGAAATAAGAAAAGAAACAATAGAAAATTGTTTGTATGTATTAGCAACAGGAAAGGCAAGTGAAATAGAAAAAATATTAAAGTTATTAAATAAAAATGGAATAAGAAAAGAAACAATAGAAAACTGTTTATCAGTATTGGTATTAGGCAAAGCAAGTGAAATAGAAAAGATATTAGAAGTATTAAATAAAAATGAAATAAGAAAAGAAACAATAGAAAACTGTTTGTACGTATTAGCGAGAGGAAAGGCAAATGAAATAGAAAAAATATTAGAAGTATTAAATAAAAATGAAATAAGAAAAGAAACAATAGAAAATTGTTTGTACGTATTAGCAACAGGAAAGGCAAGTGAAATAGAAAAGATATTAGAAATATTAAATAAAAATGGAATAAGAAAAGAAACAATAGAAAACTGTTTATCAGTATTGGCATTAGGAAAGGCAAGTGAAATAGAAAAGATATTAGAAATATTAAATAAAAATGGAATAAGAAAAGAAACAATAGAAAACTGTTTATCAGTATTGGCATTAGGAAAGGCAAGTGAAATAGAAAAGATATTAGAAATATTAAATAAAAATGGAATAAGAAAAGAAACAATAGAAAACTGTTTATCAGTATTAGCAACAGGAAGGGCAAATGAAATAGAAAAAATATTAGAAATATTAAATAAAAATGGAATAAGAAAAGAAACAATAGAAAATTGTTTATCAGTATTAGCAACAGGAAAGGCAAATGAAATAGAAAGGATATTAGAAGTATTAAATAAAAATGGAATAAGAAAAGAAACAATAGAAAACTGTTTGTATGTATTAGCAAGAGGAAGGGCAAATGAAATAGAAAAGATATTAGAAGTATTAAATAAAAATGGAATAAGAAAAGAAACAATAGAAAACTGTTTGTACGTATTAGCGAGAGGAAAGGCAAATGAAATAGAAAAAATATTAGAAGTATTAAATAAAAATGGAATAAGAAAAGAAACAATAGAAAATTGTTTATCAGTATTGGCATTAGGAAAGTCAAATGAAATAGAAAAGATATTAGAAGTATTAAATAAAAATGGAATAAGAAAAGAAACAATAGAAAATTGTTTGTACGTATTAGCAAGAGGAAAGGCAAATGAAAT
The DNA here is from genome assembly GCA_944387475.1 of uncultured Clostridia bacterium. GTDB lineage: Bacteria > Bacillota > Clostridia > TANB77 > CAG-508 > CAG-269. The sequence continues at coordinate 1,164 of CALXFB010000015.1, forward strand.
AGAAAGGATATTAGAAGTATTAAATAAAAATGAAATAAGAAAAGAAACAATAGAAAACTGTTTATCAGTATTGGTATTAGGCAAAGCAAGTGAAATAGAAAGGATATTAGAAATATTAAATAAAAATGAAATAAGAAAAGAAACAATAGAAAACTGTTTATCAGTATTGGCATTAGGAAAGTCAAATGAAATAGAAAAAATACTAGCAGTATTGAATAAAAATGAAGTTAAGAAAAATACAATTAAAAAATACTTTGGATATATATTTCTTAGTGGCGAAGATACAATTAATAGTATATTTGCTAAAGGAAGTCAAAATTTAAAAAGATTTTTACAGTTAAAAGAATATTATGATAGAATAACAACAAAAGAAGAAATTATTCAAATTTGTAAAGAAAAAGGTATTGGAATAGATGAATTTTTTACATCTTTGGAACCAGAATATTCAGAGTTATATAAAGAGACATTAAAAAGAAAAAATAGGATATATATAGGAAAATCTATTCCTATAGAAAAAGAATATTTAGAAGAAAACGGAAAAAAATTAATAGAAATAGCAAGAAATGTTGCTAGAAATTTTGGATATAAATATAATATAAAAGATGTATCGGAATTAGAAAGTCAGGCAATAGAAATAATAATGGAAAAATGTGGAGATATTGTGTATAATTTCTCATATAATGAAGAAATAGTAAAAAGGTTTATATCAAGTAAAGCATATAAATATCTTAAAGGATATAGATTTATATTAAGAGAATTAACAGAAGATATTGAAGGAAGAGTAGGAAAAGCCCAAATATCTGATTCAAAAGCTGAGGAAGAATTTGAATCAGTTGGAGAAAAATTAGAATTAAAAGATTGGAAACTAGAAGAAAGACAAGAAGAAATGTTAAGATATATATCAATGTATATAGAACAAGGATATAAACTTCAAGAAGCCATAATAAAAATATCAGAAGATTTAGATATTGATATAGAAGAAATATTAAGAGAAATAGAAAAAATAAAACAAAATAATAAAGAAAAAGCTGATGAAAGAGGAGAATAAAAGAAAATGGAATATTTAAAAGAATACGGAATAACAGAAAATGAGATTAAAGAACTAGAAGATTTTTATAATGAAAATATAATAAGATTTTTAAAAGAAAACGAAATATTTATAACAGAAAAATTAGAATATTTACAAAATGAAGGATATAATATTTATCCAATTTTAAAAAATAATATAAAAGTGTTTTTGGAAATAATAAAAGAAATGGAAAAAAAGATAGGAAAAATGAAAAAGGAGAATTTTTCAAAAAAAGAAATACAATTAGTGTTAGAAAACGAAAGATTATATGATAAAATAAAATAAGGAGAAAATAATGGAATATGATGAAAAAATATTAGAGAAGTGTTTACCAAAATATTTAGAAGAAGATTTAAAAAGATTAAAAGAAGGAATAAAAAATAAAGTAAGTTATTTAGATTGTTTAATAAATGAATTACAAGGATCTATAAACAGTGCATGGGTAGATGGAGCTATTACAGAAGAGCAATGTGATTATTTGTATAAAAAATATATTTATGGAGGATAAAAATGATAGATTTTACAAATTGTGAGATAAATAAGTTTAAGTATTATGGAGGAAAAAACGGAGGAAAATTTTGTGTAAAGTATTTAGGAGAGGACTATATGGTAAAATTCCCAGGGATGAATAAAGGAAATATTAGTATGAGTTATTCGAATAATTGCATATCTGAATATGTAGTCTGTCATATAATGGAAACATTAGGTTTAAAAGTACAAAAAACATTACTTGGAACATATAAAATTGGTAATAAAGAAAAAGTAGTTGTTGCTTGTAAAGACTTTACAAATCAAGGAATTATATTAAAACAATTTGCAGAATTAAAAAATAGTCAAATAGAAACATCTGAAAATGGATATGGAACAGAATTAGAGGAAATCTTAGAAACAATAGAAAGTCAAGAAATATATGATGTAAACAAATTAAAAGACTTTTTTTGGGATATGTTTATTGCAGACTCTTTAGTAGGAAATTTTGATAGACATAATGGTAACTGGGGTTTTTTAATAGATGAGGGAGCTGAGAAAATAGAAATAGCACCAATATATGATAATGCATCTTGTTTATATCCACAACTAGATGATGCAACAATGGAAAACATAATGAAAAACAAAGAAGAAATGGAGGCAAGAGTATATGTATTTCCAACATCAGCAATAAAAATAAATGATAAAAAAATTAATTATTTTGAGTTTATTGGTAGCTTAGAAAATGAAGAATGTAACAAAGCATTAAAAAGAATATATCAATTAATAGACATTAAAAAAATAAACAAAATAATAGAAAACACACCATATATTTCAAATGTAAGAAAAGAATTTTATAAAAAAATAATAAATTTACGTTATGAAAAAATAATTAAATATAGCTATGAAAAATTATATTCTAAAATGAAAAAATAAAATAATAGGAGAAAGCAATGAAAAAAATAAATGGAATAATAATGCAATATTTTGAATGGTATATGAATTGTAATCAAAACTTGTGGAATGATATAGCAAAAAATGCATCAAAATTAGCAGAAATGGGAATAACAGCATTGTGGCTACCACCTGCATATAAAGGAATAGATGGAAAAGATGAAGTAGGTTATGGTGTTTATGATATGTATGATTTAGGAGAATTTGACCAAAAAGGAACAATAAAAACAAAATATGGGTCAAAAGACGAATATTTAAATTGTATACAAGTATTAAATCAAGCAGGAATAGAAGCATATGCAGATATTGTATTAAATCATAAAATGGGAGCAGATATGCTTCAGACAATACCAGCAAATAAAGTAGAATGGGGAAATCATAATATAGAAGAACCAAAAGAAGAAACAGTAAGAGTGGCAACAAAATTTACATTTCCAGGAAGAAAACATAAATATTCAGACTTTGAGTGGAATTGGACACATTTTGATGGAATAGACTATGATGAAAAATCAAAAGAACATGCAATATTTAAATTCAAAGATAAAGATTGGAGTGTAGCAGTAGATGAAGAATTCGGAAACTATGATTATTTAATGGGAGCAGATTTAGACTTTAAAAACCCAGAAGTAGTAGAAGAATGTACTAAATGGGGAAAATGGTATGTAGAAGAAACAGGAATAGATGGTTTTAGATTAGATGCGGTAAAACATATAAATGCCTTATTTTATAGAGACTGGATACGTACTTTAAGAAAAGAAACAGGAGACGGGTTGTTTACAGTAGGAGAATATTGGAGCCGGAGATGTATCAAAATTACATAGATATATAACAGAAACAGAAGGAGAAATATCATTATTTGATGTACCATTACATTATAATTTCTATAATGCATCAAAAGATCCTAATTATGATTTGAGTAAAATATTAGAACATACATTATTAAAAGAAAACTCAAGTAAAGCAGTAACATTTGTAGATAACCATGATACACAACCTCGGACAAAGTTTAGAGAGTTTTGTAGAATCATGGTTTAAACAAGCAGCATATAGCATAATATTACTTAGGCAAGAAGGATACCCTTGTGTATTTTATGGAGATTTTTATGGAATACCACATAATAATATAGAACCAATGAAAGATTTAGAAACTTTAATAACTTTAAGAAAAGAAAAAGCATATGGAGAACAGCACGACTATTTTGATAACAAAAATATCATAGGCTTTACAAGAGAAGGAGACTTTGAACATTTACAATCAGGACTAGCAGTAGTAATATCAAATGCAGGAGACGGAGAAAAGAAAATGTATATTGGAAAACAATATGCAGGGGAAAAATACATAGATAGTTTAGGAAATTGTACAGAAGAAGTAATAATAGATAATGAAGGATATGGAATATTTAAAGTAAAAGGAAAATCAACCTCAGTGTGGGTTGAGGGATAGGGACGTTTCCTTTGCACACATTTATGTCGCAAAAGGGACACATCTATTTAAAGGTCTGTCCCCAATGTGACTAAAAAGTCGCAAAAGAAACGTCCCCGAAAGGAGAAATTATGTCAAAATTTGTGCATTTACATATACATAGTGAATTTAGTTTATTAGATGGAGCAAATAGAATAAAAGATTTACCAGTTAGAGCAAAAGAACTTGGGATGGATGCTATGGCAATTACAGACCATGGTGTTATGTATGGTGCGATTGATTTTTATAAGGCTTGTAAAAAAGAAGGTGTAAAGCCTATTATTGGTTGTGAGGTTTATGTTGCACCAAGAAGTCGTTTTGATAAAGAACCTAATGTTGATAATAAATATAATCATCTAATTTTGCTTGCAAAAAATAACCAAGGTTATAAAAATTTAAGTAAATTAGTTTCTTTAGGTTTTACAGAAGGATATTATTATAAACCACGTATAGATTTAGAAATATTAGAAAAATATAGTGAAGGACTTATTTGCTTAAGTGCTTGTTTAGCAGGGTCAGTAAATCAAGCACTTTTAAATGGTAATAATGAAAAAGCAGAAGAAATTGCCTTATGGCATAAAAAAGTTTTTGGAGAGGACTATTATATAGAAATTCAAAACAATGGAATTAAAGAACAAGTATTAGCAAATCAAAAATTAGTTGCACTTGCGAGAAAATTAGATATACCACTTGTTGCAACAAATGATGCTCACTATCTAAAAAAAGAAGATGCATATAATCACGAAGTTTTACTTTGTATACAGACAGGTAAAAGAATGAGTGATGTTGACAGAATGAGATTTGATACAGATGAGTTATATGTAAAATCTCCAGAGGAAATGATAGAATATTTTAAGGCATTTCCAGATGCAATAGAAAATACTGTTAAAATTGCTGATAAATGCAATGTTGAATTTGAATTTGGACATACAATATTACCCAACTATGATGTACCACCCGAATTTGCAACTCATTTTGATTTCTTTAAAAAATTATGTGATGATGGAATTAAGAAAAGATATGGTGAAAACCCAAGCAAAGAAATATTAGATAGAGCAGAATATGAAATTAGTGTAATTAAGAAAATGGGATATGTAGATTATTTCTTAATTGTGTGGGACTTTATCCATTTTGCAAAGACACATGGAATATCAGTAGGCCCAGGTCGTGGTTCTGGTGCTGGTTCTATTATTGCATATGCAATTGAAATTACAGATATTGACCCTATGAAATATGATTTGCTTTTTGAAAGATTTTTAAACCCAGAAAGAATTAGTATGCCTGATTTTGACGTAGATTTTAGTGATACACATAGACAAGAAGTAATTGATTATGTATCAGAAAAATATGGACACGACCATGTATCACAAATAATTACTTTTGGAACTATGGCTGCTAAAATGGTTATTAGAGATGTTGCAAGAGTTTTAGATGTACCATATTCTGAAGCAGATAGCTTAGCTAAAATGATACCTAATGAATTACATATAACAATTAAAAAAGCATTAGAGCAAAATAAAGAATTACGTGATAGATATGAATCAGATGGAACAGTAAAAAAAGTATTAGATGTTGCAATGGGACTTGAGGGCATGCCAAGGCAGGCATCTACTCATGCATGCCGGAGTTGTTATTACAAAAGACCCAGTAGACACTTATGTTCCGCTTTATGTTCGTGATGGGCAAATTTCTACACAATATATAATGACAACATTAGAAGAATTAGGCCTTTTGAAGATGGACTTTTTAGGGTTAAGAACACTAACTGTTATACAAGACACAATGGAAATGGTAAAAAAAGATAGAGGAATAGATGTAGAATTTGACAAAGAAATGTCAGACCCGAAAGTATATAAATTATGGCAAGAGGGGAAAACTTGTGGAATATTCCAATTCGAATCACAAGGTATGACAAACTTTATGAAAGAATTAAAACCAGACTGTTTAGAAGATTTAATAGCAGGAGTTTCTTTATATAGACCAGGACCTATGGATCAGATTCCAAGATATATAAAAGGTAAAAAACATCCAGGACATAACGAATATACGCATCCAAGTTTAGAGCCAATTTTAAATGTTACATATGGTTGTATGGTATATCAAGAACAAGTTATGCAAATAGTAAGAGATTTAGCAGGATATTCTTTGGGAAGAGCTGATTTAGTAAGGCGTGCCATGGGTAAGAAAAAACTTGATGTTATGGCAAAAGAAAGAGAAATTTTTATTAATGGACAAGTAGATGAAAATGGAAATGTAGTAGTACCTGGTTGTGTAAGAAATGGAATAGATGCCGAATCAGCAAATAAAATATTTGATGAAATGGCTGAATTTGCAAAATATGCATTTAATAAAAGCCATGCTGCTTGTTATGCAGTAGTAGCTTATAGAACAGCTTATTTAAAAGCATATTACCCAGCAGAATTTATGGCAGCTACATTAAATAGTTATTTAGGGAATTTAGATAAAATACCACAATATATAGATGAGTGTAAAGAACTTGGAATTGAAATTTTAAAACCTGAAATTAATAGAAGCTTTGAAAAGTTTACAGTTGAAAAGGGTAAAATACGTTTTGGACTTGGAAGTATTAAAAATGTTGGAGAAAAACCAGTAGGAAATATTGTAGAAGAAAGAAAAGAAAATGGTGAGTTTAAAAGTTTTACAGATTTTTGTGAAAGAATCTCTGAAAAAGATGTAAATAAAAAATGTATAGAAAGTTTAATAAAAGCAGGAGCATTTGACGAATTTGAGCAAACAAGAAGCACTCTTTTAGCTTCTTTTGAGGTAATAATTGATACAATACAAAGTGAGAAGAAAAAAGGATTAACAGGTCAAGTCACAATGTTCGATTTAGGAAGTGAAGAGGAAAAGGAAGAGTTAAACGAAATTAAATACAAATTTGAAGAACATGAAGAACTTCCTCAAAAAGAGTTGTTATCATTAGAAAAAGAAATGCTTGGAATTTATATTTCAGGTCATCCGTTAGAAAAATTAAGAGAACAAATAGAAAGAATAACTAATATTAACACAATGGATATAAAAGAATTAAATGAGCAAATGAGTACTAATTTAGATGATGAAGAATTAGAGTTAATCAGACAAAATACAAAACCAAAATATCAAGATGGTCAAAATGTAAAATATGCAGGTATAATTACTTCTATAAAAAAGAAATACACTAAAAATAATAAAATAATGGCATTTGTAACAATTGAAGATTTATATGGTACAGCAGAAGTTATCGCATTTGAAAATGCATATTTAAAAGCAGGGAAGAGTTTAGTTGAAGAAAATATTGTATTAGTAGACCGGCAGATTAAGTATTAGAGAAGATGATAATGTGGCTATTATTGCAAATGAAATTAAAGACTTTGGAGAACAGAAAAGAAAAATTTTAACTTTAGATATAACTAATTTAGACGAAGTACATAAAGATAAATTACGTGGAGCTATATGTTATTTTAATGGTGATAAAAACAATATAAATGTTAGGGTAAAAGTAGGAGAAGAATTTAAGCCTTGTGGCCAGATGTATTTAACTGAAGATATATTAAATTTCTTTAAAAGTTTAATAGGAGCAGAAAATGTAACTGTTTTGGGGACGGGGGCAAAAAACAGCAATTTAGATTAAAGATAAACATTAATAAAAAAGAGAGAAATTTTAAATTTTCTCTCTTTTGCTGTTTTTTGACCCCGTCCCCAAAACAGTTACAAAACAGTTATATCCATTCACCATATTTTTTAATATAAATCTTTTTAGCAAATAGAGCAACAAAGCAATAAAGAATTGTTACTGCAAATATTAAGAAAATATATTTTGCAGCTATTGGAACAAGCCCTATCATTGCACCTAAACCTGTAAATGGAACAAGAAGTCCAATTATAATTAATGTTATTGATGAAATATAAACTGCTTTGTGTGCATTACTTTGTATAAATGGGATTTTTGCAGTTCTAATAATATGCATACCTACCAAGTTAGAAACTATACTATAGCTAAACCATATTGTCTGGAAAGTAGCTGCATCACTAATATGATTTCCAACGTGGAAAAATAATATAAGTGAAGAAAATACTACAATATCAAACATAGAACTTACAGGTCCCATAAATAACATAAAATGTTTTAAACTCTTAATATCTAATTTTTTAGGTTTTTGTAAAGACTCTTTATCTACGTGGTCAAAAGGAAGTGTCATTTGACCAAAATCATAAAGTAACCCTTCTACTAATAATTGTATAGGTGTTTCTGGTAAAAATGGTAAAAATGCACTTGCTATAATTACAGAAACAACTTCACCAAAGTTAAAACTTGTTGCAAGTTTTATATATTTCATTAAGTTTACAAAAGTACGTCTACCTTCTGTTACACCATCTAATAATACATTTAAATCTTTTTCAAGAAGGATGATGTCTGCAGATTCTTTTGCTATATCTACAGCAGTATCAACAGATATACCAACATCAGAATTTGTAAGTGAAGGACTATCATTAATACCATCACCCATATATCCTACAACATTTCCAGCTTCTTTTAAAATTCTTACTATTCTTGCTTTTTGAATAGGAGAAAGTTTTGCAAAAACATTAGTTTTTTTAAGAAGTCTTCTAACAGCTTGGTCTGACAATTTATCAAGTTTACTTCCTAAAACTATTTCTTTAGTGTTTATTCCAACTTTAGAACAGATACATTTAGTAACTTCAGCATTATCACCTGTTAAAACAATAACTCTAATTCCAGCTTTATTAAGTTTTAAAATAGATTCTTTTGCAGATTCTTTTGGAGGATCTAAAAATCCAATAAAACCTAAAAGAACCATGTTTTTCTCATCTGATACTTGGAAATGTTCTATATCTTTAATATCATTTTTTTGACATACTGCAACAACTCTTAAACCTTGTTCGTTTAAATTTTTACTAATTCTTCTAATATTTTCTTTTATTTCTTTAGTAATAGGAGAAACTTGTCCTTTATAATCTACCATTGTACAAATATTTAAAATTTCTTCGACTGCGCCTTTTGTAATCATTTGCTTTTTTTCACCATCTGATACAATTACAGATAAACGTCTACGTGAAAAGTCAAATGGAACTTCATCTATCTTTTTATACTTTTCTTGTAATTCTCCTAAATTATTTTCAAGTCCTCTTTTAATTACTGCTTCATCTATATTTCCTTTTAAACCTGTTTGAAAATAAGCATTTAGAAAAGCATGTTTTAAAATTCTAATATCTTCATCACCATTTATATCTAAATATTTTTCCAAAACAATTTTATCTTCTGTTAAAGTACCAGTTTTATCAGTACAAAGAATGTTCATAGCACCAAAGTTTTGTATAGAGTCTAATTTTTTAACAATAGTTTTTTTCTTAGACATTCTAACAGCACCTTTAGAAAGGCTAGAAGATAAAATAACAGGTAAAAGTAGTGGTGTAATTGTAATTGCTATTGCTACTGCAAATGTAAATGCTGTAACAGTTCCGTGTTTTAAAGCATTTAAAATAAATACTAAAGGTATCATTGCAAGCATAAATCTAATAAGTAATTTACTAATACTTTCAATACCTTTTTGGAATGCAGTTTTTGGTTTTCCAGTAGCTAATGTATGTGCAACTTTACCAAAATAGGTAGAGTCAGCAGTTTTAACAACAACACCTTTTGCACTTCCAGATATTACATTAGTTCCCATAAAGCAAATAGTATCCAAGTCTGAAATATTATCAATATCATTTATAGAAACAGACGTATTTACTTCTTTTTTTACACTATCAGATTCACCTGTTAATGAAGATTGACCTACATATAAGTCTTTGGCCTCTAAAATTCTTAAATCAGCAGGTATCATGCTACCAGCAGATAAAACTACAATATCACCTAATGTTACATGGTTTATAGGAATAGTAACTTCTTTTCCATCACGAATAACAGTAGTAGTAGTTGCAACCATTTGCTTTAGTTTTTCAGCAGCTTTATTAGAACGGTATTCTTCAAAAAAATCTAAAAGAGTACTTGCTGTAACTAAAATTGCAATTACAATGATATTTGCAAAGCTAGGTGTCTCTGGTAAATATACATCTGTATAAAACAAAATACATACAATACCAAGTAATATACAATTAAATGGTGAAAACAGACTTTCTAAAAAATAATGATACCATTTTTTAGGTTTTGCTTGTTTAATTTCGTTTAAACCTAAATTTTTAATTAATTGATTTGCTTTATTAGAAGAAAGGCCTTTTTCATCTACACGATATTTTTTTATAAAATCTTCTTTAGAAAGAGTTCCTTCTTCGCCATACATTTTGACTACATCAACTTCTTCTTTTGCGTTTACCAAAATACCATCTCCTTTGTAAAATTTCTTCTTTTAAATTATACCACTAATAAGAAAAAATACTACAAAATAATTAAAAAATTTAAAAAATTATCTGATTTTTTTTCTTTTCAATGATATAATATTATAGTATAAAAATTTAAAAGTAAAAATAAAGTATTTAAATAATTAGAAAGAAGGAATCAGATATGGAAGAAAGAATTAGGGTTGCAGGCATTGTTAAAATAGATGATGGATATGCTTTTATGCATAGAAAAAATGTTATAAAAAGAAAAGATTTTCAAGAATATTATACATTTCCAGGAGGAGGATTAGAGGAAAATGAAACTTTAGAAGAAGGTGTAATAAGAGAAATTAAAGAAGAATTCGGAATTAGTGTAAAAGTAATTAAAAAGTTATATGAGATGTATTCAGAAAAATTTAACCAAAGAGAATATTTCTTTCTTTGTGAATATGAAGGGGGGATTTTTGGAACAGGTACTGGACCAGAGTTTAGTGGTGATCCGAAATATAAAGAAAGCCGGAGAGTATTTACCAGAAATAATAAAAAAAGAAGATATAGAAAAATTATTATTATTACCACCAGAAATAAAAGAAAAATTTGTAAAAGATTTAAAACAAGGAAAAATATAAAGATAGGTTTTAGAGAAAATTTTTAAATTTATTGACGAAAAAAAATGTAAATGATATAATGCAATCATAAAAGCAAATGAGAATTAAGGAGGAACATATGGAAAAAAGTAGTTTTAAAAAATTAGTGATATTTGTAGTTATATTAGTGCTAATAGGAATTTGCTTTATGAAATTAATAGATACAAGATCATATAAAATAGCAAAAGTAGAAAATAACTATTTGATGGTAACTGAAGGAGAAGTAAATGAAAGTGGAAATACATCAAATGAAGTTCAAGGAAATACATCAGGAGGAAGTAGTACAACTCAAAGAAGTAATACATCTTCAGGAGAAGCCAGAACAGTTTCAGAAAAATCAAGTAATGCAAATTTATCTATGCTTGGAATTAGACCAACACAATATGATTTTACAGGATTTAAAATGGCAACAACAACATATGATGTAACAGTTCCACAAGATGTAGAAGAAGTAGAAGTATATGGAACAGCACAAGATAGTAAAGCAAAGGTAAGTGGATTAGGAACTAAAAAATTAGAAGAAGGATTAAACGATTTATCTGTTGTAGTAACAGCAGAAGATGGAACAGAGAAAATATATACTATAAATGTAACAAGAGAAAGTGCCGAAGAAACAGAAGCAGTAGAAGGTACAGAAGTACCAGGAGAAGGATTAGAATCTTTAAAAATAGGAAATTTAGAATTATCTCCAGCATTTAGTGTGTCAGTATATGAATATACAGCAAAATATATTGGTGAAGAAACAAAATTAGATGTAGTAGCACAACCATCTAACCCAGATTATATAGTTGAAGTAACAGGAAATGATAATTTACAAGAAGGTGAAAATACAATTACAATACTTGTAACAGATCCAGATGGGGAAAATATTGCGACATATCAAGTAACAGTAAATAAAAGTTTAGTAGATGAAGAGGCAATAGCAAGACAACAAGAAGAAGCAAGACAAAAAGAAGAACAAAAAAAGATGATAATTATAGGAGTAGCAGCAGGAATAATTATTTTAATTATAGTAATTGCTTTAATAATAAAAAAGAGAAGAAATGATACATGGGCAGAAGAATATACGGTTCCATTTTCAGGAATGAATGATGATGACGATTTTGTAGAAGACGATAATTATCAAGAAAAAACATATGAAGATGATGAAGAAAATACTTGGACAAAAGAAAGTGCAAGAAAACAATTTTTAGATGATTATGATAATACATATTTAGATCAAGAAAGAGCATCAAGAAGAAAACATAAAGGAAAAAGATTTAAAGATTAAAAAGAGAGGGAAGACCTCTCTTTTTGATTAAGAAGGATTAACAACATCCACCTCTATTACCACCGCAACAGCAGCAAAGTAATAATATAAGAATTATAATCCAGCAGCAATCGTCACCAAAGCCAAAACCGCCACATCCTCTGTTTTCAGGCATAATACAAACCTCCTTTTATATAGAAATATGTTTTTATTTGTTAATCATTTGTATGATATATCTTATGAATTTTATAAAAATGTGTTACTAATTAAAGTCTATAAAATAAAAATATTATAAATAAAAGTAGTAAACATACAAATTACAATTCCACAAACAGTTGGAAGTAAAAAGCTTATAATAGTCCATTTTAAACTACCAGTTTCTTTCTTAATTGTAAGAAGAGTAGTGCTACATGGAAAATGTAAACAAGTAAAAATCATAACATTTATAGCAGTTAAAATATTCCAACCATTTTGTATTAGTATTTGACCAATAGAAGAAATATCGTCCATATTTACTAAAGAATTTCCACCAAGATAACACATAAGGATTATAGGAAGTACGATTTCATTAGCAGGGATACCAAAAATGAATGCTGTTAATATATATCCATCTAATCCTAAAATTTTTGCAAATGGATTTAAGAAATTTGCTACAATAGAAAGCAAACTTTCACCATTAATTCCCACATTTGCAAAAATCCAAATAACAAGGCCGGCTGGAATGGCTACACTTATTGCTCTTCCTAAAACAAATAAAGTTCTATCTAAAAGTGAGCGAATAAGTATTTTACCTAGTTCAGGTTTTCTATATGGAGGAAGTTCTAAAACAAAAGAAGAAGGTATACCTTTTAAAATTGTTTTAGAAAGTATTTTAGATATAATTAATGCACAAAACATACCAAGTAAAACAACTAAAATAACACTAATAGTAGATACAATAGAAGCTCCAACTCCATCTTTCATTGTTCCTGCAATAAAAATAGTAGAAATAGTAATTAAAAATGGAAATCTACCATTGCAAGGTACAAAATTATTAGTAAGTATTGCAATTAATTTTTCTCTTGGAGAATTAATAATTCTACAGCCAGTAACACCAGCACTGTTACATCCGAATCCCATACACATTGTAATCATTTGTTTACCAGAACAAGAACATTTTTTGAAAAATCCATCAACATTAAATGCAATTCTTGGAAGGTATCCTAAGTCTTCTAAAAAAGTAAATAAAGGAAAAAATATAGCCATAGGAGGTAGCATAACAGATATAATCCAAGTTAATGTCTGATAAATTCCGTTAATTAACATATGGGATAACCAAGTAGGGCAATTAATAAAATTAGCAAATGCAGTTAGTTTTTCTTGTATCCATGTAAAAAACGAAAATAAAATTTGTGATGGATAATTTGCTCCAATGATAGTTAGCCAAAAGATTAGACCTAAAAATAAAATCATAATAGGAAAACCAAAGGTTTTAGAAGTTAAGATTTTATCTATTTTTCTATCTTTTTTTGAGTAATTGTTATTTTCATATGTACATACGTTTTTTATGATTTTTTCACAATTATAAATAATAGAAGAAACAATAATATCTTTAAAGTTTTCATCTGTTTTATTTTTTATAGAATTGATAAGTTCTTCTTTAAAAGTATTTAAATTATTATTATCAATAATTGAAATATTAAATTTTTCTTCAATGGATTTTAATATTTCTTTTTCACCATCTAAAATTTTTATGGAAATCCAGCGCAAAAGTTTTTGAGGAATAATTTTAAATCTATCTAATTTTTCTTCCATTTTAGAAATTGCATTTTCTATATAATCTGGATATTTTACTAAATTAGTTTTAGGAATAATTTGTTTTTTACAAACTTTTAGAATAGTATTTAATAAATTGTCTAAAGTTTTTTTCTTTCTTGCAATAGTTCCGGACAACAGGAACCCCAAGTTCTTTAGATAATTTATTTAAATCTACTGTTATATTTTTCTTTTTTGCTTCATCTAATAAATTAACACAAACAATTACATTATCTGTAATTTCCATAATTTGAAAAACTAAATTTAAATTTCTTTCTAAACAAGTAGCATCTACAACAATAACAGTGGCATCTGGTTTTTCAAAACATATGTAATCACGTGCAATTTCTTCTTCTTCAGAACAAGACATAATAGAATATGTACCAGGAATATCTACAAATAGTAAATTGTTATTTTTATAAGAACAACTGCCTGTTGCATTTGCAACAGTTTTTCCGAGGCCAATTACCAGTATGTTGATGCATACCAGTTAAATTGTTAAAAATTGTAGATTTTCCTACATTAGGATTACCAGCAAGGGCTATTGTAAAATTATTTTCGATATTTTGTTTTTTATTATATTTTTTAGATGTAATTAAATGAAGTCCACAAGATGAATTTGTAAGTTTCATAACATCACCTCATAAAATAATATATTATAATTTATGAATAGTAAAATAGAATAGTTACTAAAAATAAACTTTAATTAAAGAAGAATCTTCATCTCTTAAAGCTATTAAAGAACCTCTTACATAAAAAGCTTTTAATCCTTTAGAAGGACTTATCAGAATAGTAACTATATTTGTATTTTTAACTAATCCTAAATCTAAAAGTCTTCTTCTAATTACACCGTGTACATTCTAATGATTTTATGATACCTTTATGGTTTAAAGGTAGATTATTTAATGTACAAATTTTATTTTCCATAATTATCACCTAAATTCCTTACTTTATTATATTTTGTCGAAAAATAAAATGTTCTTATTGACAAATTATTTTTTCTATGAAAAAATAAGGAAGGTAAAAAATAAACAAGGAGGATACTAAAATGGAAAGATTAAGAGGATTTGAAATAGCAAAAGGATTTGAAAATATGGGTATTAATTTGCCAGAAAGAAAGACAAAATATTCAGCAGGGTATGATATAGAAGCGGCAGAAGATACAGTTGTTCCAAGTTTTAAAAAAGGAATGAATCCAACACTTATAAAAACAGGAATTAAAGCATATATGCAAGATGATGAAGTTTTATTTCTTTATAATAGAAGTTCTAATCCAAAGAAAAAAGGATTAATCTTAGCAAATAGTGTAGGTGTAATTGATAAAGATTATTATGGGAATCCAGATAATGATGGACATATTATGTTTGCTTTTTATAATATTAAAGATGAAGATATTACTATAAAAAAAGGAGAAGCAATAGGGCAAGCTGTTTTTCAAAAATATTTAATAACAGATGATGATAGTGCAGAAGGAGAAAGAGTAGGAGGCTTTGGTTCTACTAATAAGTAAATTTAAAAATTTTTTAAAATTTTTTTATAAACTATTTCCTTAGAGTATCAAGGAAAAGAGAGAAAATATACATAAAAAATGGGAGGTAAAGGCTTTGACTTTTACCTTTTTTTGTAGTATAATGGAAATGGTTAAAAAATCCAATAAAGTTATTTAAAACCATAGTTTGACATAACTTTATTATCTTTTTTTCGCCGAAAAATATATTATGCTGAAAGGAGTTGACTTACATGTTTAATGTAGGAGACAAGATAGTGTACCCAATGCATGGTGCTGGGGTAATAGATGCTATTGAAGAAAAAGATATTTTAGGGGAGAAACAATCTTATTACATATTGAAGATGCCAGGAGAAGTAAAGGTTATGGTCCCAACAGCGAAGGCAGAAGAAGTAGGTGTAAGAAATGTTATAGATAAAAGTTCAGCAGATAAAGTAATAGGTGTACTAGAACAAGATGAAACTGCAATGGATAAAAACTGGAATAAAAGATATAGAGACAATATGGAAAAAATGAAAAGCGGAGATATTTATGAAGTTGCAGATGTTGTAAGAAATTTAAGTTTTAAGCAAAAAGAAAAAGGTGGATTGTCTACTGGTGAAAAAAAGATGCTAAATAATGCAAAACAAATTTTGATTAGTGAACTAGTTTTAGCAGAACATGCTTCACAAGAAGAGGTAGAACAATTAGTTGAAAATAAAATAAATACATCATATAAAATGTTCAGAACAGATGAAATAAATACAGAAAGTATTGTAAATAAATTTATTCCATTTGATGGAACTGGAACAGATGAATAATATAAATTGTGTGGGATTTTTCTCATGCAATTTTTTCAGGTAAGAATTAGGAAATATAAAAATAATTATAGTAAATAGTAAAAGGGGATACTAATGATGGAGAGTAATGTAGAAAATGAAGAAAATAAAATGCATATTAAAAAGGTATATAAAGAAAAGATAACAAATTTATTAAAACTATGTATAGGTATAATGATATTTAGTTTTATTACATACGTAATTGGGATTTTTATTTATGGACAATTTGATTTTTGTTTAATTTTAGGAAAAAATTTAAAGTATTGTATATAGTAACAAGAAAAGTAGAAATTATTAATAGATAAATAATTAGAAAATGTATTTAGAAAATTATTTAAAATTAAAACACCAAGTTTGAATCTTCCGAAATACTTGGTGTTTTAATGGTGGGCAGGGAAGGATTCGAACCTTCGTACTCAAATGAGAACAGATTTACAGTCTGCCGCCTTTAGCCACTCGGCCACCTACCCATATATAAAAAATGGTGCTCCCTCAAGGATTCGAACCTTGGACCCACTGGTTATGAGCCAGTTGCTCTGACCAACTGAGCTAAGGGAGCATGTGCTTATTTCCTAGCACAGATTAAAGTATAAACTATTTTTTTGGGCTTGTCAAGTACTTTTTTCAAATTTTTATTTTTTGTAACTCAATTTTTAATTTTTCTAATGCAATTTTCCTACTACTTAAGGCATTTTTCTCCTCATTTGTAAGCTCTGATAAAGTTTTTTTATTATCTAATTCAAAAATACTATCAAAACCAAAACCATTATTTCCTCTTTCTTCTTTAGCAATTTTCCCTTTAATAATTCCTTCTGTTACAATAACATTTTTATCATCTACATATGCAATATCACAAACAAATTTTGCCGTTCTTTCATCACTTATTTTATCTATCATTTTATTTAAAATATAATCATTTCTATCTTTATCAGAAGCATCATCACCTAAAAATCGTGCTGTTTTAATTCCGGGCCAACCATCTAAAACATCAATACATAGACCACTATCATCAGAAATACATGGAATATTTGTAACTTTAAAAACTTCCTTAGCCTTTTTAATTGAATTTTCTTTAAAACTATTCCCATCTTCATTAACATCTATTTTTAACCCTAAATCATTTAAACTTAAAATCTCATAATCATTTAAGATCTTCTTTATTTCAATTAATTTACCTTTATTATTAGTTGCAACTACAATTTTCTTATTTTCCATAACAATTTCTCCTTCTTTGTTATTATATAACAAGATAACTAAATTTCTCAATAGTTTAAAAGAAAATTAAATATCTACACTACTTACTATCTTATTATATTTTTATTTTACTTTTCTATCTTGCTTCCCACAACAACAAACCTACCATCTTTCACATGATAAGAACATGTAGATAAAGTAATTAATTCTGTTCCGTATTTTGGTATTTTTTCTATATTAAATAAAGATTTTTCTTTAATATTTTTTATATAATTATTATATTCTTCCTCATTTTTAGGATTAATAAAAAAATAATATTTAAAAACATCATCTTGTTTATTATAAACTTTAGACTTAAATACAGAAATTATCTCAAATGATTTTTCTTCATCTTCTGTTGTAAACAAAATAATTGGATGCTCTTTATAAAAATTCTCACTTTCATATTTTAATAACTCTTGGAACATTGTTCCATTATTTAAATTATGTCCATAAATTAATAAATTGTTACTATCTATATCCCAATTATAAGATTTATCTAAAAATATAGATCCATTTTTTGATTTTTCTTTTTTATAATTATGTGTCATATAAAACTCATTATCATTTCCCTGTAATACTGGATAATTTATATTAGTGTTATCTATTTCAAGAATTCCTACTATATCTTGATTTTCTTGTTTTAGGGTTTTAACTTTTAACATCTTTTCAGAATAATCTTTTTTAGAAACTTCCTCTTCTTTAACTTCTACATCTTCTACTACTTTTGCTTCTTCTATTGCTTCTTTTTTCCAATATAATTGATTTACTATATACATACAAGATAATATAATTAAAAAAATTAAAATTAAATAAATAAAAATAATTAAAAACTTTTTCCAATTTCTCATAATTAAATTTTAAGGATAGACTTTATTGCCTATCCTCTTTTACTCCTATTATTTATTATTCCTAAACCTGCTATTGCAAGTATTAATGTAATCATTGCTACTCCAAGATAATTTTCCACACCTGTTTTTGGTGTATTATCTTTTTCTTCTTTTTCTTCAGTCTTTGGCTCTTCTTGTACTATTTCTTCTTTGATTTCAGTAAGTTTTACAAAAATAGTTGTTTTGCTAGTTATAGCAGTATTTAAATCATATTTATTTTTAAACTCTACATCAGTATAATAACCTTCTACTTCATAACCTTCTTCTATTTTTATGTGAGATTTTATAGTTTCATCTGTTAATTTTTCTCCACTGTCTACTGTTATTTTATAAGTTTTATCATTTACAACAAGACTAACTACTACTTTTTGAATATCAACATTAGGAGTTGCTTTTTCTGGTATTTTACTTTCTGAAATAACATTATCTTGTTTATCAGTTAAAACAACACTATTTCCTGATATTACAACTTTATTTGTAGTATTTTCTGTATTTGTAATTGTAAAATCTGTTAAATGTCCATTTTCTGCTATATTAATTGTATTTTCATTTGTATCAGTAATTAATGTTCCATTCATTACTAATGTAGGATTATTTGTAGCTGCTGCTCCTTTATCAATTTCAATACCATTATTTGCACCTGTTCCATTATATCCTAAATGCAAATTTCTAACCTCTACTTTCCCACCATTTGCAAGAACTCCACCATATTTAAATCCACTTATTGAAACATTATCAAGTATTACTGTTGCTCCATCATATGATTGAACACCATATTTTGGCCCATTTTTTAATTTAATATTTTTTAGTGTAAGCTTACCATCTGAAAGCTGTGCTGTAAACATTGTCTGATTTCCAGATGTTGATGTCCAAGAATTATCACCTACTACACTATGTCCATTTCCATCTATTGTAAGTTCTTTTTGAATTACTATTGGTTTAGTAACTGTAATATCATTTTGAAGAGTTATAGTAGCACCTGAATCTGCACTCTGTACAGCTTCATTTAAAGATGTTTCGTCTGCTACAGCTGTTGCTGCATTACTTAAATTAGGTATTATTAATAAACTACCTATTAAAATTGTAAAAAATACTATTAATTTTATTGTATTTTTCATTTTTTCACCTCCTGTTTTTTCTTTTCTTATTTTCGACATTTTTCTTAATTTTATTAAATAAAATTTTTCCAAGTAAATTTTAAAAAATAATTTTCAAAAGTCAAAAAACTGAAACCATTACAAAATAAGTGGTTTTGTACAGTTTATTTTTAAATTTTTAATTTTTCTTCAAAAAAATCATTCATTTTTATTGACAAATCCCATCTTACATATTATAATAAGTATTGTCGTAAGGAAAAAAACCAATTCTAATATGCAGATGTGGCGGAATTGGTAGACGCACAGGACTTAAAATCCTGCGGTGGTTAAACACCGTGCCGGTTCGATTCCGGCCATC
Organism: uncultured Clostridia bacterium; assembly: GCA_944387475.1. Classification (GTDB taxonomy): domain Bacteria; phylum Bacillota; class Clostridia; order TANB77; family CAG-508; genus CAG-269. Next base: position 21,049 of record CALXFB010000015.1, read on the forward strand.
TGCACCATTAAAACACCAAGTGTTTCGGAAGATTCAAACTTGGTGTTTTAATTTTAAATAATATTTCTAAACACATTTTACTAATTATTTATCTATTAATAATTTCTATTTTTCTTGTTACTATATACAATACTTTAAACTTTTTTCAAATATTTGTTATAATTATAATAACAATTCATTAATATAGAAATTTAAGTATAATAGATAAATATTAATTGGAGGTTTTAAAATTGACCAAGAAAGAAGTTATGGGTGCAATAAAATATATGCAAAAATATCAAACAGAAACTGATAAGATAGAAGCAAAAACAGCAGAAAAAGGTTGCCCTCAAAAATGTTATGATACAATTTCTGCATTTGCTAATAAAGATGGTGGAATAATAATCTTTGGAATAAATGAAAATAATAATTTTAAAGAACAAGATGTATATAATGTAAATGATTTACAAAAACAAATCACCTCATTATGTACTACTTCTCTTGAGCCTAAAATTAGACCAGAATTTTTAGCGCTTACGTATAATGGAAAAAAATTATTAGCCGTAAAAATAAATGAATTACCTCAAAAAAAGAAACCTTGTTATTATAAAAATGTAGGAATACATAAAGGCTCATATATTAGAATTGGGGATTCAGATGAACATATGACTGATTACGAAATTTATAATTTACAAAGTTATACTGATGATATTAAAGAAGATTTAAGACCAATAAAAAGAGCTGAATTTGAAGATTTAAATCAAGATAAAATACAACAATATCTTGAAAAAATTAAAGACAAAAAACCTAATCTTTCAAAGTTTTCAGATGAAAAAATATTAAAGTTAAATGGTATTATCGAAAACAGTACTGGAAAAATACACCCAACATTAGCAGGAATGATGGTATTTGGAGAATATCCACAAGGCTATTTGCCCCAGTTATTTATTGCTTGTGTTGTAGTTCCTGGACGCAAACTTGGAGATGTTGGAGAACTAGGTCAAAGATTTGATGATAATGAAAGAGTTGAAGGAACTATTGAAGAAATGTTAGATAAATCTTTGGCATTTGTGAGAAGAAACATTGGTACAATGGTTATAATTGATGATGATGGTAAAAGAACAGATATACCTCATTATCCTATGAAGGCATTAAGAGAAGCTATTGCCAATGCATTAATACATCGAGATTACAGCATAAATACAGAAGGTTCATATATTTATTTAAGAATATTTGATGATAGAATAGAAATTTTAAATCCTGGTGGATTATATGGAAATAATCGTATAGAAAATTTAGGTACAGATAATATACTTGATGTTAGAAACAATACTATTATTAGATTGTTAGAGGAAACTACTGACATTGTAGAAAATAGACATACTGGAATTGCTACAATGAGAGATGAAATGAAAAAAATGAATTTACCTGAACCAGAATTTGAAAATTTAAGAGGAACTTTCAAAGTTACTTTTAGAAAAGAAAAATCAGATGAAACTGTGAAAAATTTCACAGGAAATTGCACAGATAATTTCACAGAAAATTGCACAGATAGAGAAATAAAAGTATTAGAACTATTAAAGGTAAACCCTTCTATTACTCAACTAGAATTAGCAAATGAGTTAAAAACATCAAGAAGAACTATTTCTACAGTATTATCAAAATTAAAAGAAAAAGGAAAAATTGAGAGAGTTGGATCAGACAGAAAAGGAAGTTGGAAAATACTTTAATATTTTTTTATTAAAAAATGATACGAAAATATTAAATTTTTTAGATAAAGTAGTTTTAGTAACTGCTTTATTTTTTGTCAAAAAAGAGATATGCAACTAACATATCCCCTAAATATTAATTTAAAATAAATCTATTTATTATTTTTATTTATTAAATGTTCAACTAATTTTTCAACAATTTCTCTATCATCATCTGATAAACTTAAAATATTATCTATTAATTTTAAATCTCTATCTTTCATTCTGTAGTCAAGTAACCCTTTAAATATACAATTAACATCTACATCTAATATATTGCATATATCAAGTATTGTTGTCATACTCATTCCGGATTTTCCAAGTTCAATTAAACTTACAAAATTGACAGAGTGATCTAATTTTTCCGCCATTTGCTCTTGAGTCATATCCTTTGATAATCTAAGTATTTTTATATTGTTTCCAATAATTTGTAAAACTTTTCTTTTTTCAACAATTTCTTTCATTTTATATGCACTCCTTTAGTGACAGTATAACAGTGATACTTGAATTAATTAACAAAGTAATTGGTGAAACATTCACTAATTACTTGACAAAAATAAAATACTATTGCTATAATAATTTTGAAATAGTAAAAATGAAAATCTAAATACAAAAGAAAGGAATTGATAAACAATGAAAAAGTTAGAAGAATACTTTAATAATAAAAAAGGTATTACTCTTATTGCACTAGTTATTACAATTTATATAAAATAATAGTTAGTTTATGCTAGCTATTATTTTTATTCTTTATTTAGTTTTATATTATATTCTGTTTTGCTTTGTTTTTTTATTTTCTTTATTTTATTTTTTATTAAAAAAATCTAAAGCCTGAGCTTTAGATTGAGATAATCTTTTTAGTAAAATCTAAATTACTACAAGAATCAAAAGTGTATCCAATGGTGTATACGTTAGTTGCAAAAATATCTTTGTCAAGTAAGTTCTTTAGATTTTTGTTAGAAGAATTATCTAAGAAACGTTTAACAGAAGTAATAATTTCTAATTTAGGATTAGCCTTGGCAATTTCAGAAATAAGAAATTTACCTCTACTATTTAAACCAAGAACCCTAACATAAGGATTAACTTTCTTAGATAAAGCCATATCTTTTTTAGTAATATTTAGTAAAGAATATAATAATATTCTTTGAATTCTTGTTGTTGTATATCTCTTAGATTTAATAGTGTTTAAGAAATCAGAAATATTATTACAAGAATTAGCAGCTTTTTTAATAGAAAACTCTAAACCTTCTGTTACATCAGGAAGTTCGGCGATTTCTTGTGTAGACATTTTGCGTAAATTGTAAATAATCTGATGTTCAAAAACAGATAAATCGGGAATGACATGTCCTTGTTTAATATTATCAAGTAAAATTTCGTAAGAGCTTTGAGGTAGTAATCTTTTCAAAACATTAAAACTACCATTTTTAATAATATTCCTAATAGCAGTAGCACTGGCTATATTACCAGAGTAAGTAATATCGTTGTGACCAGCTTCAAACCTAGAAATAGCAATAGGTTTAATAACACTTTTATATTTCTTTAAAGCCTTAATATATTCAATTCCTAAAATATTATTAGGAGAAGATAAAACATTATTATATTTTGGGTTATTACTAAAATAGCTAATAACAGCATTTTCTCTTGCTTTCGGAAAAGAAATACCTTTTTTTAATTCATTAGCCAAAATAGATTTATATAATTTAGGTTCTTCATGTAAAACTTTGGCAATATCATCTAAAATATCAATATCAGAATTTTCACTACCAAAAGCAACATAATCAACAACTTTAAGAGCATCTAAAATACGAATAGCACCATCAGCAAAATTTTCAGCACTAGAAGTAGCATAAAGAACAGGAAGTTCAATAACTAAATCAATGCCACACTTTAAAGCCATTTCAGTTCTTGACCATTTATCAACAATAGCGCTAGAACCACGCTGAGTAAAATTACCACTTAAAATAGCAACTGAATAATTAGAACCAGTAGCTTTTTTTGCTTGTTCTAAATGATATAAATGCCCATTATGAAAAGGGTTGTATTCACAAACAATACCTAAAACTTTTCCCATTATATAAATCCTTTCTTGTATATTTTTATTATAACTGTTATAATATTACCATAAAATTAATAAAAAAACAATGGAAAGGTGGATAAATGTGGAAAAAGTAACAATATATACAGACGGAGCATGTTCAGGAAATCCAGGACCTGGAGGTTGGGCTGCAGTTTTAATATATAATGAAAATAGAAAAGAAATATCAGGAGGAAAAAAAGAGACAACAAATAACATAATGGAATTAACAGCAGTAATAGAAGCACTAAAACTATTAAAATATCCGTGTGAAGTAGACTTATATAGTGATAGTGCATATGTAGTAAATGGGTTTAATCAAGGATGGATATACAATTGGAAAAAAAATAACTGGAAAACATCATCAAAAGAACCAGTAAAGAATAAAGAGATATGGGAAGAATTATATAATCTAACAAAAATTCATAGAGTAAATTTTAAAAAAGTAAAAGGACATAGTACAAATGAATTAAATAATAGATGTGATGAATTAGCAAGAGAAGCAATAAAAAACTTGTAATTTGCTTAGAAAAATGATATAGTAATGAAGGAAAAATTATGAGAAAGGAAAGTTGAATTTTGAGTATCAAAGAAATTATAGAAAAAGCAAATTTAGATATTTCTAAAGATAGAATTTTTTATGAAGAGCCTATGTCAAAATATACAAGTTTTAAAATAGGAGGTCCTGCAGAATGTCTAATAAAAATAAAGACTAAAGAAGAATTAAAAGAAGTACTTTTATTTGCAAATAAAGAAAATATACCAATAACAGTAATAGGAAATGGAAGTAATATATTAGTATTAGATGAAGGAATAAAAGGAATAACATTAATTATAAAAATAGAAGGCATAGAATATAATGAAGAAGGAAAAAAGGTTATAATTAATGTAGGAGCAGGAGAAAAAATAGCAAAAGTAGGAAGAATGTTTTTAAATAAAGAACTTACAGGTTTTGAGGAAATATCAGGAATACCAGGAAGTATTGGTGGAGCAGTAAGAATGAATGCAGGTGCACATGGAAAAGAAATGAAAGATATTATAAAAACAGTTACTTGTATGGATTATTCAGGAAATGAGAAAAAATTTAGTAATCAAGAAATGAATTTTAAGTATAGAAAAACTATATTAAACGAAGAAAAATATATAGTAACAGAAGTAGAACTAGAATTAGAAAAAGGAAATAAACAAGAAATAAAGGAAAAAATGGATGAATATGCAAAATTTAGAAAAGAAAAACAACCATTAGAATATCCTAGTGCAGGAAGTGTTTTTAAAAGAGGAGAAGACTTTATAACATCAAAACTAATAGATGAAGCAGGTTTAAAAGGCTTAAGTGTTGGAGGGGCAGAAGTATCAACAAAACATGCTGGTTTTATAATAAACAAGAAAAATGCAACAGCAAAAGATGTATTAGAATTAGTAAATAAAGTAAAAGAAGAAGTATATAAAAAATTTAACAAAAAAATAGAATTAGAAATAGAAGTAATAGGTAAATAGGATGTGTCCCAAATGCGACATTTATGTCGGCAAAGGAAACGTCCCCAAAGGAGAGAAAGATGAAAGGTTTTTTACAATGGTTTAAAGCAAGTAGTAAAATGAAAAGATGGATGATTTTGATCTTAATAGGAATAATACTTGCGTGTTATGGATTAGCAAGAATATTAGTTATGAAAGAAATTTCATTTGTAGATGTAGGGCAAGTTATAGCAATATTTGTTGTAGGATTTTTAGCAATTGTAATAGGGCTTGTGTTTTTAAATAAAAGAACATTAGAGCTTTTAATTGAAGCAAGTGATGAAAGAATGGAAAACAACAAAAATGTTAATATGAATTCACTTATTTTCAATAAAACTGTTTATGATAAAGGACCTAACATTGTAGTAATAGGTGGAGGAACAGGACTAAATACTGTTTTATCAGGACTTAAAAATTATACAAATAATTTAACAGCAATAGTTACAGTATCAGATTATGGAGAAGTAGCAACTAATTCAAGAAAAGAATTACAAACAATGCCTTTAGATGATATAAAAGATAGTATTGTTTCTTTAGCTACTAAAGATGGTGAAGTAGACAAATTATTTAATTATGAATTTAAAAGTGGAAAATTAAGAGGATTAAATTTTTCAGATATATATTTCTTAGCAATGAAGGGTGTAAATGGTAATTTTGAGGATTCAATAATTAAAAGTAATGAAGTTATAAACATGATAGGAAAAGTTATTCCAGTAACTTTAGATGAAATGAAAATAGTTGCAGAACTTGCTAATGGATATATAGTAGAAGAAAAATCAAGAATACCTGAAGTTGTAGCTGATAAATTAACAAAAATAAATAGAATAACAGTAAGCCCATCAAATTGCAGACCAGCACCAGGAGTGGTAGATGCAATAAAACAAGCAGATTGTATTGTAATTGGACCTCGGAAGCTTATATACAAATGTTATACCACCACTTTTAATAAATGGTGTTACTAAGGCTATAAAAGAAAGTACAGCGATAAAAGTATATGTGTCTAATATAATGACAGAGCCAGGTCAAACAGATAATTATACTGTTTCAGAACATATAAATGCAATTATAGAACATTGTGGAATAGGTGTAATTGATTATTGTATTTATGATACTGGAGAAATTGTTCCAGAGTTTATTAAAAAATATAATATGGAAGGTCAAGATTTAGTAGAGCAAGATGTTGATAAGGTAAAAGGAATTAAGTTTTTACAAAGGAATTTGTCTATGATAAAAGATGAATTGATACGTCATGACCCAAGTTTAGTTGCATCATCTATTATAGAGCTTATTTGTGATGATTTAAGGTATCAAGATAAACAAAATGACCCTCAATACTTGATGCTAAGTAATAAATTAAGAGAAGAAAAAAGAATTAATAAAATAAAGAAAAAAACAGCAAAAAAAGATAAAAAAATAAGAAATGGTAAAAAAGATGAGAAAGTTTTAAAATCAAAAAGTAAATTTAGTACAAAATATAGTGACAGAATAGCTTCAATTAGAGAGGCAGATAAAAAAGCTGAAGCTAAATCAAAACAAAGAGAGAAAAAAGGAAGAACAAGAACTAAAACAAAAAAAGATGTTAAAAATAAAGAAACAACAACAAATAGAAAAACCCAAGAAAGAAAAACTACAACAAGAAAGACGCCAGCAAAAAAGAAAACTCCACAAGAGATAAGAGAAGAAATGTTAAAACAATTGGAAAATAGCAAATTAAAAGATAAAAACAATTAGGAGGAAATTATGGAATTTACTAAAGAAAGTTTAAATTTAGAAAACGGATTAGATAAAGAATGGTTAATTACAAATGGAATAGGTGGTTATAGTTCTTCTAGTATTATTGGAGCAAATACAAGAAAATACCATGGGCTTTTAGTTGCAAGTCTAACACCACCTGGAAGAAGATTTTTAATACTTTCTAAATTAGATGAAAGTATTGAAGTTAGAGGGAAAAAATATGATTTATATACAAATATAGGGAAAGAATATATATCAAAAGGTTTTAAATACCAAGAGAGTTTTAAAAAAGACATTATACCAACTTTTACTTATAAAATAGGTAAAATTGAAATAACTAAAAAAATATGTATGGATTATGGTAAAAATACTGTTGGAGTATATTATAAAATTAAAAATGGGGGATATAAAGCAAAATTAACACTTGCTCCTATTATTAATTTTAGAGATTTCCACACAGTAAATACAGACCATGTTTTTAAAGTAAAACAAATAAGTAAGAAAAATAAAATAAGAATTTCAATTGATGAAAATTCTTATACTCCTATTTATATAAATCTATCAGAAGGAACATATATACCTCATGAAAATGATAGTTTTAATAATATGTTTTATATAGAAGAAGAAAAACGTGGGTTTATAGCAGAGGAAAATCATGCAGTTCCTGGTAGATATGAGGTTGATATAAAAGCAAGAGAGGAAAAAGAAATTTCTTTTGTATGTTCTTTAGAAGAAAACATAGATGAAATAGATGTTAAAAATTTAATTGAAAAAGAAGAAAAAAGGATAAATGAAATATATAAAAACTCAGGACTTGTAAAAGAAAAGTTAGCAAGTAAAAAAACAGAAAAAGAAAACGAATTAATTAAAACATTTTTAAGAGCAACTGATAATTTTGTAGTAAATAGACATAGTTTTGGATTACATACACTACTTGCAGGATACCACTGGTTTTTAGATTGGGGACGTGATGCTTTAATTTCTTTTGAAGGAATACTACTTATTCCAAAAAGATTTGATATAGCTAAAGAATTATTGAAAACAGGAATTAGAGATGTTAAATATGGATTAGTTCCTAATGGATATTCTGGTTATGATAATAGACCTCTTTATAACAGTGTAGATGCATCACTTTTATTATTTGAAGCAATACAAAAATATTTAGATTATACAAAAGATTATAAATTTGTTAAAGAAGAAATGTATGAAACAATGAGAACTATAATTGAAAATTATTGTGAAGGTATTGATGTTGACGAAAATAATATTTATTTAGATAGAGATGGACTAATTGTTTCAGGTACAGAAAATACACAAAATACTTGGATGGATGTAAAATTCCAAGGAAAAGCTATTACACCAAGAAATGGAAAAGCAGTAGAGGTAAATAGTTTATGGTATAATGCAAATAGAATTATGCAAGAATTAAGTATAAGATTCGGACATCCAATTATTGCTATGAAATATAAAGAATTAGCAGATATGTGCAAGGCATCTTTTAATGATAAGTTTTATAACATAAGAACTAAATGTTTATATGATGTTTTAGTAGATGGAAAAATAAGACCTAATCAATTATTTGCACTAAGTTTAACTAATCCAATTATAGAGCCTAATTCAGATATAGCAAAAAGTGTAACTGAAGTTGTTGAAAAGAAATTATTAAATGCTTATGGTTTAAAAACTTTAGCAAAAGGTGAAGAAAATTATGTTGAAGTTTATGAGGGAGATCAAAGACAAAGAGACACAAGTTATCATCAAGGAATAACATGGCCTTGGCTTTTAGGTTTATATTATAATGCTTTAAAAAATATAAAAAATAATTCGGAAGATAAAAAAGAAAAAGAAGAATTAGAAGAAAAAATTAGTAAATTAATAGAAAAAACTAAAAAAACTTTTTCAAAGGAAATTGATGAACGTCGGTTGTATTGGTTCTATTGCAGAACTTTATGATTCTACAAAACCATATTCACCAAAAGGGACAATAGCACAATGTTGGAGTGTTGCTGAAGTTTTTAGAATAATACTTGGAAAATAGGATAGATGTAATATGTTAAGTATAGAAAATTTAGAAAAAGAATTAAAGCAAGAAAAGTTAAATAGTTTATACCTTTTATATGGAGAAGAAGTATTTTTATTAGAAAATAGCGTTAAAAAAATAAAGAAATTATTCGGAGAGATTGTAAAAGGTATAAATTATATTTTAATAGATGATACTAATGTAAAAGAACTTATTTCTGATATAGAAACACCAGCATTCGGATATGAAAAAAAATTAATTGTTGCAAGAAATACAGGTCTTTTCAAGGCAGATGGAAAAAGAAAAAATAAGGAAGTTAGTGATTTTAAAGAAAAATTAAATGATTTTTTAAATGAAAATATAGATATAATTAATGAAAGTGTTATATTAGTTTTTGTAGAAGAAGAGGCAGATAGTAGACTAAAGTTATTTAAAACTTTAGAAAAACAAGGTGTGGTGTGTAAATTTGATTTTTTAAAACCTATTCAAGTAGAAAAAAGAATAAAAGCTGTTTGTGATGCCTATAATGTAAAAGTTGATAGTAGTACAATAAAGTATTTTATAGAAATATGTGGTACTAATATGCAAGATGTGATAAATGAAATTAGAAAACTTATAGAATATGCAGGAAATGGTGGAAGTATAAAAAAAGAAGATATTGACAGTCTAACAATAAAAAAATTAGAAGCTGTAATATTTGATTTAACAGACAACTTGGGACAAAAACAGACTAAAAAAGCATTAGAAGTTTTAAAAAATTTAATTTATAATAAAGAGCCTATACAAAGAATTTTAGTTATGCTTTATAATCATTTTAAAAAGTTATATTTCTTAAAAATAGCTACAAAATATAATAAAGATATAGTTACAGCTTTAAACTTAAAACCTAATCAAGTGTTTTTGGTAAATAAATATAAAAAACAAGCAAGTTATTTTTCAGAGAAAGAATTAAAAGAAATTTTACAGGCAATTAGAGATTTAGATATAAATTATAAAAATGGATTAATAGATTTAGAGGTTGGATTAGAAGCAATCCTTTGTAATTATTGTTCGTAAAATAAGTAATATATATTAATAAAAAGTGTGTATATAAATAAAAAAGTAAATACTTATAGAAAAAATAAACATAAAATGTATAATAAACCACTTAAATGATAAAAATAGTAAAAAGAAAATTTATCATTTAGGTGGTTTTATGTTTAAGAATATATTAAAAGTAGAAAAGGTGAAGATAAGTTTAATAATTATATTTCTTATATTAATGTTATCAACTGTTATATTTTTATATTTTACTAATAATAGTGAGGTAGAAGCATTATCTAAATATGGTTCAAGAGGAGAAGAGGTTAAACAAATACAGACAAAATTAAAAAGATGGGGATATTATAATGGAAATGTGGATGGAATATTCGGAAGTCAGACATTAGAAGCGGTTAAATATTTCCAAAGAAAAAATGGACTAACAGTAGATGGGATCGCAGGACCTGCGACTTTAAAAGCAATGGGGATATATAATTCTTCAAATTCATCATCATCTTCAAGTAGCAATTCAAGTGATTTAAATCTACTTGCAAGAATAATATATGGAGAGGCAAGAGGAGAACCATATTCAGGCCAAGTTGCGGTGGGAGCAGTAGTTTTAAATAGAGTAAAAAGTAGTTCATTTCCTAATACAATATCAGGAGTAATATACCAATCAGGGGCATTTGATGCAGTAAGAGATGGTCAAATTAATTTAACACCAGACTCAACAGCAAAAAAAGCAGCACAAGATGCATTAAATGGTTGGGATCCGACCTATGGTGCAATTTATTATTTTAATCCATCAACAGCAACAAATAAATGGATATGGTCAAGACCAATGACAGTAACAATAGGAAGACATAGATTTTGTAAATAGTGTATTTTTTATGAGACAATGGTAAATTTGTCTCTTTTTTTTCTTTGTAAAGTCTAATATTTTAGAAAGAATTTTATATTACTTGTATTGTAATAATTTTTTTGATATAATAAGCAAAATGTTAATAAATACATATAAAGAAATATTTAAAATATAAAAATAAATGTTAAGTTTTTAGGAAAACTTAAAGAAAAGAGGTAAAAATGGGAGAAAATAGTGAATTAAAATTATTTTAGGATAAGAAAATAAGAGCAAAATGGGATGAGAAAAAAGAAAAATGGTATTTTTCAGTAGTTGATATAGTTGCTATATTAACAGATAATGATTATCAAGGTGGGAGAAAATACTGGAAAACGCTTAAAATGAGGTTAAATAAAGAAGGAAGTGAACTGGTAACAAATTGTTACCAGTTGAAAATGGAAGCATATGATGGAAAATTAAGAGACACAGATGTGATGACAACAGAACAAATATTAAGGTTAATCCAATCTATACCATCTAAAAAAGCAGAGCCATTAAAATTGTGGCTTGCACAAGTTGGAAAAGAAAGAATAGATGAAGCATATGATCCAGAAATAACAATAAATAGAGCATTGGATACATATAGAAAAAAAGGATATTCAGAAGAGTGGATAAATCAAAGGTTAAAAACTATAGATATAAGAAAAGAATTTACAGATGAACTAAAAGAAAAAGGAATAGAGAAAAGTAAAGACTTTGCAATATTAACAAATATTCTAACACAAGCATGGAGCGGTTATTCTGTAAAAGAGTATAAAAAGTTAAAAGGTTTAAAAAAAGAAAATTTACGAGATAATATGACTAATATGGAACTTGTTTTAAATATGCTAGCAGAAACATCTTCTACTGAAATATCAAAAAGTAAAAATAGTAAGGGATTTAAAGAAGTAGAAGATTCAGTAAAAAAGGGAGGTAATATTGCAAAAATTGCAAAAGAACAACTTGAAAAAGAAACAGGAAAAAAGGTTATATCAGATAAAAATGCAAAAGAAATAAGAAAACTAAATTCTTAAATAGTATAAATGAGGCAAAGCTTAATTTGTCTTATTTTTTTCTTGACAATTGGGAGTTGTATTGATAATATATATTTGATATATTGTAGTTGGAGGAAGAAATGTTAATTTATCCAGATGAATATTTTAATAAAATAGAAGAAATAACAATAGAATATTTACAAAAAAATAAAATAAAAGCACTAATATTAGATATGGATAATACTTTAATAAATTATAAGGAAGAAATGCCAGAGAACATATTAAAATGGGCAAAAGACTTACAAGGTCAAGGAGTAAAATTAATAATAGCATCAAATAGTAATAAGAAAAAGAAAGTAGAAAAAATATCAAAATTGCTAAAAGTAAAATATATTTCATTTGCAAAAAAGCCGCTAAAAAGTGGACTTATGAGAGCAAAAAATATTTTAGAAGAAGAAGTAAACAATATTGCGGTTGTAGGAGATCAAATATTTACAGATGTAATAGGTGGTAATAGATGTAAAATGTATACAATATTAGTAGACTCTATAGAAGAAAAGGACTTTTGGTATACAGCATGGAAAAGACCAATAGAAAACAAAATAAAAGAAAAAATAAGAAAAAGAACAAAGGAGAAAAAATAAGATGTATATAAATGACGTACATATAGCATACTATTTTATAGTAGCAATATTAGGATTATTTGTAGGAGAACTTGTAAATTGGGCAAATAAAAGATTACCAGAATATAAAAAAGTAATATCGAGAGAATTTTTTACAGAAAACAGATTAGAATTTAAGCCTAATTATATATTAATGATATTAACATCAGTAATATATGTAACATTATTATATGTATATGGAATAAAAGACACCATAATTGCAAATTTAGATTTAGTAAAATATATGATATTAGCACCAATGTTGTTATCAGTATTTGTAATAGATTATAAATTACAAATAATACCTAATAGACTAAACTTAAGCTTATTTGAAATAGGAATAATATTTGCATTTTTATATGGCTTGTCAGATGTAGCAATAACAATAAATATGCTTTTTGGAATGCTTGCAGGAGGAGGAATATTCTTATTAATAACATTAGTAGGAGGACTATTTTATGGGAAAGAAGCAATGGGCTTTGGAGACGTAAAATTAATGGGAGCACTTCGGATTATTCTTTGGACTTTCAAATATAATTGTCATTACATTAGTGTCATTCTTAATAGGAGCAATTCTAAGTATAATATTATTGTTGACTAAAATAAAAAAATCAAATGAATATATACCATTTCGGACCATTTATAGTAATTGCAACTTTTATAAGTATGTATATACCATTTGAACAAATAAAAAATTTATTATTACAAATATTTACTTTAGGAATGTATAAATAAAAGGGGAGAAAATAAATGAACTCAAAATTACAATGGTTAAGAAATACAATGTCAAGTTTAGATATGCAAGGATTAATAATATCAAATCCAACAAATATAAAATATCTAACAGGAATTGATGCAGAAGGAACATTACTACTTACAAGGAAAGATAATATATTTATAACAGATGGAAGATATATAGAACATGTGCATAGTATTTTAACATTATATGATGAAATAATAGTATATGATATACATGATGTATCAAGCGATGACTATGAAAACTTTTTCATGTTTTGTGAAAACGTAGGATTTGAAGAATATTATGTAACATATGCAGATTATAAAGAATTAATAAGAAAGTACAAAATAAATAATTTAGTAGAAACAGAACAATTAATAGAAAGACAAAGAATGATAAAAGATAAAGACGAAATATCAAATATAGAAAAAGCATGTGAAATAACAGACAATTGTTTTAGTTATATACTTACATATATAAAACCAGGAATGACCGAAAAACAAATAGCAGAAGAAATAGAAGAATATTATAAGCAAAGAACAGATGGCTTAGCATTTGAAACCATAGTACTATCAGGAGAAAACACATCAATGCCACATGGAGTACCAACAGATAGAAAAATACAAGAACAAGATATAATAACAATAGACATGGGATGTAAAGTAAATCGGATATTGTTCAGATATGACAAGAACATTCTTTGTAGGAAGTGTACCAGAAGAAATAAAACCTGTTTATGATTTAGTACTAAAAAATCAAAAACAAACATTAGAAGAAATGAAAGATGGAGAAAGTACAAGATTACTTACAAAAATGGTAGAAAATGATTTTAAATTAAATGGTTATGATTTAATACATAGCTTGGGACATGGAATAGGAATGGAAATACATGAAGCACCATATATAAGTTATAGAACAGACACACAACTAAAAGAAAATATGGTAGTAAGTAATGAACCAGGAATATATATAGCCGGAAAATTTCGGAGTAAGAATAGAAGACACAGTTCAAATAACAAAATTTGGTTGTATAAGTTTAACAAAATCTGAGAAAAATTATATTATAATATAAATTGCTGTTTTTTAACCCCGTCCCAAAAAACAGCAGCGAAAATATTGATTTTTCTTGGAAATTGTAGTAAAATATGTAAAGTAAAATATTTAAGAAAGAGAAAATAGAAAGGAGAAATAATTATGGCAGCAGTATATTCAGCAGGAGATTTTAGAAATGGAACAACATTTGAAATGGATGGAAATGTATATAGAGTTGTAGAATTCCAACATGTAAAACCAGGAAAGGGGTCAGCTTTTGTTAGAACAAAAATAAAAAATGTAATAACAGGAGCAACATTAGAAAAAACATTCAACCCATCAGATAAATTCCCAGCAGCAGAAATAGAGAAAAAAGCAATGCAATATTTATATAATGATGGAGGATTGTATTATTTTATGGATAATACAACATATGATCAAATACCATTAAATGAAGAACAATTAGGAGATTGTTTAAAATATTTAAAAGAAAATATGGAAGTAACGATACTTTCATTTAAAGGAAATGTATTTGCAGTAGAGCCACCAACATTTGTAGAATTAGAAGTTACATATACAGAACCAGGATTTAGTGGAAATACTACAACTACATCAGGTAAACCTGCAAAATTAGAAACAGGTTTAGAAATACAAGTACCATTATTCGTAAATATAGGAGATGTTCTTAAAATAGACACAAGAACAGGCGAATATATGGAAAGAATTTAAGGAAGGTGATTTTTAGCTAAAATGGGAGTAATCAAAAATGAATATAAAAGTTTTTTAGACGATATAGAAAAAAACATAAAAAATAAAGAAGACTTGGAATATATAAAAAAAAGATTTGCAAGTTTTGTAGATGTTATGTTAGATCAAATAGATTATATTCTTGATTATAAGAAAGAAGAAGTGGAAGAATTACAAAAAAACCAAGTAAAATTACAAGAAAGAATGAAAAAAATGCAAGAGGTATTAGATAATATAGAAAAAGATATATATGATGAAGGTTTCGACTTTGAAATTACTTGTCCTTATTGTAATTATGAATTCTTTATAGATGTAGATGAAAATAAAACAGAAGTAGAATGTCCAGAATGTAAAAATATGATAGAATTAGATTGGTCTGGAGGAGAAGAAGAAGCAAATACAGATGACCAAAATGATTGCAATGGAAATTGTCATGGATGTTCAGGTTGTGACGAAGATGATGATATGTAGGGGACGTTTCCTTTGCCGACATAAATGTCGCATTTGGGACAGATCTATATAAAAATAGTAAAGAGCCACCCGGGTTGGGTAGCTCTTTTTGCAAAGCTAATTAGCTTGCGGTGTGAACCAAAGCTTTGGATTCAGATAATTCATCTATAATAATGTCAGAAAAATGATCAGACATTATAGAACTGAGTTCGATTTCTTCCTGCTTACTCCAAAGGTAATAAAGAATTTGTGCATTGTTCAATAATGGGGTTGCAATTACAGCGGTAGTAGAATACTTGAAAACAATTGAGTTAACTTCACTGCTATAAGAAGGAATAAGTCCTTCTTTCATCAGAAAATTCCTTAAATCGATGAGTGATGCAACTTCGAAACATCCAGATATAAGTTCAAATGCAAAGAAACTATCTTGAAGATTTTCCCCCATATCCGGAATCCGTTCTATTACAAGAATACCACCACTGAAAGACCTGAAACCAACCTTCATTGAACTTTTTTGGTTATAAAGCCAGAACTCAAAGTGTTCGCCCTTGTGCTTATCAGGCATATAAAATTCACTTTCGTATTTTGGAAAACGTGAACCAGCAGTGCCTTTGACCCAGTTGGGCTCATTGAACATAGTGCGATTATCACAAGTAGCCATTTGTTCCTCCTTAAGAACGTTTACCTTTGCTTTGGCTAAAGCATTACTATACTATTATTGTAACACGAATTGACATAAAATTCAAATTAAAAGAAATCCAAAGGATTTTGATATTTACCATCAATACGAATACCTAAATGTAAATGACAGCCAGTAGTGGCTCCATTTGTAGGTTTACCAGTAGAATCAGAATATTGGTTACCAGGAACACCATAAACATATTTTGGACCAACTTGTCCAATAATTTGACCTTGCTTAACTTTATCACCAACCTCAACAATAAAATTAGGGTCGCAATGACAATAAGTAACTCTAAAATTATCAAAAGAAAGAGTAATAGTATAACCACCTGCACCTAAAAATTGTCTAAAAGTAATTTCACCGGTCAGCTACTGCAATAAAATTAGTACCTTCTGGAGCTGGAATATCAATACCAGAATGTGAAGAAGAAGCGCCAGATGTTGGAGATTTTCTTTTTCCAAAATAAGAGCTAATACGAGTATAGCCGGGAAGAGGCCAGACAAATCCATTAGGATTAGTAGCTATTATTTCTGAAGAAATAGTATTATTTGTATAAATTCCAAAAGTAGGAATGAAAAATATACAAATAAACAATGTAAAAAGTAATATAAAAACGATAATATAATTTAAAATTTTATTAATAAAATCACCTCCTAAAATAAAAATAAGGAAATAAAAACAAAAGCTTTTATTCCCTATAATTAAAATATATATGGCAGGGGTAGAAGGATTCGAACCCTCACAGGCGGTTTTGGAGACCGATGTGCTACCATTGACACTATACCCCTATATTTTGAACACACTAATAATATTAGCATAAAAAAAACAAATTATCAATATATTTTTTGAAAATTTTCTAAAAATTTATTGACTTTTTAAATATATCATAATAAAATATATTAAATTAAATAAGTTTTGGTTACAATGAAAAAGAAAAAATACTTGTAAAATTTATTTATAGAGAGCAGGTAGTATGGTGGAATACTTGTAAATAAATAAGTATGGGGAGCTTTGGAGTAACTTTTAAATTAAGGTGCTTAAATTGAAATAAGGAAAAAAGTCAATTTAAGAAATAGGGTGGAAACGCGGAAAAGAAACTTTCGTCCCTAGCTAAATAGAATTAGTTAGCTAAGGAGGGAAGTTTTTCTTTAGCTAAAAAAGGAGGAATTTTTATGTTAAAATCAATGGAAACATTAGTAGCACTTTGTAAAAACAGAGGATTTATTTATCCAGGTTCAGAAATATATGGAGGTTTAGCAAATACATGGGATTATGGACCACTTGGAAATGAATTAAAAAATAATGTGAAAAATGCTTGGAGAAAAAAATTCATACAAGAGCAAAAAAATGTAGTAGGATTAGACAGTGCAATACTTATGAACCCAGAAACATGGGTAGCATCAGGACATGTTGGAGGTTTTTCAGACCCATTAATAGACTGCAGGGAATGTAAAACACGCCATAGAGCAGATAAATTAATAGAAGAATGGGCACATGAACAAGGAAAAGATATGATAGCAGATGGAATGACAGAAAAAGAATTAATAGACTTTATAAAAGAAAATAATATACCATGCCCTAACTGTGGAAAAACTAATTTTACAGACATAAGAAAATTTAATTTAATGTTTAAAACATCACAAGGTGTTACAGAAGATAAAAAATCAGAAATATATCTAAGGCCAGAAACAGCACAAGGTATATTTGTAGATTTTAAAAATGTATTAAGGACATCAAGAAAGAAAATACCAATGGGAATAGCACAAATAGGAAAGGCATTTAGAAATGAAATAACACCAGGAAACTTTATATTTAGAACACGTGAATTTGAACAAATGGAAATGGAATTTTTCTGCAAACCAGGAACAGACTTAGAATGGTTTAAATATTGGAAAGATTATTCAGAAAATTGGTTATTATCTTTAGGTATGAAAAAAGAAAATATAAGATTAAGAGATCATAGCAAAGAAGAATTAGTATTTTATAGTAAAGCAACAACAGATATAGAATTTAACTTCCCATTCGGTTGGGGAGAATTATGGGGAATTGCTGATAGAACAGATTATGATTTATCAAGACATATGGAACACTCTAAACAAGATTTGAGCTATCAAGACCCAGAAACAAATGAAAAATATATACCATATGTAATAGAACCTTCACTAGGAGCTGATAGAGTAGTATTAGCATTTTTATGTAACGCATATGAGGAAGAAGAGATTGCAGAAGGAGATGTAAGAACAGTATTACATTTGCATCCAGCATTAGCACCATATAAAGTAGCAATTTTACCGCTTTCTAAAAAATTATCAGAAAAAGCAAATGAAGTTTATGAAAAATTATCTAAAAACTTTATGTGTGATTATGATGAAACAGGAAGTATAGGAAAACGTTATAGAAGACAAGATGAAATAGGAACACCTTTCTGTGTAACAATAGATTTTGATACTTTAGAAGATGAGACAGTAACTGTAAGAGATAGAGACACAATGGAACAAATAAGAGTAAAAATAGACGACTTAAAAGAATGGATAGAAGAAAAAATTGCTTTTTAGTAAAATAATAAATAAAAGATTTAACCCAAATTATTAGACAAAATTAAGTTTAATAAGGAGGGTTCATTTTATGTCTAAATATACAAGTGAATTTAAATTACAAGTAGTAAAATATTGTATTGATGGACATCATAGTAAATATGATGCTGCAAAAGAATTTAACATTCCAAGTCCAACTCCAATAATGGAATGGATACGAAAATATAAAGAACATGGCGTAGAAGGTTTAATCAAACAACAAAAATCTTCATATAGTGGAGAATTCAGGCAAAATGTGGTAGAATATATGCATAGTAACCATTTATCAGCAACAGAAACTGCTGTACATTTTAGAGTGCAAACTCCGATTGTTTTAAAATGGGAACGTATATATTATGAGGAAGGACCACAGGGACTCTATGAAGAGAAACGTGGAAGGAAGAAAAATATGAGTTCTAAACCAAGAAAAAAGAAATTGTCTAAAGAAGTAGAAGAAGATTTAATAGCAGAGAATCAAAGACTTAGAATGGAGAATGCATACTTAAAAAAATTGCA
>CALXFB010000016.1 GCA_944387475.1 uncultured Clostridia bacterium
TTGGGAAAAGAATTTGAATTATATGATTTATACATAGATGATGGATATACTGGTTTAAATACAGATAGACCTTCATTCAAAAAGATGATTACAGATATTGAAGATGGTGTCGTTAATACTGTTATAACTAAAGACTTATCAAGACTTTCAAGAAATAGTTTTGAAGCTAACTATTACATAGAAATATATTTTTTAGAAAAAAATATTAGGTATATTTCAATTTTGGATAATGTAGATACATATTTAAAAAATTCAAATAATGATATGATACAATTTAAAACTCTAATTAATGACTGGTATAGTAAAGATATTTCAAGAAAAGTGAGAAGCGGTGTATGGGCTAGAAAAGAAAAAGGAATGTATTTAGCAGCAAAAGCTCCTTATGGATATAGAAAGAGCAAGGAGAATAAAAATAAATTAGAGATAGATAAAGAGCAAGCAAGAGTAATAAAGATGATTTTCAATATGTATGATGAAGGAACAAAGATTACTGATATTGCCAAGTATTTAAAAGAACAGAAAATATATTGCCCAGATTATTATGATTTTGGAGGAGCTAAAAACGGAGATTATAATTGGCGAGATGAGGCTATTAGTAGAATCCTAAAAAACAAAGTTTATATTGGACATACAGAGTATGGCAAAAAGATTAATTTAAGCTATAAATCTAAAAAAGTAAAAATTATACCTAGAGAAGAATGGCAAATTGTAGAAAATACTCATCAGCCAATTATTTCTAAAGAACAATTTGAAAGAGTTCAAACTAAATTAAGTATTCATAAAAAAACAAGACATAGAAAATATGAATGGAAATTAAATGGAATTGTATTTTGCAAAGAATGTGGAACGAAAATGGCAATTAAAGTAATTCGAAATAAAGATGGAAATATTAAGTCTAAAAAAATATATTGTGGAACTGCAGTAAGAAAGAATAATACCATTGATTGTAACAGAAAGTATAAGTCAATTGACGAGGACATAGTTGAAAAAATAGTTATAGCAAATGTAAAAGAAAAATTAAGCAAAATAAGTAAAAGCGATAGATTAGAAAACTTAATTTTAAATCAGTATAATGAAAATAGTACAAAGGTATATGATGATAATATAAAAATTCTTGAAAAGCAACTTGAGAAAAGCGATAAGACAATAACTTCACTATATGAAGATTATAAAAATGATATTATAGAAATTGATGATTATAAAAGATTCTATAAAACAGAAATAGAACGAAGAACAAACATAAAGAATAATCTTAATTCTATTTTAAAAGAAAAGGAAAAAAGACCTGTAATAACAAAAGAAAGATTAATATCTATTATGAATGAATTATCTAATATTGAAAACTGGGATAGAGATAAATTATCTGAAATTATTTACAATATAGAGATAGACAAGAATAATAATATTTATATTAATTACAGATATAATGTTTTTGATAGAGTATAGTTATAGAATGGAATAATTATGAAAGAATACAAAGCAGGAATTTATTTAAGATTATCAAAAGAAGATACAAATACGAATAATAGTATAGAGGCACAAAGAGATATTACTTTAAACTATGCTAAAAAACATAATATTAGAGTAATTAATGAATATGTAGATAACGGATATTCAGGTATTTTAGACTCAAGACCAGCTCTAAATAAAATGATACTAGATATTTTAAGAAAAAAAATAGATATGGTTATTGTTAAAGATTTATCAAGATTAACGAGAGATAAAAATAAGACAGGTTATTATACTGAAGTGTTTTTTCCAGATAACGACGTTAGGCTAATTTCTGTAACAGAATTTATAGATAGTGGTGAAAGATATGAAATTGATGATACTATAATGTTAAGAGGAATAATGAATCAAAGTTATATAGCAGATATTTCTAAAAAAATAAAATCTGTAAAAACTGATATGAAGAAACAAGGAAAATATGTTGAAAAAAATGTACCTTATGGATACAAAAAAGATGATGAAAATAAGTACAAAGTGGTTATAGATGAAAATGTTGCTAATAATGTAAAATTAATATATGAAATGTATTTACAAGGACATTCACAAGGAGAGATTGCAAAATATTTAACTAAAATGAGAATTGATACTCCAAAGAAATATAAAGGACAAAAAGTAGCAATTAATGAGTGGAGAAGTGATAGCATTAGTAGAATTCTAAAAGATCCCTTTTATACAGGAAAGATGATAATAAATAAAATATATACAGATTACAAAACAAAGAAAAAATATAAAACACCAAAAGAAAAATGGATTTTTAAAGAAAATACACATGAAGCGATAATTTCACAAGAACAATTTGACCAAGTTCAAAAAATATTAGAAGAAAAGTTTTATAAAACTAAAAACAAATATGAGTATCTATTAAAAGGATTAGTGTATTGTGGACATTGCAGGGCAAGAATGCAATACAAATATAGAACAAGAACTAAAATAAGAAATAAGGTATTAGATAATCCTCAAAAATGTTGGTATTTTAAATGTAGAATGATTTATAAATTTCCTAGTATATGTGACAAAGGACATACAATTATGGAAAATACATTAAATGAAATAGTATCAAATGCTGTAAAACAAAAATTGAATACAATAAGTATTGATATAGCCACAAATAAAATTACTGATGAATATAGAAAAAATGATATAACCTATAAAGAAATGAAACTGCTCAAAAACAATGAAACAAAAATAGATAATGAATTGAAAAAATTATATAGCAAAAGAGTAGATGGAAAAATATCAATAGAAGATTTTAAATTGCAGTATGATGAACTTAAGAGTAAATCAAAAGAAACTAAAAAATCTTTAGAACAATTACAAGAAAAGAATAAAAACAAAATATCAGAAGAAAACTTAAATAAAATTGTTATGGATTTTAAACAAGGTAAAGAATTTACAAATGAAATATTAAAGCAACTAATAAAAAGAATTGAAGTATATGAAGATAAAAAAGTTGAGATAAAATTTAATTTTTAAAGAAAAAAAATCTAAATAAAATTAGATTTTTAATTAAATATTAAAATGCAGTAAAAAGCACCCATCAGATGAAGGAGCAGAGAGTAAAGATGGTGTAACAGAAGCGGAAACTAATTTAAAAATAACATTAAAATTACAAAAGCTGTTAGAACAAAGTGGTTGTAATGTTATATTAACACGTTCTGATGAAAATGCTATATATGATTTAGATAAAAAAACTTTAAGAGAAAAGAAAATATCAGATATAAAAAATAGAGTAAAAATAGGGAATACATCTTCTGCTGATATATATGTTTCAATTCACTTAAATAAAATACCACAAAGTAAGTATTATGGGTGGCAATGTTTTTATAATACTAAAAATGAGAAAAGTATAGATTTAGCCAAAAGCATTCAAGAAAAGTTAAATGAAGCAATTCAAAAAGAAAATAATAGAGTTGCTATGAAATTAAATAATATATATATTATGAAAAACGTAGAAATTCCGATTTCAGTTGTAGAGTGTGGATTTCTATCAAATCCAGAAGAAGAAAAACAGCTTTTAGAAGATAGTTACCAGGAAAGATTAGCATGGGGAATTTATAATGGAATAATAGAGTATTTTACAAAATAATTAAATAAATAACAATAAAGGGGCTAAATTTTGCATTTTTTAGCTAAAAGTGGTATAATAGAAGTGTAGGAAAATGCAAAGGAGGAATTATTATGGGAGAAATAATGGATTTCAGTAGTAGAAGAAAAGTAAATGAATTTAAAGAAGGATTAAAAGTAGATGCAAATAAATATAATACAAGAGATGATAGGGTAAGTTATATAGGAGATAGAACAAGAATAAAGGACCCTAAAGCAAGAACAAACCATAGAAGATTAAAAATGGCAGGAGAAATGTATTATAGTTTACCAGAAGAAGAAAGAGAGTATATTAAACAAAGAAGATTAAAAAAATCAGAAAGTAGAATGTACCAAAGACATGGAAAAGGTAGAATAGTAGATGTTAAAAGAGAACATAAAAGATATGTTGGAAGTAAAAAGAAAATGTCAAAAGCAATAGCACTATTTGCTACCGGAGCACTAGCATTAAGTATATTTGCAGGAGTAGGGCAAGTTGTTAAAAATAATTTTTCTAATACTCAATCACAAATAACACAAAATAGTAATGAATTAGAACAATTAGGAATAGATAGAAAAACAGCAGAAGAAATAGTAAAATTACAAACAATAATAAATAGTGGGGAATTAGAAAATTATAGTTCAGAAGAATTATTTAGTGTTGGAGAAAGAGTAGAAGACGTACAAATGGATGTATTAAAAACAAAACTTGCTCAAACATTAAATGTAAATAAAGAAGATATAACATTGAGACCTAATTATTCAGGAGATCCAGATTATGCCTCAACAGCAACAGTAAGAGTAAATAAAGATGGAAAAGAAGAAATTTATGATTCAGGTTATTTCTTAAATGGAGACACAAGTATATCTGGGGAAATAGCAGATGGTATTTTTAGATTAGGAGACACACAAACAGTAAATTCAAAAGTAGCAAGAGGAGAATTTGATAGAAATGGTGCAATAGAACAATATAGAATAGGTATAGAAGAAGCAACAAAAACTGCAAAAAAAGAAATGACAATAGATGAAAATGGTAATATATCTTTAGTAGAAATGGATAATTTAATACAAGAAAATGATGAAGAAAGATAAAATAAAAAATGCATAAAATTACCACTCTTTGTAAACAATATGTATAAAACATATTGAAACAAGGAGTGGAATTTTTTTGAAAGAAAATAAAATATTAAAAATAAATGGAACACCTTTAGACAAAAACCAACTATGTAATTACTTAGAAAAAATAGCATCTACACATAGTTTAGTAAATAAATCAAGTAAAAATACGTATCCAGTACCACATTTAATAGAAAGCTTTAAAATAATTAGACAAGTATATAATTTGTTAAATGAACATTTGAAATTAGGAATAGGGATACATCCAGCAGGAGAATGGTTATTAGATAATTTTTATGTGATAGAAGAATGTGTAAAGCAAATAGAAAAAGAACTAACATTAAAAAAATATACAAGTTTTTTAGGAATACAAAATAGTGAATATAAAGGATTTGCAAGAATATATGTATTAGCATCAGAAATAGTAGCATTTACAGACAGTAGAATAGAAAAAAATGACTTAGAACAATATTTAATAAGTTATCAAACAAAGAAGACACTAAGCATGGAAGAAATATGGAATATAGGAATATTTTTAGAAATAGCAATTATAGAAAATATAAGAGAAGTATGTGAAAGAATATATATATCACAAATAGAAAAATACAAAGCAGAAAATATAGCAGAAAGACTAATAGAAAACAAAACAAAGCAAGAACAAAAATATAAAGTAAATGCAATTAAAAAAATAGAAAAAAATGTATTAAATGATATGGGATATCCGTTTATAGAATATATGTCATATATATTGAAAAGATATGGCAAAAAAGGGTATGGATATTTAAAAGGATTAGAAGAAGTAGTAGAACTTACAGGAAATACGGTATCAGAAATTATAAGTAAAGAACATTTTGATATAGCAGTAAGAAAAGTATCAATTGGAAATAGTATAACAAGTATAAAAAAAATACAAAGAATAAATTTTTTAGAAATATTTGAAAAAATAAATGGAGTAGAAGAACTATTAAAACAAGACCCAAGTGGGATATATAATAAAATGGACGACAAGACAAAAGAAAATTATAGAAACAAAATAAAAGAAATATCTAAAAAAACAAAAATATCAGAAATATATATAACAAGAAAAATATTAGAATTAGCAAATAAAGATATGAGCAAAGAAGAAAAGAAAAAACATATAGGATATTATTTAATAGATAATGGAATAGAAAAATTATATAAAACATTAAAAATAAAAAGAAAAAATAAAATAGATATAAAAGAAAAGACAAAAATATATATAATGGTAATGATTTCAATAAGTATAATTATATCATTTATCTTGGCAAAAATACTAAACTATAATATAGAAAATAATTTCATATTAATACTTTCATGGATATTATTTTTCATACCAGCAACAGAAATATCAAATCAAATAATATCATATATATTAAGCAAAATAGTAAAACCAAAATTAATACCAAAAATAGACTTTTCAAAAGGAATAGATAAAGAAAATAGTACAATGGTAGTTATACCAACAATAGTAAACTCTAAAGAAAAAGTAAAAACATTAATGGGAAAATTAGAAATATATTATTTAGCAAATAAATCAGAAAATATATATTTTACTCTACTTGGAGATTGTACAGAAAGTGATAAAAAAGAAGAAGAAACTGATTTAGAAGTAATAGAAGAAGGAAAAAAACAAGTAGAAAAATTAAATGAAAAATATAAAACAACAAGTAAAATTCCAATATTTAATTTTATATATAGAAAACGTAAATGGAATGAAGGTGAAGGCTCATATTTAGGTTGGGAACGAAAAAGAGGAATGCTTTTAGAGTTTAATGAATACTTATTAGGAAATATAAAAAATCCATTTAGAGAAAATACAATAGAAGAATTAAAAGGAAAAGTAGAAGAAAAAGAAATTAGAAAAGAGTTAGAGGAAGAATTAAAAGAAATAAAATATATAATAACATTAGATGCAGACACAGACCTAATATTAAGTTCAGCATTTGAACTAGTAGGAGCAATGGCACATATTTTAAATAAACCACAAATAGATGAAGAAAAAAATATAGTAGTATCAGGATATGGAATAATGCAACCAAGAATTGGTGTAAATTTAGATATTAGTAATTATAATTTGTTTACAAAAATATTTGCAGGGGCAGGAGGAATAGAACCATATACAAATGCAATATCAGATCTATACCAAGACAATTTTGGTGAAGGAATTTTTACAGGGAAGGGAATTTATGATATAAAAGTATATTCAAAAATATTAGCAAAAACAATTCCAGAAAATAAAGTACTAAGTCACGATTTATTAGAAGGATGCTATTTAAGGTGTGGATTATTATCAGATGTAATGCTAATGGATGGGTATCCTACAAAATATAATAGTTTTATGAATAGATTAGCTAGGTGGATTAGAGGAGATGTGCAAATATTACCATGGTTGTCTAAAAAAAGTAAACTAAATCTACTTTCAAGATATAAAATATTAGATAATATAAGAAGAGCTTTATTAGAAATATCTATATTATTTTCAGTAATGTATACAGGAATAATTGGAGTGGTTTTTAATAAAAAGGTAATTGGAATAATATTTAGTTTATTTACAATTTTATTGCTACCTTTTATATTAGAATTTGTAAATTATCTTGTCTTTAAAAAAGATGGAGAGCAAAAACAAAAAACATTTACACCAAAAATATCAGGTGTAGAGGGGAGTTTTTTTAGAGGAATACTTACATTAGGGTGTATTCCATATAAAGCATATATATCGATGAAATCTATATTAATAAGTCTATATAGAATGTTAATATCTAAAAAACATTTATTAGAATGGACGACCTCAGAAGAAGCAGAAAAACAAGCAAAAGAAGATATGTTTTCATATGTAAAACAAATGATTATAAATATTATTTTAGGAATAGTATTTTTATTTACCAAAAATATCTTTTTAATAATATTAGGAATATTGTGGATAATAACGCCTGCCATTATGTGTTATATAAGTAAAAAGAAAAAAGAAATAAAGCTGGTAGAAGAATTAAATAAAGAAGAACAAGAATATGTAAAAGAAATAGGAAAAAGAACATGGGACTTTTTTGAAAAATATTTAACTAAAGAAAATAATTTTTTAATTACAGATAATTACCAAGAAGATAGAAAAGAAAAAATAGTAGAAAGAACCTCGTCAACAAATATAGGGTTATCATTATTAGCAGTAATATCAGCTTATGATTTAAATTATATAAATAAAAATAAGGCTTTAGAATTATTAAAAGAAATGATTTTTACAATAGAGAGTCTACCTAAATGGAATGGACACTTATATAATTGGTATCAAATAAAAACAAAAGAACCACTAATTCCAAGATATATATCAACAGTAGACAGTGGTAATTTTGTAGGTTATCTTTTTGTAGTAAAAAGTTTCTTAAAAGAACTGTTTTTTGGGACGGGGGAAAAAAACAGCAATAGAGAAGAAATAGAAAATTTAAGTATAATAGTAGATAATTTAATAAAAAATACAGATTTTAAAGTATTGTATAACAATGAATTACAAATGTTTTCAATAGGATTTAATGTAGAAGAAAATAAACTAACAGATTCATATTATGATTTATTAGCATCAGAAGCAAGGCAGGCAAGTTTAGTTGCAATTGCAAAAAAAGACGTATCAGAAAAACATTGGAATCATTTAAGTAGAACATTAACAACACTTGGAAAATATAAAGGATTAATATCATGGTCAGGTACGTCATTTGAATATTTAATGCCTGATATAAATATACCAAGATATGAAGGAAGCCTGCTTGATGAGTCGTGCAAATTTATGATAATGAGCCAAAAAGAATATAGTAAAAAATTAAATATACCTTGGGGAATATCAGAAGCGGCATTTAACGTGAAAGATTTAAAATCAAATTACCAATATAAAGCATTCGGAATACCATGGCTTGGATTAAAAAGAGGTCTTGGAGATGAACTTGTAGTATCAAGTTATGGAAGTATTTTAGCAATAGGAGATTGCCCAAAAAGTGAAGTGGAAAACCTAAAAAGATTAGAAAAAGAAGGAATGTATAGCAAATTCGGATTTTATGAATCAATAGATTATACACCAGAAAGACAAGAAAAGGGAAAAACATCAAGTGTTGTAAAAACATATATGGCACATCACCAAGGATTGATACTTCTTTCAATAAATAATTTATTTAATAATAAAATATTACAAAAAAGATTTATGGAAAATCCTGAATTAGAAGCAGTAAGTGTGCTGTTACAAGAAACAATGCCTGAGACGGGAGTTATAACAAAAGAAAATAAGGAAAAAGTAGAAAAATTAAAATATAAAGATTATGAAAATTATATAAAATTGAATTATAGTAAAATAGACGAAAGATTGATTGAAGGAAATGTAATATCAAGTAGAGATTATATGGTAGCAATAAACCAAAAAGGACTTGGAATAAGTAAATATAAAGATATTTATATAAATAGATATAAAAAAACAGATGATTATTCTCAAGGGATAATATTTGTAATGAAAAATATAAAAACAAAAAGAATGTGGAGTTCTAATTATTGTTTTAATGATAAAAAAGAAAATTATCAAATAAGTTTTATGCCTGATAAAATTGAACAAGAAATAGTAGAGGGCAATATAAAGACAAAGATAAAAACCACAATTAGTTTAGAAGAACCAGTAGAATTAAGAAGAGTATATTTAGAAAATCAAGGAAATGAAGAAGAAGTAATAGAAGTAACATCATATTTTGAACCAGTATTATCAAAAAAAGAAGATGATTATGCACATCCAGTATTTAATAATTTGTTTTTAATAACAAAATTTGATGAAGATATAAATAGTATAATTGTAAAAAGAAGAAAAAGAAATGAAAATGCAAAAGAAATGTATATGGCGTGTAAGTTATCCACAAATTGTGAGACAATTGGGGATTTAGAATATGAAATCAGTGAAGCTAAGTTTATTGGAAGAGGAAATTTAGGAATTCCAAAAATGATAGAAAATTCTATACCATTATCTAAAAAAATAGGTTTAGTAACAGAGCCGATAATTGCAATGAAGAAAACATTAAAAATAAAACCTTCTGAAACAGTATTTGTAGATTTTATACTAAGTGTTGGAGAAGAAGAAGAAAAGGTAAAAAACAATTTAGAAAAATATAAAAACCACGAGAATGTAAAAAATGAATTTGAATTAGCAAAAGCAAGAGTAGAAGCAGAAAATAGATATTTAGGAGTAAAGGGAAGAGAAATTGCAATATATCAAAAAATACTTTCTTATATAATATTTGAAAATCAAGCAAAAACCTTAAATTTAAAAAAATTAAAAATAAGCAAGCAATATAAACAAAGCAGTCTTTGGAAATATGGAATATCAGGAGATTTACCAATTATTTTAGTTAAAATAAAAGATATAAATGATGGATATATTATAAAAGAAATATTAAAAGCATATGAGTTTTTTAGAAGTAAAAATGTAGAAACAGAAATTGTGATTTTGGATGAAGAAAAACATAGTTATGAAAATTATGTAAGAGAAGAAATAGAAAATGAGATATTAAATAGACATATGTCATATTTAAAAAATATAAGAGGAGGAATATTTACTTTAGTAAAAGGAGAAATAGATAAAGAAGATATAAATTTATTAGAATTAATATCTTGTGTAAGTATTGATAGTAATAAAGGTGGTTTAGAAAATAATATAAAAGATTTAGAAGAAGAGTATTTAGATAAATATAAATTAGTTCCTGAAAATGAAAGTATAAATATTTTACAAGATGATGAAGATGAGGATATAGATATTTTAAGAAATAATGATAAATTAAAATATTATAATGAATATGGTGGTTTTTCTGAAGATGGTAAAGAATATTTAATAAAAGTAAATAAAGAAAATAGGCTTCCAACAGTATGGGCAAATATAATGGCAAATGAGAAGTTCGGAACAGTTGTTACTGAAAATATGGGTGGTTATACATGGTTTAAAAATAGTAGATTAAATAGAGTAAGCACATGGGACAATAACCCAGTTTTAGATATACCTAGTGAAATTATTTATATAAAAGAAGAAGATAAAAAAACATGGTCTTTAGGTTTAAATCCTATGCCTGATAATAGAAATTATAATATTATATATGGTTTTGGATATTCAAAATATATCCATAAAAGTTCAGGAATAGAACAGGAATTAGAAGTATTTGTACCTAAAGAAGAAGCATGTAAAATAAGTATTTTAAGCTTAAAAAATACAACACCTAATAGGAAAAAACTAAAATTATATTATTATATAAAACAAGTAGCGGGAGAAGATGAGATAAAGACAGATGGATATTTAGAAACTAAATTAGATGTAAATAATAATATTGTTTATAGTAGAAATTTATATAAGAAAGAAGAGGAAGATTATTATATTTATATATCTTCAAGTGAGAAAATAGAAAGTTTTACAGGTGATAAAATCTCATTTTTAGGAGATGGAGGGCTTAAAAATCCACAAGGGATAAGAAAAGTAAGGTTAAATAATGAAAGTGGATTAGGCAAGAAATCTTGTATGGTATTTTGTATAGAAATAGAACTTGAAAGTTATGCATATAAAGAAATTTCATTTATCTTAGGTGCTGATGAAAATCTAATTGATTGTAAAAATACTTCTTATAAATATAGTAAATTAAATAATTGTAGACAAGAATTACAAAATATTAAAAACTATTGGAAAGAAATTTTAGGAAGGCTCCAAGTATATACGCCATTAGAGTCTACAAATATATTGCTTAATGGTTGGGTAGCATATCAAACAATTTCGAGTAGATTATTAGGAAGAAGCGGTTATTACCAATCAGGAGGAGCTTTTGGATTTAGAGACCAGTTACAAGACACATTGGGATTAAAATATTTAGATTATAATTTTATGAAAAATCAAATAATAAAACATAGTAAACACCAATTTATAGAAGGAGATGTGGAACACTGGTGGCATGATGAGACAAAAAGAGGAATTAGAACAAGATTTTCAGATGATTTACTATGGCTTGTATTTCTTGTTATTGAATATATAAGTTTTACAGGAGATAAAAGTATTTTAGATATAGAAACACCATTTTTAAAAGGAGAAGTTTTACAAGAGGGTGTAGACGAAAAATATGATAAATATGAAGAAAGTAATGAAAAAGCAAGTATATATGAACATTGTATTAGAGCAATAGAAAAATCATTAAATTTTGGTGAAAATGGTTTACCTAAAATAGGCTCAGGAGACTGGAATGACGGGTTTAGCACAGTTGGAAATAAAGGAAAAGGCGAAAGTGTATGGCTTGGATTTTTCTTATACTATATTTTAGATAAGTTTATACCAATAGTAAAAGAGAAAGAAGAAAAAATAGAAAATAATAATATTACTTTAGTAGAAAAATATGAAAAGATAAAACAAGAATTAAAAAGAGCATTAAATACAAGAGGCTGGGATGGAAGATGGTATAAAAGGGCATTTATGGATGATGGAAATATTTTGGGAACAATGGAAAACGAGGAATGTAGAATAGATAGTATAGCACAAAGTTGGAGTATTATTTCAAATGCAGGTGATAATGATAAAAAATATATTTCTATGGAAAGTTTAGAAAATCATTTAGTTGATAAAGAAAATGGCATTATAAAATTATTAGACCCACCATTTGAAAAAGGAAAATTAGAACCTGGCTATATTAAAGCATATATGCCTGGTGTTAGAGAAAATGGAGGACAATATACACATGGTGCAATATGGGTTATAATTGCTGAGAGTATTTTAGGCTTTGGAGATAAGGCTTTAGAATTTTATAGAATGATTAATCCAATAGAACATTCAAGAACAAAAGATGCAGTAAATAAATATAAAGTAGAACCATATGTGATAGCTGCAGATGTATATGGACAAGGAAATTTAATAGGAAGAGGTGGATGGACTTGGTATACAGGTTCTAGTAGCTGGTATTATAAAGCAGGTATTGAATATATTTTGGGACTAAAAATAAATAATGGATATTTATCAATTGAGCCTTGTATTCCAAAAGAATGGAAAGAGTATCAAATACAGTATAAATGGAAAGATAGTATTTATAATATTAAGGTTAAAAATCCTAATAATAAAAATAATGGTGTTACAAAAGTTATATTAGATGGAAATGAAGTAGAAAACAAAATAAAATTAGATGGAACACACAAAATATATTATGTTGAGGTTATAATGTGATACAAAAGGGGACGGGAAATTTTTGTCTCACATTTACCAAAAAAGAATCAATAGATTTTTCTATTGTTTCTTTTTAATTCCTCAAAAATATAAAAAAATAAATTTTGAGGAATAAAATATAATATATAGTACTTAAAAATAGAAAAAACTTGATTTTGAGGAATAAAAGTGGTATAATCTAATTATAATAAATGAGGTGATAAAATGAAAATTATAGAAAGAGAATATTTAAATAAATTAATAGATGTAATAGGAACACCTGATATAAAAGTAATAACTGGTGTTAGACGTAGCGGGAAATCAAAATTATTAGAAGCATTTAAAGAATATGTTTTAAATAATATAGAAGATGCTAATATAATTAGTATTAATTTTAATTTATTAGAATATGAAGATTTAAAAGATTATATAAAACTTAATGAATATATAGAAAATAAGTATATTTCAGGAAAGAAAAATTTTCTTTGTATAGATGAAATACAATTATGTGAAGGTTTTGAGTTAGCAATAAACAGTTTACATGCAGAGGAAAAATATGATATTTATATAACAGGTTCGAATGCTTTTCTATTAAGTAGTGATTTAGCTACATTGTTTACAGGAAGAACATTTGAAATAAAAATATATCCATTTTCTTTTAAAGAATATTTAAAATATTATGAATATGATGATATTGATGAAGCATTTGATAAATATGTGTTAGAAGGCGGAATGTCTGGAGCATATTTATATAAAAATAATGAAGATAAATATAATTATATATCAGAAGTATATAATACGTTAATTGTTAGAGACATAATTAGAAGATATAATATTAAAAATAAAGATTTGTTAAATAATTTAAATGATTTCTTAATGGAAAATATATCTAATATTACAACTACAAGAAACATTGAAAAGGAATTTATAAAAAATGGAAATATTATAACAAATAAAACAATCGGAAAATATATTGAGTATCTTTGCAATGCGTTTTTGTATTATAAAATTAAAAGATATGATATACAAGGTAAAAAATATCTTTCCACACAAGATAAATATTACTTGGTAGACCAAGGGTTTAAATATGCTAAAATTGGAACAAAAAATATAAATTATGGAAGAGTTTATGAAAATATAGTTGCAATAGAATTGTTAAGAAGAGGGTATGAGTTGTATGTAGGAGAATTGTATAAAACAGAAATTGATTTTGTTGCAATTAAACAAGATGAGAAGATATATATACAGGTGTCTGATGATATTAGTAATGAAAGTACTTTTAAAAGAGAGGTTAATTCTTTACTAAAAATAAGAGATGCATATCCTAAAATATTAATTGCAAGAACAAAACATGATATATATCAATATGAAGGTATTAAAATAATAGATATTGCTAAATGGCTTGCACAATAAAAGTAAAAAGAAATATATTCTCAAAAAATTAGAATATATTTCTTTCTATTTGTTAAGGCTTTAAAGAAGTTATTGGTATAATATATATTCCTGTTTCAGGGTCTTGAATAACAGCCTCAAAATGACCAACAATAATACACATGAATTTAGGTTTTTTCTTAACATTATTATAAAATGTTTGTAAACTTTTCTTTGCAGTATCTATTGAAATATCGCTTAATTTGATTTCAATAGCTGCATAATCACCATTTCTAAATTCTAATATACTATCTACCTCATCACCTGAGATATTGTCTCTAAAGTGATATAAATGACCATCTAAATAATCCATATATATTTTTAAATCTCTTTCCACTAAAGCCTCGAACATGTAACCAAAAACTTTATGGTCATTCAAAAGTTTCTCGACACTTAAGTCTAAAGCTGCACAAGCAAGAGAAGGGTCAACTAAATGTCTTTTTGGTGATTTGCCAATTCTTTTTGAGGAACGATAATTTATATTGTAGGCTTCTTGGTAATATGTTAAATATAAACTATCTAAAACACTAATATAGTCTGCAACAGTTTGCCTACTTTGGATTAATTCAGCTTCATTTTCATGTGCTTTAATATCTTTTACTAAAGTAGCATTTCCAATTGAAGTAGCTTCATTTCTTGCAAGTGAACGAATTAACATTCTCATTTTGTTAGAATCTCTTTTTCTATCTTTTTTTTCGTGAATATCATTGGTAACAATAGATTCTATATAACTCCTAGGAATAATATCAAAATCTTCTATATTAATATTAGCAGGCCAACCACCTCTAATAATTAATTTTGCAAGTTCATCTTAATATACTTTCCTTCTACATTACCTGAAAGCATATCTGAAATAGAAACATCACCTGTTGAATTACCAGATTCGTATAGGCTCATTGGAAACATTCTCATAGAAGCAATTCTACCAGTACCAGAGTGAAAAAAATATCTTCTTCTTCTGATTTGGTTAAAGATGTGGAGCCAGTAAGAATAAACTTTCCCGTGCCTTGAGACGCATCACATTCGTGTCTGACTGAATCCCATATACTAGGCACAAGTTGCCATTCGTCTATTAATTGTGGTCTTTTATCATTAAAGATATATTTTGGATCTACTTTAGCTAAATTTCTTGGACCTCTTTGTGTTAAATACGAAACACTTTCAGCATGATTTAAAGAAGTCCACGTTTTTCCACACCATTTTGGTCCTTCTATTGAAAGGGCTCCGAATATTTTTAGATATTTATCTATTTTTCATCTATTAATCTTTTCTTATATCCTTTTTCTACTAAACCATACTACATTACCTCCATAAGTATTATAGCATATCATTTAACACTTTTTAATAAAAATATTTAACACTTTTTAGAAAAATTATAAAATACTCTATAATAATTATATACATATTTATGAAATATAATTAATAAAATTTACATAAATATCAAAATACTATTGATAACAAATATATAATGTAGTATAATAAGTTTCGTAGCCAGGAGGCTATGTAGAAAAAAGTACTTTAGAGAGAGGACAAAAATGGGTACTTTTCGTATGTTCATGCAAAAAGATAGTATACCTTCTGAGGTAGACATTCCTAATCCAGGAATGATGGAAGGTGAAGAAAAGAGGATATATGTAAGTAGAAAGCCTGTAAATGGCCTGGCAAATCAGACTTTTACAAGCAAAGATTGTCCTGAAAGATTTTGCGGTGTAAGTATTGGTGAAGAAAAAGATCTAGGGAATAATAGTATCCACCCAGCATACTTGGTTCCAATAACTAGTAAACCATTTTCTATGTATGGAAAAGTTGGCTGGGAGGACAAAGATGAGTTGAGGCTGATTGCTAAAACTTTCATTGGTCAAAAAGGGATTGCATGTGTTAGAGCAGCAACTATTGATGACCTTGATAAATTGAGTTTTAGTAAAATACCAAGAGGAATTTATTGGCTTGGTGATACCGATTTTTCTGTTGATAGTAGTGGAGTACATTTTTATCGCTACTATATGAAAAATGGAGAGGTAAAAGCAGTTAAATTCTTTAGGTATTATAACCAAAAACTTTATCTGGAAAAAGTGAATGTTCAAGCAGGAATTTTGTCTGTTGTGGTCTTTGAGACTATAGTAAAAGACAAAATCAATAAAGAACATAATTATCTCTATGGCTAAAGTGCTTTCTTGGAGCTCCAATGGGGCTCCTACTATTTATAAAAGGCGATAAAAATAATAGGAGATAATATGAATAAAAAAGAATTAGTGGAAGAATTAAGAAGAAGAATGCCTGTATTTTCTGGAACTGATGAAGAAAAGGAATTAAAAGTAGCATTATATATAGATATAGAACTTGGAAGAATGAAAGAATTTGACGAGCACTATTATTTTGGGAATAGCAAAGACATAAGAAGAGTTATGAACGAAGCAGTAAGAAATAGTGAAAACCCTGATAAAATCTCAAAGAAAAGAAAAATAATTTGTGTCACAATGGCACATTTATATAAAGCTATACTTGAAGATTTTGGAATACAAAGTAGAGTGGTAACAAAATTATTTGAGAATGGTCAAATAGAGCATATGGCAAATATAATAGATTTAAAAAGTGGAAAAAGTATATCAGTAGATGCACAACTTGATATGTTCAGAGTACAAACAGGGATGTGTTTAAAAAACTTTGGTATAGAAAGTGAATA
Organism: uncultured Clostridia bacterium; assembly: GCA_944387475.1. Classification (GTDB taxonomy): domain Bacteria; phylum Bacillota; class Clostridia; order TANB77; family CAG-508; genus CAG-269. Next base: position 17,019 of record CALXFB010000016.1, read on the forward strand.
TAATACAGATGTTATAAAAACAAAGCAATTAATACAAATGTTAATAGAAGTTGGATATATAAAAGATAAAGATGATTTTAGAGATGAGAAAATAGAAGAAGTAAAGAGCAAAATAAATGGACTAAATTGTAATGAAGCAGTTTCAGCTATTTTAAATTCACCAGAAATTTATAAAGGAAATAGAAACCAAGGTGTAGTTGAAGCTCATAAATATTATTTTTCTGTATTAAAAATGTTATTACCAGATGATTTTGGAAGAGATGTTTTTCTATTTCAGTGTAGTAAACAAAGAGAAGAAAAAGAACAAGAATTTTCTTTTGGAATTTATGCAAATGTTGAAAATATAGAGGATTTAGAAGTATATTTATATTCTAAAAGTAAAGGAAGATTATTAGCCTGTGATTTAGAACATTTAATAAGTCTTCAAAACCAAGGGTTAAAAATAGGAAAAAACGATCTACAAAGACCTGTTAAGATTTTAAAATCAAATATGAGGAAATTTAAAAGAAAACAAATTGGAGATGAACCAAGATAAAATGACATTTGAAGAATTGTTAGACGAAATTATAAGTAAAATGCCTAGATATATTTTATTAGGTGATAAAGAAAAAGTTGAAATTAAAAAGGCTCTTTATGTGTATATAATTTTAGGAAAAATGAAATCTACTGATGAGAGAATTTATTGGGGAAATGAAAAGTCAGCAAGAGATGTTATAAAACAGTCTAAAGAAGATTGTAAAGATTTAGATGTTTTAGCAAGAAGAAAGAAACTTACTTGTATTTCTATTTCATATTTATATAAAGAAATATTAAATAGATTAGGAATAGAGTGTGATGTTGTAAATTTTGATGAACATAGTGTGCATGTTAAAAATGTTATTAGATTAAATACTGGAAGAGGATTATTAGTAGATTTGCAACAAGATTTATCAAATATACAGTCTAAAAGAAAGTTGGAATTTTTTAAAACATTAGGTTTAGATGATTTTTTGAAAGATCATTTATTAACATATTATTTAATGCAAATAGGTTATGTTTTTGATGAACAAGATTATAGAAATGAAGATATTGAGATTGTTAAAAAAAGAGTAAGAAATTTGCCTGTAAAAGAAGTTATATCTACTATTGTTGGTAGTAATGAAATTTTTAATGGTATACAAAACATGGAAGTTCCAGAAGCATATATATATTATAAAGAAGTTATAGATTATATATTAGGAAATGATAGAGAAAAAGATGTATATAGGTTTCCTTGTTACATTTTAGATGGAAAGAATAATCCAAGATACAATACTTTTTGTATTTTCCAAGACACAGGTAATCACAGGACTTTAATACCATATTTATATTCTAAAAAACATGGTAGGATGCTTAAATGTGATTTAGAAACTTTAGAAGGTATGCAAGAAGATGGCTTATTTTTTGGAAGTTCTAAACTTTCAAAAGGTGGAATTAAGATTAGAAAGTACATACAAGATGCAAGAGTTTCAAGAGAGTTTAGAGAAGAAAATGGTTTTGAAAGATAAACTTAAAAATAGATATAAAATAGGATAATAAAGAGAAAATGCAATAATAATTTTAAATTGTTATTGTATTTCTTACTATTTCTTGATTTGTGTTTGATTATATAGTAAAATATTATTATAAGTTAAGAAAGAGAGGTAATGAGAATGAAAAAATTACCATATGGAATAAGTAATTATGATGAACTAGTAGAAGGAAACTATTATTATGTAGATAAAACTAAGTATATAGAAAAATTAGAAAGTTTAGCAGAAAAAAGAATAATGTTTCTACGTCCAAGAAAATTCGGAAAAACATTATTTACAAGTGTTTTAGAAAATTATTATGATGTAAATAAAAAAGACAAATTTGAAGAATTGTTTAAGGAAACATATATAGGAAAAAATCCAACTGAAATGAAAAACAGTTATTATATATTAAGATTTAATTTCTCAGGAATAAACACAAAAGATGAAGAAACAACAATGGAAGGATTTAAAGGAAAAGTAACAGATTCAATACAAAAATTTGTAAATAGATATGAATTGGATTTTTATATAAATCCAGAACTAAGTACAGAAGGGTTATTAAATAGTTTAATAGTAGCATTTAAAAATCAAAAACAAAATGGAAAAATGTATGTAATAATAGATGAATATGATCATTTTGCAAATGAATTATTAGGATTTCAGACAGAGAGTTTTAAGAGTTTAGTATCAAAAAATGGAAAGGTAAGAAAATTTTATGAGATATTAAAAGAAGGAACAGAAAGTGTAGTAGATAGAATATTTATAACAGGAGTAGCACCAATAACATTAGATAGTATGACATCAGGATTTAATATAATAACAGACTTGACAAGAGATCCAAGATTTAATGAAATGATGGGTTTTACTGAAGAAGAATTAATAAAAATAATGGAAGAGCAAGAAATAGAAGAAGAAAAACAAGAAGAATTATTACCAATAATGAAAGAAAGCTATGATGGATATAGATTTTCAATAGAGGTAAAAGAAAATAATAATTTATATAATTCAAATATGTGTTTATATTTTTTAAACTCATATATAAGTTTTGGAAAAATACCAGAAGAATTAGTAGATGTAAACATAGTAAGTGATTATAATAAAATAGGAAATATGCTTAAACTTTGTAAGAATGAAAATAGATTAGAAATAATAGAAAAAACAGTAACAGGAGAAGGAATAGGAGTAAATTTAGTAAGGCAATTTAATCCGGAAATGGATTTTAGAGAAAGGGAAATGATATCACTATTATATTATTTAGGATATTTAACAATAGTAGGAGAAGATATAGGAGATCCAATATTAAAAGTACCTAACCAAGTGTTAAAAGATATATATGCAGAATATTTCTTAAAAATATTAAGAGAAGAAGGAAATTTTGAAGTATATAATGATTACAATGAAATAGCAAAAGAAATACTAAAAGAAGGAAAAGTAGATAAGATATTAAATTTATTAAAAGAGTATTTAGAAAATTTATCAAATAGAAATTACCAAAACTTTAGTGAAAAATATATAAAATTAATATTTTATTGTATGGCAAGAAGTACAAAAAAATTCATAGTAAAATCAGAACTTGAGTTAGGAAGAGGATATTGTGATATATTACTATTACCAAAAGATAAGGGTAAGGGATATTATTCAATAATGATAGAGTTTAAATATTTAAAAAAAGGAAACAGGAGAAATATACAAAAAGCACAAGAAGAAGCAAGAGAGCAGATAATAAAATATAGTAATACTGAAGAAATGAGACAAATAGAAAAGTTAAAAAAATACACAGTTGTAGCAGTGGTAGATAAAATATATGTAGAAGAAATTTAAACAAAAAATGTAATATAAAAAAATGAATATTTTTGTGTAAGAAGTAGTTCACCCATTTTTTAAAAATAATATTAATATATAAATATTAACAAAAAATAATTAATAAAAATAGATGACAATAAATCACTCATTTGATATAATTAATTCACCACAAATTAAAAAGGAGTGAGATATATGTCATCTATAAATAATTTTAACACAATAATTAATAATATGAAAGAGAAATCAATAAAATTTTCAAAAAAAATTTCAAAAGGAATAGATAATAAAAAGAGAAGAGATTTTGTAAGTGAAATGGTATATGGGTTACTAGCAAGTAGTTCGTGTTATTTAAGCAATATAGCAAGAAGTTTGAAAGAAGAAATTACATTAAAAGCAACAGAAAAAAGATTATCAAGAAATTTAGATGAATTTAATAATGGAAAAGAATATACATCAACATATGAAGATGTAAGAAATAAAATATTGTTAGATAATTATGTAGAAGAAGTAAGAAACAAAATAGATGAAAACACGGTATTTTGTTTTGATCCAGGAGATATAGGAAAAAAATATGCTGAAAAGTTAGAAAATATAGATACAATAAAAGACGGAAGTACAGGAGAATATATACAAGGATATAATACGATAGAAGTGGTAGGGCTAACAAAAAATGAAAAGCAACCAATACCAGTATATACAAGAGTATTCTCAACAAAAGAAGAAAAATTTATAAGTACAAGTAAAGAATATATAGAAGCAATAAAATATTTAAATAAAAAATTCGGAAAAAAGGGGTATATGCGTTAGATAGATGGTTTGATGACCAAAAATATTTTAATGAATTTGTGAAATTAGGATTAGAATTTGTAATAAGGATGAAAGAGATAAGAAAAGTAGCAAATGCAAAGAGTGGAATAGAAGAGAATATAAAAAGGAAAGCAAAAAGAGTAAAAATGAAAAGTAGTTATACATATAAAGATAAAAAAGGAATAACAAGAACAGCACATACAGGATATATGAAAATAACGATAGCAGAAGTACCAGGAGAGGTATTTTATTTAGTAGTAATAAAGAGTGAAGAATTTCCAAAAGATCCAATGATGTTACTAACGAATATGAAACCAGGAAAAGATGATTTTACAAAAATGGTAAATAAAGTATATATAAGAAGATGGAAGGTAGAAGAATATTTTAGATTTAAGAAACAAGAATTCGGATTTGAGAAAGAGTTATTAGTGAGAAGTTTAAATAGTATAAGAACACTAAATATGTTATTAACGGTGGTAATAGGATTTATAGCAATGTTTTCAGATAAACAAAATCAAGTACAATATAAAATAGTATTTAAAGCATCAGAAAGTTTAAGAAAAAACGAAGATATAACATTAGTATTTTATGCAGTAGCAAGAGGACTAAAAGAAATATTTAGATTTAATTTAAAAGGATTAAGAAATAAAAAAGGAAAAATAAAAGTAGGAATAGAAGGGCAAATTAGTCTTCTGTAGAAGAAAAAAACTCAATATACAGTTTAGCTTATGTAAACAAAAATCACATAGGTTTATTAAGTGAGAAAAAAATAAAATAATCACTGAAGAAAGAAAAAAACTGGTAGTAGTTTTCCACAATTAATTAACAAAAAATTAGAAATCAAAAAAAATTATAATAGAAAAAAATAAAAAAAATTAAAAATTTTACACCTCGAAAAACCTATATTTCAAGGGTGTTTCAAGGTGCAGTTCATAAAAATGGGTAAATTTCTTTTCAAAAATTATTTACAAAAGCATATTTTTTGTGTAAAATAATAAAAGCGAATACTTTAAAAATACATAGAAATAAAAACAAAAGAAAAGGAGAGAAACCTAAAAAATGATAAAGCTTAAAACCGTTGCAGCTCTAAGAGAGAGAGAGAGAGCAGGCATTTAATGAAATAAATAAAATAAAAAATAGAATAAATTATAAAATAAAAGATAGTGATGAAAGCCTAAGAAATTAGGTTTTTGTTGCTATCTTTTTATGCGTTTAGTTATTAAATTTTAAAAATATATAAATGAGGAGGAAAAAATAATGAGAAAACAAAATTTAAAAGAAAACAAAGGTATTACCCTAATTGCGTTAGTTATTACAATCATTGTCCTTCTAATACTTGCAGGAGTAAGTATTGCAATGCTAACAGGACAAAATGGAATACTTAGTCAAGCTCAGAAAGCAAAGGAAGGAACAGAATTATCTTCAGAAAAAGAAAAAATAGAATTAGCAGTACAATCAAGTATCGCAAACAATACAGAAAGCTTTAAAATAACAAGAACTAATCTAGATGAGAGTATGGAAGAGCAATTAGGAAATAATAGACAATTTGAAATAATAGAAAATAATGATGGAAGCTTTTTAGTAAATTTAAAAAATCCAGATAGAAAGTATTATATAGAAGAAACGGGAAAAGTAATATCAGAAGAAAATATGTTAAAAATAACTAAAGTAGAAGAATTAAAATCATTTAGAGATGATGTAAATAGTGGAAATACTTATGAAGGTTGGTATATATATCTTACAAATAATCTAACATTAGATATAAATGAAGAATGGGAGCCAATAGGATTATATCCAAACGAAAATTCTTCGCCAGATGATAAAACAAATAGACCTTTTAAGGGGATTTTTGATGGATGTGAATATAAGATAGATGGAATTTATATAAATTCTACAGATAAGGTTAAAGGACTTTTTGGAATAATAGCTGATGGAGGAATAGTAAAAAATTTAGAAATTGGAGAAAATAGTAGTATAAAAGGCAAATTAGCGGTAGGAGGAGTTGTCGGTTATGCTTATAATGGTGCAAGAGTGATAAATTGTAAAAATTATGCTAATATTGAAGTCGAAACTCAAATAGGAGGAGGAGTTGTAGGAATCCTTGATAATAATTGTGAATGTATTGGTTCTGTCAATTTTGGAAAAATAAGAGGAAACAATATAATTGGTGGAGTATCAGGCTCATGTAAGGAAAATAGCAGTATGAAAAATTGTATAAATAATGGACAAGTATTTGGTATAGAAATGGTTGGAGGAATTTTAGGAACATTAAGAAGTAGTGCAATAGAAAACTGTGCAAATTATGGTGTTGTTTCCGATAATAATAACTCTGAAACTAAATATATAGGAGGAATTATAGGGGAAGCAGAAGGTGCTGAAATAATAGAAAGTTATAATTTAGGACAGATAAGTGGAAACCAAGGAGTAGCAGGAATTGTTGGTTGGGGATATGATATGAAAATTAATAGCTGTTACAATAATGCGATTGTAACAGGGACAACTAAGGTATCAGGTGTTTGTGGTATTGTGGGAATTTATGGTAAAGGAACTAATAATTATATAGAAAATTGTTATAACAGTAAAAATATAACATTTTCTACATTAGGTGGAGCAATAGCAAACTATGTTGTATCCGGAGAAATACTAAAACTTGAAAATAACTACTATTTAGAAAATACGGTAAACAATTCTAATGAACTAATACCTATAAATGGGGTTGAAGTAAAAAATGATGAAGAAATGAAAAACTTGGTACAGAATTTAGGAGAAAAATTTAAAGAAGATATAAATAATATAAATAATGGTTATCCAATACTTGCTTGGCAATAGAGTTTTAATTTTATGCTATATTTTATTTATTTAATGATAAATATAGAGAACGATATTAATAAAATTTGGTTTTATAAAAAATAAATATCATTAAATTTTATAGAACAAGATTAACAATAAAAGGTTACTAGTAGTTTTGTTCTCTTATGAAAAAAATAAAATGTAGTAATAGAAAAAGTTTCCTACTAACAAAATTTGGTAAAAATCAAATTTTCACATATTTAAAAGATGAATTGTAAAAAATAAATACAACTTCATCTTTTTCTGATATTTTAATAATATAAATAAATTAAGAGGAAAAAATAAAACAGAAAAGAAAAAATAAAGAAAGAAAATAATTACAAAAGAAATAAGTATTTACAAATTTTTAATTTTAGTATAAAATGAATTCGTATTAAAACTAAAACAAATGAAAGAAAAAGTTTTAAAAATAAAGAAAGGGGAATAATAACAATGGAAAAACAAAAGCTAAGAAAAAACAAAGGTATTACTTTAATAGCACTTTTTATAACAATTTTGTTCCCTTATGACGAAAAATTAAAATGTAGTAATAGCAATTTTGTGTAAGGTATTTACAAAATACATATTTATATGTAAAATAAATATATGAAATACAATTATATTGAAGATGTGCATAAAGAAAAAAATATGGAAATAATAAAACAAATGAAAAGGAGAAAAAATGAACAAAGCAGGACTTGTAAGCCTTGAGGCCGTATATATATATATATATATATAAGTAGGTTGTTAGAAAAAGAAAATAGAAAAATAAATAGAATAAAAAAGAATAATAAGATAACAATAAAACCTAAAAAATAAAAAATTTAGGTTTTCTATTGTTATCTTTTTTTAATGTTTTTAAAGTTTTATAAATAAAAAGAACAAAGAATGAGAAAATTAGAAAGGGAGGAATTAATAAAAATGAAACAAAAAGAATTAGAAAAATTAGAGAGCAAAGGTATTACCTTAATCGCACTAGTTATCACAATAATTGTACTTCTAATTCTTGCAGGAGTATCAATTGCAATGCTAACAGGAGAAAATGGAATACTTACGCAAGCACAAAGAGCTAAAACGGAGACGGAGAACGCAGCAGCAAATGAAGCAGCAACATTAGATGATTATAATGATTATTTAAATAATGTAACACGAAAATTTTATACAGAAAATAGTACAATAAATGGTGAAGAAGCAGGAGCAATGAATCCAACAATACCAGCAGGATTTAAACCAGTAGATGAAAACGGAGCAACCTGGGGAGATGGAACAACAGCTCCTTCAACAGATAGTGTAAATAATGGCTTAGTAATAGAAGATGGAAGTGGAAATCAGTTTGTATGGGTACCAGTAACAACAACTTATGAAAGAAATACAAGTTATGAATATGCAAATATTTCGGAAATGGCACATACAGATACAGGATATTTACCAGAAGGAATACAACCAACAACAGATGTTGCTACAAATAATGAAAATGCAGAAAGAGAAGCAGTAACATCTAAAGGTGGATTTTATATATCAAGATATGAAGCAGGAAAAGAAGGAACAAGTACATTAGTAAGTAAATCAGGAGCAACAGTATGGAATAATATTCCTCAAACAGATTGTAAAACAACAGCGAAAACATTTATAAATAATAATAATGTAAAAAGTGCATTATGTTCAGGAATACAATGGGATATGACAATGGCATTTGTAAATGGAAAACAAGATGGAACAGGAAGCACATATGATGTAACAACATATAGTAGTAGCAGACATGCAGGAGGTTCATCACCAGTAGCATCAGGACAAAATGAAGTAGATAGAGTATGTAATATATATGATTTAGAAGGAAATTGTTGTGAGTATGTAGCAGAGATGAGCTCTTATAGCGAGGACAGTCAGTTCGTCGGTAGAGGAGGCCGTTACAACAATACCGGTCCGGCCTCATATCGTGTCGACAGCTATGGCACTGTCTACACTAGCTGTTCCTTCCGTTTTGTACTTTATGTGATGTAGAACTGAACGCTAAAGCCGTGTACGTGTATTTGATAGGTAGATAAGTATTTTTGAAAGTAGAGACTGTAAGAGAGTGTATAATATAGTGTGTAAATTATAAAGCACACTATATTTTTTATATATAGAAAAAGGAGGTAAAAATAAATGAAAGAACTTTGTTTTTAGCACACTATATTTTCTTATTTTGACATATGCGAAAATTTGTTTTAAAATCTATTGACTTTTAATAGAAAAATCTATATAATGAGTTGGTAAAAAGGAAAGGTGAGAAAATGAAAGAAGAATTTTTAAATATATTAAGAGAAGTAAAAAGAGAAGGAATAGAAGAACTAATAAACTTTTTAGAAAAATCAGACTTTTTTAGAGCACCAGCAAGCACAAGGTATCATGGAAGTAAAGAAGGAGGATTAGTAGAACATAGTTTAAAAGTATATGAAATATTAAAATATAAAGTAGAACATTGTGTATTAGATATAGACATACCAGAAGAATCAGTAATAATAATAGGATTATTACATGATATATGTAAAACAAATTTCTATAAAGTAGATTATCGTAATGCAAAAAATGCATTAGGAGTATGGGAAAAAGTACCATATTATACAATAGATGACACAATACCATATGGACATGGAGAGAAATCAGTAATGATGATAACAGAATATATGAAATTAACACCAGAAGAAAAATATGCAATAAGATGGCATATGGGATATACAGAGCCTAAAGAGAATTATAATGCAATAGGAGCAAGTTATAAAAAATATCCAATAGCATTATTAACACATGAAGCTGATTTAGAAGCAACATATTTTTATGATACATAAGAAATAAAAAATTTAGAAAGAGAGAAGTTTTTGAGATGTTAGCATATATAAAAGGAAAATTAGAAATGAAAATGACAGGTTATGTTGTAATAGATGTAGGAGGACTAGGTTACAAAATATTTATGTCAGAAGTAGGAAGTGAAAAATTAGGAAATATAGGAGATTTAGTAAAAGTACATACTTATTATAGAGTAAGAGAAGATGATGTAAGTATATATGGATTTAATACTTTAGAAGAATTAAAAATGTTTGAACTATTATTAGGAGTAAGTGGAGTAGGCGCAAGAACAGCATTAGCAATGCTTGAGACATGTTCACCATCAGAATTTGCAATGGCAGTAGTAACAGAAGATGTAAAAGTACTTACAGAAATCCCAGGAATTGGACCAAAATCAGCAAAAAGAATAATATTAGAATTAAAAGACAAAATAAAGAAAGAACAAGAAGTAGAAGCAATAAAAGAAGAAATAGATAAAAAACAAAAACATGAAAATAAATTATTTGATATAGCTGAAATAAAAGAAAAAGTAAGTGAGGCAATACAAGCATTGCAAGTACTTGGATATAATAAAAAAGAAATAGAAAAAGCAATAGAAAAATTAGATTATAAAGAATTAAGTACAGAAGAATTAATTAAAAAAGGATTGAATTTATTAAATAAATAATTAAAAAAGGAGGGAAAATAATTGAATACAAATGAACCATTAGCATTTAGAATGAGACCAAAAACATTAGAAGAATATGTAGGTCAAGAACATGTAATTGCAAAAGATAAAGTACTTTATAGAACAATAAAAGCAGATAGGTTATCAAGTATTATATTATTCGGACCTCCAGGTTGTGGGAAAACATCGCTAGCTAGAGTAATTAGTGAAACAACAAAATATAAATTTTATAAAATAAATGCAGTAACAGCAGGAGTAGCAGATATAAAAAAAGTAATAGAAGAAACAAAAAATTTTATGCTAAATCCTACAGGAAAAAGCATATTATTTATAGATGAAATACATAGATTTAATAAATTACAGCAAGATGCATTATTACCATATGTAGAAAATGGAACAATAATATTAATAGGAGCAACAACAGAAAATCCATATTTTGAAGTAAATAAGGCTTTAATATCAAGGTCAATGGTAATAAAATTAAATCCATTAACAGAAGATAATGTTTATCAAATATTAAAAAATGCTATTACGAAAAAAGAAGGGCTTCGGAGAATATAATATAAAAGTAGAAGATGAAACATTAAAAAAACTAGCAATAATAAGTAATGGAGATGTAAGAACAGCACTAAATGGATTAGAAGTTGCAACACTTACTACACCAATGTCAGATGATGGTTTTATACATTTAACAGATGAAATAATAAAAAACAGTGTACAAGAAAGAAAAGCCATATTTGATAAAAATGGAGAAGAACATTATGATAATATAAGTGCATTTATAAAATCAATGAGAGGCTCAGACCCAGATGCAGCAGTATTTTACTTAGCAAGAGCACTAAACGGAGGAGAAGATCCAATGTTTTTAGCAAGAAGAATAACAATATGTGCATCAGAAGATGTGGGAATGGCAAATCCTAATGCAGTGGTAGTAGCAAATAGTTGTATGCAAGCAGTACATATGATAGGAATGCCAGAAGCTAGAATATTACTTTCAGAAGCAGCAGTATATGTAGCAAGGTCTCCTAAGTCAAATGCATCATATATGGCAATAAATGAGGCACTAGAAGATGTAAAAAACAAAGATACAGGAGAAGTACCAATGCATATTAGAAATGCACCAATAGAAGGAATGAAAAACTTAGGTTATAATGAAGGATATTTATATCCACACGACTATCCAGGAAACTATGTAGAACAACAATACTTACCAGATAAGATGGTAGGAACAAAATATTACAACGAAAGCGGAGATGTATTTGATAAAAAAGAAAAATAAATAGTAAAAAATGAAAAGAAAAAATAAAAAAAGTAATAAAAAATAAAAAAATGGAAAACCTACTAAATAAAGTAGGTTTTTAATATGGTTAAAAAATGTTTAATTGGAATAATAGCTGGGATTATAAGTGGACTATTTTCAACAGGAGGAGGAATGATATTAGTTCCAGCATTTGTATATTTATTAAATGTAGAAGACACAAGAGCAAGAGGAACATCAGTATTTTGTATATTACCAATGGTAATAACTAGTAGCTTTTTTTACTATAAAGGAAATTTCATAGACTGGAAAATTGCAATTCTTTGTGCAATAGGTGGAGCAATAGGTGGATTTATAGGAGCAAAACTACTAAAAAAATTACCAGTAAAAGTATTTAAAATAACATTTATATTATTTTTAATATATGCATCTTATAATATGCTAAAATAAAAAGATAAGAAGAAGGAGAAAATAAAAAATATGGCATATTTATTAATTGGACTTATTTCAGGAATTGTTAGTGGAACAGGAATGGGTGGAGGAACTATATTAATATTTTTCCTTACCTTTATTATGGGAATAGAACAACATATAGCACAAGCGACAAATCTAATATTTTTTATACCAGCATCACTAGTTGCAATTTTTGTTAATATAAGAAACAAAAATTTAGACTTAAAAAATGGGACAATAATTTCAATTTTTGGAATTTTAGGTGCAATTATAGGAGCAAATATTTCACTTAATATGGATGTAAATATATTAAGGAAAAGTTTTGGAGTATTTCTTATTTTAATTACAATAAATGAAATATATTCCATCATAAAAGAGAATAAAAAAGTAAAAAATAAACAATAATAAATAAAAAAGGAGTGGTGAATTAAAATGAAATTTATTAAAGGTGTTATGATAGGTGGATTAATAACAACAGGATTAGTTATGATGTATGCAGAAAGTGGTAAAATGAATAAGAAGACTGTTGTAAGACAAGGAAAGAAAATGGCTAAAAAAATGGGAATTATATAAAAAATCGGGAGGCACTTTAAAGTGCCTCCCACTCAAAGCAATAGATGCTTTGAGTTCCGAAGATGAAGCAGGTTGGCAATAGAAATGTAGAAACTTAAGGAGGAAAAATAAAGTCAACCTTTTCACTTCATCTATCGTACCGCTATTGGTCACATAAGTGACCCTACATAAATATTTTACCATAAAAACACAATTATGTCAAACAAAAAAGAGACACCTTGTAAAAAGTGCCTCTTTAGTCAAACTTATAATTTGACTAACATGGATTGCATGAACATATATTATTATAAAAAATTAAACTTGTCAACTTAAAAATTTAAATCTTTAAAATCCTCTTCTTTTAAAAAAGTGTCTTTTTCTTCTTTACAACAACAATTTTCTTTTCTATTTTCTAAATAGCAATCGCACTTATCACATTTTTCTCCTTTTAAGCATTTTCCTTCATGATGGCATTTTGCACAGATTTTTATTTTCTTTGTATTATTTACCCATATTTGTATTCCATATTCTTTTCCTGGACATAAAGGTCCGAATACAAATTCTCCTTCTTTATCTGTAAATGTGTGTCCAATTGGTCTTCTTTCTTCTTTTCCATTTTCACATACTATTTCTACTAATTTTATAACAGCATTGTCTACTGGTTCTTTGAAACAATTTTTAACAACACCATATATAACATCACGGTTGTCTTCTGGAAGTGTTATATCCAAGTCAAATTGTTTTCCACCTGATATTACACCATCTACATCTAAAATTGGGCAATAAGGTTTATTACATTCTTTTTCCATTATCAGTACCATTCCTTTCTAAAACAACTTTTTTGTTGTTTATATATATTATGCATATATTTAAAAAGTGTTAATGGGGACGTTTCCTTTAGCGACATAAATGTCGCATTTGGGACACGTCTTAACAGGGATTTATAGTAATTTTTTAGATTCAAAGCTACGCTTTACCGGTGTTTTTTCTACCCGTAATTTCCCTACGAAAAAACACCTAATCTAAAAAATTACTTAAATTATTTCTTATATTAAGTATAAATTAATTATAAATGTACATATTATATATTGAAAATATATTTTATGCATAAATATTGCATAAAACATTAAAATGTGTTATAATTTTAAAAGTTAAATAGGAGGAAGTGCTTATGATAACAAGTTTAAAATTTAATAATTGCTTTGCGTTTAATAATAAAGTAGAAATGAATTTAAAGGCAGATATGAGAACGAAAAAATTTTTGTCTAATATAACCAATATAAATGATAACCTTAATATTTTAAAATCATCTGTTATTTATGGACCTAATAATACAGGAAAAACTACTTTTATAAATTGCATAAAAGCAATTAAGAGAGCTTTATTAAATAAGGAAATTTATTTAGAGTCAAATATATTTACAGATGATGATATTTGTGAAGCTACTATTTCTTTTATATATGAAAAAAGAGAATATTTATATGAATTCAAGTTAGATGATAAAAAGAATATATATGTATATGAAAGAATGTGTGAAATTATAAAAGATAAATATAATAATGAAAAAGAAGAGTTAATATTTTTAAAAGATACAGTTAATGAAAGATATGAATGCCCAAAAGATAAAGAATTAGAAAAAGTATTAAATATAGCTTCTAATAATAATATTTTAATTTATACGGTACAGGTTGAAAAATTTCCTATATTAGAAAAGATAAAAAATATCTTAACAGGTATTGGAAATAGTATAGAAATAGTAGACATGAATAAAATACCTAATTCAAAAACTATACAAATGTTAAAAAATAAAGATGATGAAACTAAAAAGGTTGTAGATTTTATTAAAAATGCTGATTTATATTTAGATGATTATATGTATGTTGAGGATTTAAATGTTAAAATAGATGGAAAAATTCTTGATGAGAAACTACTAAAAAATCAAAATTTAATAGACCAGATAAAAATTATATCAGTATATAAAGGAAAAGCTGTACCAAGTATTATATTTGACTCATTAGGAACAAGAAAATTTGCTGCTCTTGCAAGTTATGTAATTGAAGCTATAGAGCAAGGGAAGACTTTAGTAATCGATGAATTGGATAGTAGTTTACATTTTAAGATTACAAGAGCAATAATTAGTATGTTTAATAATGATATAAATAAAAATGCACAGTTAATAGCAACTCTTCATGATATTAGTTTATTAGACTGCAAGAGAATGTTTAGAAAAGAGCAGATATGGTTTACCGATAAAGATGAAAATGGTACAGATTTATATTCACTAAAGGAATTTACTTATGCAGAAAATGGTGTTAGAGATACATCAGATATACAAGAAAAATATATTAAGGGAGAACTTGGAGCAATACCTGAACCAGATTTAATTTCTACCTTATTGGAGGTGGAAGATGAGGAAATATAAAGGAAAAAAGATATGTATTATATGTGAAGGCTATGAGGAATGTGAGTACGTAGAGACATTAAAAAGTAAAGCGGTATTTTCTAATAAATATGATTTTATAACAATAAATGCAAAATCGATTAATACAATAATTGCAAGGTATCAAGAAAAATATCAATCTGCATCATATTCTTTGGTATTAATATTTTGCGATACTGATAAAGGACCATCAGATAAATATAGAGAAATTAAACAAAAGATTAATGACTTTCACGGAGAAAATGTTGCAGATGATATTATTATTTTTGGAAATCCATGTACAATGTAAATAATAATTTCACATTTTGCGGAAGTGAAATTAACAAGTCAAAGCAAATCTATAAATAGTAAATTTATAAAAAAATATGTTGGTATTGATAATTATAAAGCAACAAAAGAACAAAGAAAAGAATTATTTAGCAAGATAGAAAGAAATAATTATGAAAAAATGAAAGAGAATGTAGCTAAATTATCAACTGATGACAATATAACTTCAAGTACCAACATACTAAAGTTTATTGAAAAATTTGAAAATGATGACGAAAGTTGGATAGAGCAAATAAATAATAAATTATAATGTTAAATATATATATACATATAATTTACCAGCGAAAACATATCTAATTAAAAAATTACTTTGATATATTCTTGTAATTAGCCTGCAAATATATTATAATTAATTTGTATTAATAAGGAGGAGATGAAAATGGAAGATAATAACATGAATGAAGAAGTTATAAAAACAGATGAAAAGGATGTAAAAAAAGAAGAAATTAAAGAGGCAGATGATAAGAAAAATGTAGTTGATAGAAAAGGTTTTGCGGTTGCATCTATGGTTCTTGGAATTATAGCATTAGTATTATTTTGGATATTTTATTTTTCAATACCTTGTGCTATTTTAGCTATTATTTTTGGAATTTTATCAATTAAGTCAAGCAGAAAAGGTATGTCAATTGCAGGTATTACAACAGGAGCTATTGGTTTTGTTTTAACAGTTTTATTATATGGATTTCTTTTTGTTGTAGTTGGTTCTATAGATTGGGAACAAGTTATGGAAAATTATGATGATAGATATAATGATTATAATTACCATTATAATTATGATTGGCAAGACTATAATGACAGTGACTGGTTTTAAGATGCTTAGGGTATTTGAAATATAACACTACTAATAAAAATAGAAAAAATGAGAAAATTAAAAGACAATAAAGAAAAACGTGATAAAATCACGAAAATTATTGCAAAAAACGTGATTTAATCACGTTTTTGTTAAAAGGTGAGATATATGGAAAGAAAAATATATAATAAACTATTAAAATGGAAAGAAGAACATATAAAAATGCCGTATATGTTAGTAGGAGTAAAAAGAAGCGGAAAAACATATATATTAAAACAATTTTGTGAAAATGAATTTGAAAATTATATTTATATTAATTTAGATAGAGCAGAAGATATAAAAAATGTATTTGAAAGAACAATAGATCCGGAAAAAATAATACCAGGTATAGAAGCAATATTAAATATTAATATAGATATAGAAAATACAATCATATTTTTTGATGAAATACAAGTATCGGAAAAAGCAATAAGTTCATTAAAATATTTTTGTGAAAGTGAAAAAGAATATAAAATAGTATGTGCAGGAAGTTTACTAGGTGTTAAAATAAATAGATTTAAAAGTTCATTTCCTGTTGGAAAAGTATGGATAGAATATCTATATCCAATGGACTTTGAAGAATTTTTAAAAGGAATTGGAGAAGAAAAATTATTAAAAATAATAGAAAAATCATATGAAAATAATGAAGCAATGCTTGAGCCTTTACATGAAAAAGCGTTAAAATTATATTATGATTATATGTGTATAGGAGGTATGCCTATATCCATATTAGACTATATAGAAAAAAATAAAGATGTAAATAAAGTTGATGATGAGATAAATCAAACGATAATTACAGCATATTTAGCAGATATGGCAAAATATACAGAAAATATAGAAAGTATAAGAAACAATAAAATATATAATTCAATACCAGCACAGTTAGGTAAAGAAAATAAAAAATTCCAATATAGTAAAGTAGAAAAATCAGCAAGAGCAAGAGAATATGAAAGTTCTTTAGAATGGTTAATATCAAGTAATATGGTATTAAAATGTGATGGTGTTAAAACACCTAAATCACCATTAAAAGCATATATAGAAAGTAGTTTTAAAATATACTTAAGCGATATTGGGCTACTTAGAGTACTGTCTAAGATTACAGTAAATGAAATAATAACAAATAAAAATATGTTATATAAAGGTGTACTTGCAGAAAATTATGTAGCAGAAGTACTATTTAGTAAGAAAAGAGAACTATATTATTGGCAACTAGGTAGCGGAAAATATGAAGTGGATTTTTTGATAAATGTTGATGGAGATATAATACCAATAGAAGTAAAGGCATCTGATAATACAACATCAAAAAGTTTAAATTATTATATAGAAAGATATAAACCTAAATATAGTATTAGAATATCTACTAAAAACTTTGGATTTAGCAATAATATAAAAAGTATACCATTATATGCAGCACACTTAATTTAAAATAATTTAAAGCCTAGGATTTCCTAGGTTTTATTTTTGAAAAAATTTAAAATTTTTTATTTTTTTGTAACATTTTGGTAGTTTAGTTGTATAACTAATGTAGAAGAAAATATAAGGAGAAAAAGATAAATGACAGATAAAGAATTATATCAAAAATATTTAAAAGGCGATAACAATTCATTTGAAAAATTAGTTATAAAATATAAAGATAATATAATATATTTTATTTCAAGATATACAAAAAATACAGAAATTGCAGAAGACATATCACAAGATGTATTTGTATATATACTTTTAAATAAAGAACAATATGATTTTAAATATTCATTTAAAACATATTTGTATATGATAGCAAAATGTAGAGCAATAAATTATATAAAAAAAGAAAAAAAGATAATAAATATAAGTTATGAAAATTTATATATAGAAAATAATGATTTAGAAGAAATAGTTTATAAAAATGAAGAAAGTAAAAAAATAAGAAAAGTAATAAACAAATTAAAACCAGATTACCAAGCAGTAATATGTTTAGCTATTTTAGAAGGTTTTAAATATAAAGAAGTTGCAAAAATTATGGATAAAAATATTGGACAAGTAAAAGTAATGCTACATAGGGCAAAGAAAAAATTAAGAGAGTATTTAGAAAAGGAGGATTTTTAAATGAAATCTAATAAGGAGTATATAGGAGAAATTTATGAAAAGAAAAATGAAATTTTACATTCAGGTGAAAAAAATGGATTTTATAATGTGGAGTTTAGAAAAACAAAAAATAATAGTTTAAAAATGATTGCTACATTTATAATAACAATAGGATTAACAATAGGAGTTGGATATGCTGGGATAACTACATATCAAAATATATGGAAAGAACCTAAAAAATATATTTTTAGTAGCGCACAAGAATTAACCGAGGAAGAAAAGAAACAATGTTTATCGGCTGAAGAAGCAAATAAAATAGGAACAGAATATTTGAGACAAGTAGGTTTAGAAGATGAAAATATTACAACACAGAATTTAGAAAAAGAATTTTTATCAGATGAAAATGAATGGTGGATGGCATCAAAAAAAGCAAGTGTGACAATAGACGGAAAAACACGGAGAATTAAAATCACTATTAGTACCTAGTTGGGCACATGAAATTCCAGAAGATTATGGAATAACAAGTGATGAAGCAAAAACAATTGCAAAAAATTTATTTAAAAAATATTTACCAGATATAGAAGGAGAGTATGAATTATTAGAACTTAAGAAAAATATGGAAACAGAAGAAAAATCATATATATGGTATGCAACATTTTATAAAAAATATGGAGATTTAATAAATCCATATGAAAGGGTATCAGTTAATTTTATACCTACTATAAATGAGATTTATCAACTAGTAATAGAAAGGGATAAATTTGAGAATAATGAGATAAAAATACCAGAAGAACAAGCAATTGAAATTGCGAAAAATAAAGATAATGAAATTGAGCAAAATAGAAAAATAATAAATATAAGTTGTGAAATTGGAATCGGACAAATGAATGCAGATGCATATTTAAGAGAAACTAAAAAAGATGAATATGAAAAAAGAGAGATTCCAAAAGAAGAATATTATGCGACAGATAAAAGAGTAAGAAGAGTATGGTTTGTAAGCATTGAATATGAAAAACAAGAAAATAAAATAAGTAGATTTACTTATTATGTAGATGCAACAACAGGTGAGATAATAGGAGGAGGACTATATAAACCAAGTATAATAGAAAATTTAAAAGAAGATGAAAATAACTTTGCATAAATGGAAAATATAGTGTAAAATAGGCTTAGAAATAAAATAAAAAGATGGTTAAGAAAATGGTAAAAGATGAAAGTTATTATGAGGAGATAAGAAGACAAGAAAGAAATAAAAACTTAAAAAATAAAAGTGGAAAATATAAAAATAGAAAAAATAAAAAAAGGAAAAATATAAATAACAATAATTTAAAAATATTAATTATATTATCTATTGGTATAATTATTATTTTAAGTGTAACAATATTTGTTAGTTATAAATTTATAAATAGTAATAAAAATGAAGAAGAAATAGGGATAGAAGAGATAACTGAAATATACAATGAAACTAAAAAAGAAGATGATGTGCTAGAGGCAGTACTTGAGCCTAAAAATAAAATAGATGACTGGAGACTTATATTAGTAAATAGCAAAAGTCCATTACCTGAAGATTTTACAGAACCTGAATTAGTATATGTTGAAGGAAAACAATTTGATAAAAGAGCAGCAGGAGATTTACAGGAAATGATGAAGGAAATGAAAAAAGATGGAATAACAAATATATGGATACAATCAACATATAGAAGTATAGAATATCAAAAACAATTATATGATAATAAAATTAATGAATATTTAAGTAATGGAGCAACAAAAGAACAAGCGGAGGCATTAACAATAGAATATATAAATAGACCAGGTGAAAGTGAGCATAATTTAGGATTAGCAGTAGATTTTAATAATGTAGATGATGATTTTGAACATACAAGAGCATATAATTGGTTATCTATTAATGCTAAAGATTACGGCTTTATTATGCGTTATCCAGAAGAAAAAGCAGAGATTACAGGAATTGCATATGAACCATGGCATTGGAGATATGTAGGGAAAGAACATAGCTATAAAATGGAAGCGTTAGATATGTGTTTAGAAGAATACATTGAATATTTAGAAAATGGCGGAAGTTATTGAAAATATTATAAAAATTGTAGTATAATATAAATGTGAAAAAAAGAAAGAGTTGGAGGAAAAGATGACTAAAAAAGAAAAAAATATAATTAATTATATAGTAATATGCATTAATGAATTTGCAAAACAATGTGGTATTACAAGTAAAGAAGCATATTTGTATTTAAGAGATTTTAAAGGAATTGAATTTTTAAAAGAAAATTATGAAGCTGAACATACAGTAAGTTTAGATGATGCAGTAGATGATTTAAAACAAGTATGTATGAATAATGGAGGAGGTATTAAATGATACTATATCATGGATCAAATATAAAAATTAATGAAATCGACTTATTAAAATGTAAACCATATAAAGACTTTGGACGAGGATTTTATTGTACTACAATAAAAAAACAAGCAGAATTTATGGCTGAAAGGGTAACTAAAAGGCAAGGGCGGAATAAAAACGATAAATACATTTGAATTGGATGAAAAAATTTTTGAAGATAAAAAAATAAATATTAAAAAATTTGATAAGCCTTCTGAAGATTGGGCAAAATTTATATTAAATAATCGAAATCGATTTTATAAATTTCCTAATAGTAGGGAATGTAATATAGATAATAAATATGATTTAGTAATCGGTCCAGTTGCAGATGATGATATTATCGTATTATTTCGAACTTTTGCAAATGGATTAATTGATATAAATACATTAATAAAAGAACTTACATATAAAGAATTAACAGATCAATTTTCTTTTCATACTGAAAGGGCTATTAAATATTTGAAAGGAGTATAAATAATGGTATTAGAAAAATTAAGTTATTTAGTAGAATGTACAACACAGGACTTAATTCAATATTTAATTGAAGATAATAATATAACAATGGAAGAAGCAATGGACATTGTGTATAATTCAAAAACATTTGAGTTACTAAACGATTTTGGAACACATTTATATTATGAGTCACCAGCCTATGTTTACGAATATTTAAAAGAAGAATTGGAAAATAAGAAAAGTTAGATATTTTGTAAGGACAGATTACTAAGTTATTTAGTAGTTTGTTTTTTTATATAATAGGAAAGTAACACAAACTGTTTTAAAATTGTTACTGTTCAGACTAGCTGAAAAATAAAAATAGTTATCCACAGAATATTACAAGGTTTGTAATAGTAATGAAATATTACTGTTACAGACTTTTTTCTTTTAATGGTATATAATACCATTAAAGAAAGAGGGGTGATAAATTATTATGCCTAAAGCAGATTATGGAAGAGATTTATTTAAACAAGTACAAGAATTAATGTTAAAATGTGATAATTTATCACATGAAGTAAAAACAATAGAAAAGAGAACAGAAAAGAAATTCAAAAAACAATTAAAGGAACAAAAAGAATATTTTACACAAAAGATTGAGAGTTTAGAGAAAGAAAATAAGGAATTAAAAAATAAAAATCAAAAATTAACAAATGAAGTTGATAGATTAAAGAAACAATTAAATAATAATAGTGATAATTCATCAAAACCACCGTCAAGTGATATAAAGAAAAATATTCCTAATAGTAGAGAAAAAACAAATAAGAAAGCTGGAGGACAAAAGGGACATAAAGGTTATCATTTAAGTAAAAGAATGGTAGAAGAGAAAATAGAAAAAGGAGAATTTGAAAGAGAAGTAATAAACGTAGGAGAAGTAACAGGAGAATATAAATCAAAATATATATTAGATTTAAGAGTAAAAGTAATAGCAAAAGAATATAGATTTTATAAAGATGAAAATGGAAAATATAATATACCCAAAGAATTTCAAACAGATGTACAATATGGAGAAGAATTAAAAACAATGTGTACAGTGTTAAATACAGAAGGAATAGTAGCATTAGATAGACTAACAAATTTTGTTAGTTGTATTAGTCATGGAGGAATAGAACTATCAAAAGGAAGTATAGTAAATTTTATGAATGAGCTAAATAGAAAGGGAGAATATATAATAGAAAATATAAAAGAAAAATTATTAAATAAAGAAAAGATGCATACAGATGGAACAAGTGGAAGATGTGAAAATAAAAATGTATGTATAAGAACACATTCAACAGAAGATTTAACATTATTTGTACCGACATATGGAAAAGGAAAAAAGCACATAGAAGAAACAGGGATATTAAATAAATTTATGGGCTTATTAATACATGACCATGAAACAGTAATGTATAATTATGGAAGAGAACATGCAGAGTGTAATGTACATATATTAAGATATTTAAAAGGATGTAACGAAAATACAGGAAATAAATGGGCGGTAAAAATGCGTTCATTATTAAGTGAACTAAATGAATATAGAAAGACGTTAAAAGGAAAAAGAATAGAAAAAATAGATAAAGAAAAGATAGAAAGATATTCAAAAAGATATGATGAGTTAATAGAAGAAGGATATAAAGAAAATAAAAAAATAAAATCAAAATATATAAGGCAAGATGAACAAAAATTATTAAATAGGTTAAAGAAATATAAAGAAAATCATTTAAAGTTTCTTTATGATTTTAATGTGCCATTTGATAATAACTTAGCAGAAAGAGATTTAAGAAATTTTAAAATAAAATTAAAAGTATCAGGACAATTTAATAGTATGGAAGGAATGAAAGTATATTCGAATATAAGAAGTATAATAGTAACATTTAAGAAACAAAGGAAAAATTTTTATGAAGCAATAAATAACATATACAAAAATATCCCAGTTAGCATATAGCTAATTAGGATATTTTTTATTACTTAAGTCTGAACAGTAACTTAAAATTAAGTAAAAAATAAAAATTTACTTCATATTACTTGCAAAAATTTGTTTTATATGATATAAATATAAAACA
>CALXFB010000017.1 GCA_944387475.1 uncultured Clostridia bacterium
TGTATTTCATTTAATTTCATATCAAATGCAAATGTTAGTTTCAAATTCTCACCTCCATCTGTTTTATATTTATATCACGTAAAACAAATTTTTGCAAGTAATTTAGGGTAAATTTTTATTTTTATTTTTTACTTAATTTTAAAACAGTTTGTGTTACTTTTCTATTATAACAAAAATAAGAAAAATCAAGATCTTTCTTTCTAAGAGTTGCTAACGCAACTCTTTTTTGATATACTCTTTCTGAGGTTAATATGAAAAATATAGAAACTATTAATGAGTATGAATTTTTAGAATTTTATAATGAACGCTCTTTTGATTCTAATTGTTTTAATGATGACGGTTCTTTAAATAAAAATTATAACTTCTTTAAATCAACTGGCATTATAGCTTCTATCTTTGATGACCATTGGGAATCTACTTATTTAGCTAATAAAGAAATTATTGATAAGTATCGTCCTGATGCTGTTGTTGAAGTTCAGAAAATTATTGATTGTGCTAATAGAAATTTAGGTTGTTCTGTTTATGTTTGTCCTCATTGTCACGATATTGTCTTTATTGCTCACACTTGTAAGTCCAGATTTTGCTCCTCTTGTGGCTATAAGTACAAAAACCAAAGAGTTGAAAATATCTTACAAACTGCTTACAATTGTAATCATAGACAAGTTGTTTTTACTATTCCTGAACAACTTAGAAATTATTTTTTCTTCCCTTTTGAACATAGAATTAATATTCTTTTTAATGCTGTTTCTAAAACTATTTACTCTATTTTAAATGAGTCTTTTAAAAAGAATAAAAAGGGAATTTTTAAAAAATGTGTTTCTAAAATTAAATACTCTCCTGGTTTCTTTGCTTTCCTACATACCTTTGGTAGAGATTTAAAATGGAACCCTCATATTCACGTTTTACTTGCTGAACTTAAATTAGGTTCTGATGGCTCTTGTAAAACTTGGAATTTCTTTGATTACGATGCTCTTTCTCGTCGTTTTCAAAAAATTCTTTTAGACCTTATCAGTAAAGACCTTGGTAAATCTTTTGATAATAAGAAAAATCTTCTTTATAAGAAATTTCCTAATGGTTTTTATGTTTATGCTGAACCTAAAAAATTTAAAGATTTTAAATCTGGCGTTGAATATGTTACCAGATATTGCGGTAGAGTTCCTATTAGTGAAAATAGAATTGTTAATTATGATGAGGATAATGGGCTTGTTACTTTTTCTTAAGTAGTTCACCCATTTTTTAAAAATAATATTAATATATAAATATTAACAAAAATAATTAATAAAAATAGATGACAATAATTCCCCTTTGATTTTGGTTTGTTTGTGATGCTTATATTTACTTATTGCTTTTCTTTTCTTGTTTTTTAGAACTTATCACTTTCCTATTATATAAAAAAATATAATATTTTCGGATACTAATATATAAATTGTAAGCAAAAAATGAACTCTAAACAAATATTTTTTGTTTAAAGTTCAACAATAAACTACAAAATTATTAATAATTTTGTAAATTAATTTAAATCAGCTATTTGTTAAAGTTCAACTAATTACTAATGTAGCTTCAATTGCACTATTTTGATTTAAATCCAACTACTTGTCAAAGTTCAACAAAAGTCATTTAGAGATAAACCAACCAACTTATAGATTTAAATCCAACTACTTGTCAAAGTTCAACATATTGGATATAAAGTAACTGAAGAAGTAACGGAATTTAAATCCAACTACTTGTCAAAGTTCAACTTAGACCAATTAGATGAAGAAGAAAATGAAGCACTATTTAAATCCAACTACTTGTCAAAGTTCAACCTTATTAATATATAAATATTTATAGAATATAATAATTTAAATCCAACTACTTGTCAAAGTTCAACTCTTCCGGTGTCCAATTTTGCCAATTAGTAAATCCATATTTAAATCCAACTACTTGTCAAAGTTCAACGATTTGCAATGGTGCATATATTACACAAGAAGGATTATTTAAATCCAACTACTTGTCAAAGTTCAACTGTCTCCATTCCATTTTAGAGTGTCACCGTCATGCACATTTAAATCCAACTACTTGTCAAAGTTCAACTTGTTTTTTTATCATTGTCTTCAATTTTAAAATTTTCATTTAAATCCAACTACTTGTCAAAGTTCAACCATTGGAAAATCAACGGTTTGTAAATATATTCTATACCATATTTGCTTATAAATCAAGCAATTGGAAGAATTTTTTCCAAGTGAAGAGTAAAAATGGATTTGTTTAAATTTAGGCATTTTAAGGAATAGGCTGGAAAAAACAGGTCGATTTGACCTGCTTTTGTAAATTATCTAAATCTTCTTAGGTAATTTTCCATCCTATCAATAAATTGATTATTGTCTTTAGTTTGAGTCATTTGACTAATAACTTGCTCTGTTACATCAGCTACAGGCATACTGTTCATAGCTTTTCTTAAAGCAAAAACAGCATCTCTTTCTTTTGGAGTAAGTAATAAATCTTCTCTTCTTGTTCCAGATTTATTAATATCAATAGCTGGGAAAATACGTTTTTCTGATAATTTTCTATCCAAGTGAACTTCCATATTACCAGTACCTTTGAATTCTTCAAAAATAACATCGTCCATTCTACTACCTGTTTCAACTAAAGCAGTAGCTAAAATAGTTAAACTTCCACCGAATTCTATATTTCTTGCAGCACCGAAGAATTTTTTTGGCTTATGCAATGCTGCTGGATCAATACCACCAGATAAAGTTCTTCCAGATGAAGGGATAACTAAGTTATAAGCCCTTGTTAATCTTGTAATACTATCTAATAAAATAACAACATCTTTTCCTTGCTCTACTAATCTTTTAGCTCTTTCAATAACCATTTCAGCAACTTTAACATGATGATCTGGTAATTCATCAAATGTTGAATCTATAACTTTTCCTTTTATAGAACGTTTCATATCTGTTACCTCTTCAGGTCTCTCATCGATTAAAAGAACCATCAAAATTACTTCTGGATTATTCTTACTAATTGAATTTGCAACTTTTTTTAGTAAAGTAGTTTTTCCAACTTTAGGTGGTGCAACAATCATACCTCTTTGGCCCTTACCTATAGGAGACATCAAATCAATAATTCTAGTTGCATAGTCATTAGAAACAGTTTCTAATTTTAATCTCTCATTTGGATATATAGGTGTCAATTCATCAAATCTCTTTCTCTTCATAGCTTTTTCTGGATGTTCACCATTTACTTCACCAACAAATATCAATGATGGGAATTTTTCACCTTCTTTTAATCTTGAAATACCTTTTACAATATCACCAGAATCTAATTTAAATCTTCTTATTTGTACCATAGAGATATACACATCTTTTTCGCTTGATAAAAAAGTCTCTCCTCTTAAAAAGCCATAACCATCTGGCATAATGTCTAAAATTCCCTCTACAATTTGATCTCCTTCGTTAGTTAATTTATAATCTATAATCGGTTCACCATTTTCATCATACTGTCTTTCAGGAATATCTTTTTCTTCAAGAGTATTATTTTCTTTAGCTATTTTAATTTCTGTTACTTCTTCTTTACTTTCTTTGCTTGAAGAATTTTCAGGTTCTTCGTCTTCTCCCATAACTTGACTTAGAACAGCTATTAATTCATCTTTTTTTAATTTTGAAATATTTTTAATATTATGTTGCTTAGCTAAAGCTTTTAATCTTGTCATTGTTAATTCTTCTAAATTTACCATAAATAAACCTCCTTATAAAACTCAATTTTAAATTTAAAATAATATTTTATTACATATTTGATATATGGGATTCAAACGAATAAAACAATTATCACAATATCAACATAATTATTATATCACACTTTTAGTGTAAATGGAATACTTTTTTGAAAAAAAGTTAAGGAATGTATATATTTTACATTCCTTGATCTATATAAACCCTTTCATTAGGATAATACATATCTAATTTTTCTCTAGCCATTTGTTCTATAAACTCTAAAGAGTCAACATTTTCCTTTTGTTTAGCAAGTTCTTGTTTTGTTTCAGTTTCTTCAGCTATTTTTTGATTTAATTCCTCTGATTTTTTTGCATATTGATTTAATGTTTTTTGTTGACTAATTATAGTAAATAACGTATATCCAGCTATTACTAATATTATAATTTTCTTATAAATCTTTTTCATAAGTAATCTCTCCAATTCTAATGTTCATTTGACTTGATATATATTCTCACAATAATATTATTCTACATTTTTTATAAAAATCCTTCCTATATTTTTAATTTTTTACATTATTTTCAGAATGTCTGTACTTTTTAATAAATTTATAGAAATTATTGTATAAATTTGTAAAACTTTTTCTAATATTTATAAAAATAAATGAAATTGGTTTAAAAAATAATTTTTTTATAAATTTAAGAGGTATAAATATAATTTCTAAAATTTTAATAATAATCATTTTAAAAAATGATATTATATGTACATTTATTCTTATAAAAAACTTGCTAAATACTAACATATAAAAGCTAACACCAATAGCAATAGCTAAAAACATAAATAACCTAATTTCACCATCATTAAAGACAAAAATATAATATAAAACAGAAAAACCTGTTAAAATCCAAAATAAGAGGTCTTCAATATATGTTATAGTATCACTTGTTTGAAATGATTTTCTAAGTATTCTAAAAAAATCAAAAAAAATCCCAATTAAAATACCATTTGTAATAAAAATCAAAAATAAGTAAAATTGATTACTAACCATTTAAAATATACTCCTTAAAAGCAATATTATTTAAAAATTTTACTAATTAAGCTTCCTTTTGATTTTTCAATATTTTTATTGTTACTATAATTCATTGATGAAATATCACCTTCTACAATAACTTCTGATGTATCTATACTTAGTTTATTAATTCGTAGGTTTTCCCCTTTAATTGTAAGAAGCCCAAGCTCTGTTTCAATTATTACTACTTGATCATCAAAACTAAGTACATCCAATACCCCAGAAACACTTAATTTCCCTCTATTTTCTAAAATAAGATTTTGAATTACACTTGTTGTTTGTATTTTTCTTTCATCAATCGTCATTATTTCCAACCTCCTTATTTTGTCCTGCTTAATTATATATATTCAAAGTTTAATATTTTAGAACTTATTTAAATATTAATTTGTGTAATTCTTGGATTTTTTTATCTTCTATAACATTTTTAAATACTATAGATATTTTAGTATCAGAAATTTCAAAATTTAATAATTCTAGCTTACTAGTTTTAATAAAATCAATTATTAATTTTATTAAATCAAAATTTCTAATTATACCATTTCCTATAATAGAAACTCTTGAAACTTCTTTTTTTATAATACTTTTTACTGTATTTTCTTCAATAACATCTGAAATTAAAGTTCCTTTTTCTTCGTTAAAAGTAGATTTTGTTATTATTGGAATTTTAAATTTTTCTCCAATTTCAACACATCTATTATGAAGAACCTTCGCACCTTCACTTGAAAGCTCTTGCATTTCTTTATAAGAAAGATTAGAAACTTTTTTAGTATCTTTTATTATTTTAGGATCAGCTGTATATACTCCATCTACATCAGAGAAAATATAACAATTGCTAGCATGTAGTGCTGCAGCTATTGCAACAGCTGTTGTATCAGAGCCACCTCTACCTAATGTTGTAATATCTAAATTTTCATCAACCCCTTGGAAACCTGTTACAATTACTATCTTTCCACTATCTAATTCTTTTAAAATTCTTGATGTATCTATTCTAATAATATTTGCATTTTGATTATTGTTATTTGTAAAAATTCCTGCTTGCCATCCAGTTAAAGATATTGCTGGGTAACCTAAATAATTTAGTAAAATACTAAGTTTTGCAGTAGACATTTGTTCACCACAACTAAGCAGAGCATCTAATTCTCTATCTGAAATATTTCCCGACAATTCATTTGCCTCTTTTATCAATCTATCTGTAGTCTTTCCTTGGGCAGAAAGAACAACAACTACTTTTTTTCCTTTATCATAAATTTTAGTAATTCTTTTTGCAACTAACTGTAATTTTTCATTATCTGAAACAGAACTTCCGCCGAATTTTAAAACCATTATTTCATTCATTTTAACACCTCTTTTTGTAATAATAACCAGTTTAAATCTAAACATAGTTTTTATATTATATGAAAAAGAAATGTAAAAAGAGATAGAATTTCTACCTCTTAATTTTCTTTATTTTTTACATTAAATTTCAAATAAGCCTCTATAAAATCATCAATTTCTCCATTCATTACTGCTTCTACATTCCCTACTTCATAATTAGTTCTGTGATCTTTCACCATAGTATATGGGCAAAATACATAAGAACGTATTTGACTTCCGCCATGCAATATCTTTTTGTTCTCCTTGAATGTCTTCAATTTTCTCTTTATGTTCTTTTTCTTTTATAGCATATAATTTAGACTTTAACATTTTCATTGCTGTTTCTCTATTTTGTATCTGAGAACGTTCTGATTGACATTGTACTACAATATTTGTAGGAATATGTGTAATTCTCACTGCAGATGAGGTTTTATTTATATGTTGTCCTCCTGCTCCAGATGCTCTATATGTATCTATTCTCAAATCATCTGGATTTATTTCTATTTCTATATCATCTGTTATTTCAGGTAAAACATCAACAGAAGCAAAAGATGTATGTCTTCTTCCACCACTATCAAATGGTGAAATTCTAACCAATCTATGAACACCTTTTTCTGATTTTAAATATCCATAAGCATTTTCACCAATAATTTCAAATGTTACACTTTTAAGTCCTGCCTCTTCCCCATCTAAATAGTCTAATTCTTTTATCTCATAATTATTTTTATTTGCCCATCTAGTATACATTCTATAAAGCATTTCGGCCCAATCCTGAGATTCTGTTCCTCCTGCACCTGGATGTATTGTTATAATTGCATTATTTAAATCATATTTTCCAGATAAAAGATTTGAAATTTCTAATTTTTCTATATCTTTTTCTAATTTTTTAGTATTTTTAATTATTTCTTTTACTAATTCTTCATCTGGTTCTAAAATAACAAGTTCAGTTAGTTCTTGTAAATTTTTGATTTCTTTTTCGATTTCTCTAAATCCCGAAACCTTGTTTTTTAGATGTTTTATCTGTGATAATATTTTAGAAGAATTTTTATTATCTTTCCAAAAATCTTCTTCTAATGTCTGTTTTTCTAAATTTTCCAGGTCTTTTTCTAATTTTTTTAAGTCAAAGAGACTCACCTAAATTCATGAATTTTCCAGCTATATTTTCTAATAATTTAGAGTTTTCTTCTAAATCTAACATATATTCACACTCCTTTATTTTTAATTATAGTATAATTATATATATTATTTAACTAAAAGTAAACACCTTATAATCAAATTATTGAATATAAGGTGTTTAAAAGGATAATAATTATGACAAATTAATCAGATATTCTAAACTTAGTGTTGTCATTTACTATATCCAAATCTATAATGCATCTTCTATATGGCTCTTTCGAGCTTTTCCTTTGATACTTTTTTGGATTTAAAAGAACTTCGTAAATAATTTTCTCAAAAACATAGTTTACTGTATTTGTAAGCTCTCTTGCTCCTGTATCTAATGATAAGGATTTTTCTGCAATACGTTTAAGTAGCTTACCATTATAGTTAAGAACTATCCCCATTCTTTTTAACTCTTTTTGATATTTCCTAAATACAGACAATTTAGATTTTTTCAAAATAAGAACTAAATCATCTACTGTAAGTTTATTCATTTCGATGATTGTTCCAATCCTTCCAACAAATTCTTCAGGAAAGCCATACTGCACTAGGTCTTGTTTTAGTATCCTTCTATCTAGTGTAGTTAATTTGCTCTCTTGTTGTGAAAATCCAATTGGATTTAGATTTAACCTCTTTTTGCGTATTTCATCTATACCTGAAAAAGCACCTAGGAAGATTATGATTATATTAGATGTATCCAAAAATACATTCATATCAACTTCTACTTTATCACCTTCGATGATTTTAAGCAAACTATTTAGTACTTCTACTCCTGAAACATCACGCATATCATTTGAACTTTTTGCAGTTTTTTTATCAATTTCGTCAATAACTATAACACCATTTTCTGCTCTTGAAACATCTTTACCTGAATTTTTGTAAAGGTGTTCTAGCATACTGCTAACACTTTTTCCTTTATAGCCTTCCATTGTGTATTTCGTCGCATCTTCAATAGTATAAGGAAGATGCACAATATTAAGTATTTGTTTAATTGTTTCTGTTTTCCCCGTACCACTAGGGCCAATAATTAGTATATTTGAGTTTAGAGACTTAAATATTACTGCTCTATAAATAGATGTAATTATCTGCCTTACTGGTTCATCTTGTCCAAAAATATATTTGAGAACATGACTTTCAACATTCCGCATATTAGGAACAGACATTCTTACCTGCTTTCTAGTATTAGAAGAATTCGTGTTTTTTTTCACATCTACAAGCTCCTGCCGTTCATTTGACATAATTTTCTCCTTCCACATCTTATAAGATGTAATAGCATATAAAAACTTGCTAGTGATATTTTATCATTTAATATCTATTATGTCAATCAAAAAATTGGAGCAATTGCCCCAATTTTCCAATTATAATATTTCTATTTTTTAATTAATTTTACTTTTATATTATTATAATTTATATATAAGCCTTTATTAAAATCTTCTATATTTGCATCAATATTTATTTTATATACTTCTTTTTCTTTGCTTGAACCAACATTTAATTCATTATACTTATTTCCATCTTTATCTGATACAAATAACATCTTTTCCATTTCTTTTAAAAATTTTTCGTGTTCCATGTCTTTACCTTTGTAAATTAATTCATCGTATGCTTGAGATTTAAATGTTAAATTCATTCCTGTCTCAGATATTGTAATTTCTCTAAATTCCATTCCTGAAATTTCACTTTCTGGCTTTAATTCTATTGTATTTCTATCATAAAATTTTTCTGGTACAGTTATTTCAAAAAGCCATTTAGAATTACTCAAATTAAAATCTTCAGCATTTACCATATTTGTTTTACCATTTTCATTTCCTAATTCTATCATTGAAAAGCCTGGGTCAAATATTTGTATATACAATTTTTTACTTTGAGGGAATTTATCTTTTGCTCTTAAGGTTATATTCATATTTATTGTTCTTTCCTCTTCATTAATTTCTTCTAATGTTACTCCACCGTTATTTGCTAATTGCAGAGCATATACATCTTTTTTATCATATTCTACTCCTAGTTCCTCATATGTAAATAAAGTAACATTATCAAATTTAGAAGTTTTTTCACCTAAATGCATTCTTGAATGTATTTGATATATATTCTTATTTTCATCATAAATCGTATATCCTATTGAAAATGTTTGTGAATTAACATCTATATCTTCATCAAATTTAGACGTTATATCAATATCTAAGCAATCATCTGTAAGTAAAATAGAATTTATTTTAATTCCTATACCATCTTGTTCTAAATAATCAATATTTAAAACTTCAGCATATCCTTCTTCCTTTAATTCATCTAATGTTCCTTTAATCTCTTTACTTGGTAATTGTCTATAATCTTTAAATTCTATATTCCACATGATTTTTGCATAAATATTTGTGGATAACACCCCTGCAATTATAATAACTAAAAATATTGCAGCTATATTTAATATTCTTTTTTTCATTGAAACCACTCCTTTCTCTTTAGAAAGAATTTTTTTGTAGTTATCTTCTTTGCTGTACTTACTTTCTAAATATTTTTTAAAAGTAGTATTAATCATTTTCTATCACATCCTTTCCTAAATTTTTTTTAATTTCTTCTAGTGTTCTATATATTCTGTTCTTAACAAAAGAACTTCCTACTTCCAATTCATCTGATATTTCAGATATTTTTAAACCTAAAGCAAAATACAAATAAAATATTTTAGTAGTTATCAAATCTCTTCCTTTTAAATAATTCCATACTTTTTCTACATTATCTTTATTTATAATATTTGCTTCTAAATCAAATTCATCTTTAATTTCTAAATTATTATCTTCCTCATCATACATATTTAAAATAACAATGTTTTCTTTTTTTACTTTTTTATAATATCTTTTTATAATATTATTTTCTATTCCCAATATATAATTTTTTGTGTTTTCTATTTCTAAAAATTTTTTCTTTTTTAATATTTTTAGTAATTCTAAATATGTGTCTTGGATAATATCGTTTATATCATCTATATTATTACATTTCACTATTGTGAATTTTAATACAATTTTATAAGTTTCTTCATATATTTCATCAAAATTTTTTCTCGTTATTTTTTTACTCAATTTTCTTCCCCCTTTACTTTATAGTCGCTAATAAATCATAAAAAGTTTCAGAAAAAATAGCTGGAAAACCAGCTATAATTTTATCTTGTTAAGGCTAATATCAAATAAAATACTATTATAAATACTCCTATTCCTATTAATATATAAATAAATTTTTTAAATTTATCCATCTATATCACCTCTCTATATATATGTATAATTTATTGTATAATCTTTATATTTGTTATCTTTTTTTACAAAGGTTTCAAGTAGTCTTTTAGCATTTTCATCTCCTGCTTCTAAGATTCCATTTGCCTCTGCATCTTTAATTCCTTGTTCTTGCATTTGTTTTATTGCTTCATTATGTTCTGTTAGGTCAATTCTTGAAAATAAACTTTCTGAATCCAAGTAAACTTTCAATGAATCTGGATTTAACGTAGATTTATATATTTTTGCATGTGGTAATTTAAATGTAATTTCTTTTTGTTTATCATTATACTCAGCAGATATTTCTGAAAAATCTACTGATACATCTACTTCTAAATCATAACTAAATATTTGTCTACTTTCTGTAAAAGGGATTTGAAATAGGTCAAAAAATTCTCTATGTTCGCTAGTATCTTGTACAATTGTTAAGTATGCTGTTTGAGTAACCAATTCGCCCATATCTTCTAACCCTAATTTTGTTGTTTTTGTCTGTGACTTTATAACACTTGTGCTAAATGTTATTCCCAATCCTAATACTATAACTATAATTATAATAAACAATACTTTTTTCATCTTAAGGATTTTCTTTAATAGACTTTCCTTTTTCTTTTCTGATTTATTATTTGTATCATTATTTAATTCTTTTTCTTCATTATTCATTATTTTCCACCTCTTCATTTATAATAAAATCATTTTCAAAAAACATCTTATATGCTCTTTTAGCTATTGCTTTTGTTTCTAAGTAATCTAATCCTCCTCCAACCACAGCACCAACACCTGGTATCATTTTCCCTAAATTAACACTGCCTTTTTGTCCGAATTTTGTTATAAATCTATATCCTATTTTTTGATTTATTTTTGTTAATGTTTTTCCTGGTATCTTATTAATCGCGTTTGTTGCTACTTTTTTTCCTACTTCTATCCCTACTTTTTTTATTAGTTGATTGACTGATACTCCAGCAAGACAAGCATATACAAAGGTTTGTACTTGATCTGATTTCAAATCATATCCAGCCAAATATGCCGTACAAGCAATCATTCTCATTTGAACATATAGAACACTACCTATATTTGCTGGAATAGTAATTGGTAATGTTATTATTCCTCCAAAACCTGTTAGAAATCCTGATGTTGTGCATTTAAGAATTTGATTTTTTAACATATTTTGAGTTGCTTTTTTTCTATCAGGTTCTTTGTCTAAATAATTTTGTGCAAATTCTTCAATTGGAGGACTTACCTTTGTTACACCTTTTAATACTTTGTTATAACAAGAATTTAAAATGTTAAATATATCTTCTTGTGAAATTTTAATATTTTTTTCTTTTTCCACATTATACACCCCCTTATAATAGTGCTTGTTTTTTTCGCGAAAATATTATTTACAAATCAATTATATCATCTTTTGTCGAAAAATAAAAGAAAATATTTTATAAAAAGAGAAGACATAAAATCTTCTCTTAGTTTACAATTATATTTTAAAGATCTGTCCCCAATAGCGACATACATGTCGCTAAAGGAAACGTCCCTATTGGTTCTTTCCACAACAATTTTTATATTTCTTTCCTGAACCACATGGGCAAGGGTCATTTCTACCTACTTTTGGTCCTTCATTTCTTACAGTTCTATCTACATCTGTTCCTATTTTAGAGCCACCATCAACACTGTGAATTGCTTCTAATGCTGCACCGGTAATTTTAACTGTTTCTGCTCTTCTTGTTTCACCTGCTTGACGAATATGCATTAATATTTTTGTTACATCTACTTTAATATCATTTATCATCTCGTCAAACATATCAAAACCTTCAAGTCTATATTGGACAACTGGATCTTTTTGTCCATATGCACGAAGACCTATACCATTTTTTAATTCATCCATACTGTCTATATGGTTCATCCATTTTTCATCAACTACTTTAAGCATTACAACTCTTTCAAGTTCTCTCATTTGTTCTGATGTTATTTCTTCTTCTTTTTTACTATATTCTTCTAATGCTTTTTTCTTTAATTCTTCAGATATAGCATTTACATCTTCTTCATGTTCTTTTACAAATACTGTCATGTCAAAACCGAATATATTAAAGATGTCATTTGTTAATGATTCTGTATTTACTTTATTTGATTCATGTTCTAAATATATAGCTGGCAGATTATCTGCTACAAATTCTATCATACTAATTATATTATCATGGATATTTTCTCCGTCTAATACTTGTCTTCTTTGTTTATAGATGATTTCTCTTTGTGCATTCATTACATCGTCATATTTTAATACATTTTTACGTATTGTAAAGTTTCTGCTTTCTACTTTCTTTTGAGCATTTTCTACCGCATTTGAAATCATTTTTGACTCTATTGGCATATTTTCATCTGCACCTAATGTATTATAAACTCTTGTTATAACATCTCCACCAAAGATTTTCATCAAGTCATCATCTAAACCAATATAAAATCTTGATTCTCCTATGTCTCCTTGACGTCCTGAACGACCACGTAGCTGGTTATCAATTCTTCTTGATTCGTGTCTTTCTGTACCAATAATTTTTAAGCCTCCGGCTTTTATTACTTTTTCTTTTTCTTCTTTTATTTGCTCATCAAATTTTTCTGTTAGTTCTTTAAATTTCTTTCTTGCATTTAATATTTCCTCATTATCTGTTTCATAATATGTGTTAGATTCTTCTATTAATTCAGGAGACATTTTTTGTCTTCTCATTTCTTCTTTTGCTAAATATTCGCTGTTCCCTCCTAGCATAATATCAGTACCACGTCCTGCCATATTTGTTGCAATTGTTACTGCTCCGAATTTTCCTGCTTGTGCTATTATTTCTGCTTCTTTTTCGTGATATTTAGCATTTAATACTTCATGTTTTATTCCCTCTTGTTTTAGTAATTTAGAAAGTTTTTCTGATTTTTCTATTGAAACTGTACCTACTAATACTGGTTGTCCCTTTTTATGGCTTTCTTTTATATTTTCTACTATTGCTCTAAATTTTGCATTTTCGTTTTTATATATAACATCATTTTCATCTTTTCTAATCATTGGTTTATTTGTAGGTATTTCTACAACATCTAAGTTATATATTTCTTCAAATTCTGCAGCTTCTGTCATTGCTGTACCTGTCATTCCTGACAATTTATCATACATTCTAAAGAAGTTTTGGAATGTAATTGTAGCTAAAGTCTTTGATTCGTCTGCTATTTTTACATGTTCTTTTGCTTCTATTGCTTGGTGTAAACCATTGTTATAACGTCTTCCATACATTATACGTCCTGTAAATTCATCTACAATTAATACTTCCCCATCTTTTACTATATAATCTATATCTTTTTTCATAACACCATGTGCACGTAGTGCTTGGTTTACATGATGAACTAAAGTAGAATTTTCTAAATCATTAAAGTTTTCTAATCCAAAGGCTTCTTCTGCTTTTTTAATTCCTTTTCCGGTTAAAGTTGCTGATTTTGCTTTTAAGTCTACTATGTAATCATATTTTTCATTATCTTCTGCTTGTTCATAATCTTTTATATCTTCTTCTACAATTACTTTTGGTGTTAATCTTCTAACAAAG
The DNA here is from genome assembly GCA_944387475.1 of uncultured Clostridia bacterium. GTDB lineage: Bacteria > Bacillota > Clostridia > TANB77 > CAG-508 > CAG-269. The sequence continues at coordinate 14,090 of CALXFB010000017.1, forward strand.
TTATCTGCTTTTTTATATAAATCAGATGATTCATTTGCTCTACCAGATATAATAAGTGGTGTTCTAGCTTCATCAATTAAAATACTATCTATCTCATCGACAATTGCATAATGAAGTCCACGTTGTACTAATTGGTCTTTGTATATTACCATATTGTCTCTTAAGTAATCAAAACCGAATTCATTATTTGTACCATATGTAATATCACTATTATATGCTTCTTGTTTTGCTTTAGGTTCCATTCCAGCAATTACTAAACCTACAGATAGACCTAAAAATTTATATAGTTTTCCCATCCATTCACTATCTCTTTTTGCTAAGTAGTCATTTACTGTAATTACATGAACACCTTTTCCTTCTAATGCATTTAAATATACAGGAAGTGTTGCAACTAATGTTTTTCCTTCACCTGTTTTCATCTCTGCTATTCTTCCTTGATGTAAGATAATTCCACCTATTAATTGTACATCAAAATGTCTCATTCCTAATACTCTTTTTGATGCTTCTCTTACCACAGCAAAGCTTTCAGGTAAAATATCATCTAATGTTTTTCCTGATTTTAATTGTTTTTTAAAATAATCTGTTTTAGCTCTTAAATCATTATCACTTAATTTTGAAATTTCTTCTTCCATTCCATTAATTTTTTCAACTATTGACATTACTCTTTTTACTTCTTTTTCACTATAAGATTTAAATATCTTTTTAAATAGTCCCATTTTGTTCAATCCTTCCTTAACTCATATTTGTACTTGTATACTATATCACTAATATTAGTTTTTATCAAGGATTTTTTTATATTTTTATTAGTGTTTTTTCATTTTTTTTATTTAATTTCATATATTTAAATAAATAGTAAATGAAATGAGGAATTTATATGTTTGTTTTTAATTTTAAAGTAAATGGTAGAAAACTATTTAGAACATTTATAATTTGTTCAATATTACTTTTGCTTATAATAGTTTTTATAGTAATATTTAGAATATTTATAGGTTCTAAAAATAGTGCTAAAGCTTCTTCTTGCCTACCTCAAAATAAAATAAATACAATTGCAACATCTAATTATACAAATGTTTTAAAAGCTGTACATGATAACATTGATAATTATGTAGGTATACAAATTAGTTTTACAGGATATGTGTATCGCGTTTTAGATTTGAGTGATAAGCAATTTGTTTTGGCAAGAGATATGATTATTTCATCTGATTTTCAAAGTGTGATTGTTGGTTTCCTTTGTGAATATGATAAAGCAAATGATTTTAAAGATAACACTTGGGTTAATATAACAGGTAAAATTACAAAAGGAAATTACCATGGTGATATGCCTATTGTAAAAATTACTAAAATTGAAGAAACTTCAAAACCTAATGATGAATATGTTTATCCTCCTTCTGATACATATATTCCAACAGAACGGTATAGTTTAAAGTAGTTTACTTTTTCCAATATTTGTGGTAAAATAATAGGTGGAAATAAATGTCGAAAGGTGAGGATACAAATGAACGATTTTAAACAAAAAATAGTAGATGAAGCAAAAAAACCTTCGTCTGAACAATTAAAAGAAGCAAAACAAAAATATATTGGAAATGAAGTAAATAAATATAGACAATTATATAATAACCCATTATATAGGGAATATTTAGAAAATATTTTAGGAGCTATAATGCTTATTCAAATGAAAAAGTTCCCAAAATACTTAGTAGATATAGATGCAAGAATTAAGTCACCTGAAAGTATAGAAAAGAAAGTTGCTACTCGTCTTGAAGAAGATGGTTATGGACATTATTTTGACGAAAATGGTAATATATCATTTAACTCAAGACCATTATTAGATGCTTTTGCTATGAAAATAAAATCTGAGGGAATGCCTGAAATACTTTATTCTCCAGATCCTTTTATTAATGATTTAATACAAGAAAAAGAGAAAAACCGTGATTTCTTACGTGATATGCAAATATTTAGAGGAAAACTAAACTGTGATGCATTTTCATATAGGAATAGTTTTAATATAATGAAAGAATTTAATAGTGATTCTAAACAATTTGAAGATGTAACAGTAACAAGAATTGAATATTACCAAAAATGCCAAGAATTGTTAGAAAAATTAAAAGCATTTGTAGATCCCTCTGAAACAAATGTTATTAAAAAATATGATGAACAATTAAATTATGTAGAAGGAAGATTAATGGCTTTAAGAGCTCTTAACGAACCAGATCCAGAAAAGACTAAAATTAGACTTGTTGACTTGGAAAACGAAAATATGAATTTTAATGCTTTATTAGATGAATTTGAAGATAGATATAATTCAAAAGTGGAATTATATAATTGTACGATGCAGTTTTTATCTTTATTTAGAGATGATGAAGAATTTTTTAAAAAACTTGGTGTTTCTGTAGATTATTCTTCATTAGAGGAAAAAAGAGCAATTACTGGTTATGAGTCAAACTTTATTATATTAAATACTTTAATAGGTCCAATGGAGGTACAAATTCAAACTCTTGGTCAACATGAATATGGAGCTTTTGGACCAGCTGCTCATTCTAAGAGAGCTAATAAAGAAAGAGAATTACCAATACTTCCAACAGATGGATCAGGGAAAACTGAAGAGTCTATAATGGAAGTTAAAAGATTTGCAAATAAACTTGCACAAAGCATTCCTATATATTATCATGTAACTAAAGATAGTAAAGAACCTGATAGAGTTATTGCTCAAAAATATGATGATTATCAAGGTGCTAAAGCATATTTTTCACAAACAGATCAAAGCGATTCATCTAAACTTATGGACAACCATGAATATTTTGAACGTTTTTCTGAATTATCTAAAACAGAAACTTTCCAAAATGCTTTAGTAAATAAAGGTGCAACACTTGGTTTTACTCCAATTGATATTAAAAAATATGTAGAAAGTAGTAGATTACAACAATTAAGAAATGCTGTTGAAAAAAGTAAAGAAAATGATAGTAAGCAACAAAGTTCTGAAATTGAAAAATAAAAAATATGAATTAGAGACTTGAAAAAATAATTTTACAAGTCTCTAAAATTTATTTTCTATCAAATATTGTTTTAAATACTCCCCTATCTATTAAATTTGAAAAAACATTTTTTACAATAATTAGAACTATTGGACCTATTAAAAGCCCTATTACTCCTATTAACTTAAAGCCTGTGTACATTGCAATTAATGTGAAAATAGGATGTATTCCTATATTTTTGCTAACTAATTTTGGCTCTAAAACTTGCCTTACTATACTCATTATAATTAATAAAACAATAATTGCAATTCCAAGATTTATATCACCATTTAGGGCTGATATAATCGCCCATGGTATCATAAAACTTCCTGAACCCAATATTGGAAGTGCATCTACAAATCCAATAGCTAAAGCCATGAGCAATGGATATTTAATATTAAAGCCACTAAATTGTAAAATGTATAATCCTATTAGTGAAATAATAAATGATATTAAAACTAAACTTACTTCAGCTTTTAAATATCCACCTAAAGTTCCAATTAATTCTTTAGAATGTACCCAGATTTTTTTAACCCAGATTTTAGGCATATGATGTTCTATTTGATCTATTATATAGATTTTATCTACACAAATAAAATAAAGTGCAATTACAGTAATTCCTATACATATTGCAATAGATGGCAGGCTTGTTACTAAATTTATTAATCCTCCTAATGCATTTTTAAGCCAATTTGAAATGGTTTCTAATACATTTCCTGTAGAATTTTGTAAAACTTCTAATATTTCATTTGATAAATGTATTTTATCAAAGTTTAAACTTGATATTAAATTTTGAAATTGTATGTATATTTTATCAAAATAGTCATTTAGCCCTTGAAGCAAACTGGATGCTTCTGAAAATATTGTTATTATAAGCCATGCTAGTGTTCCAAGTATTAATATTGATACAATTAAAAAAATAATAATAGAACTTACCCTTCTTGTAAATCCTGTTTTTTTCATTATAAATTTTATTGCTGGTTCTATCATTAATGAAATTATAAAAGCAACTAAAAAAGGCATATAAAATATTGATAATTTTAATCCTATATATAGTCCAATTAAAATAAATATAACATACAAAATTCTTCTAATTACTTTAGACCAATAAGAAATATCCCACACTATACCTATCTCCTACCTCTATTATATGTAAAGAAGCAGAAAAATATCCGCTTCTAATTTCTTTTTCTAAATTTCTTTTTATTTTCTATTTCCATCCTATTTGACTTTTAATTGTATTATTGATTATTTTGATTTCCATTACAATCACAAATATCTTCTAAAGTACTACAAATTTGTTCCATACTTATATTATTATCTTTTTTAGCTAAATCTCCTAATGTTAAAATACCTACAACATGATTTTTATCATCACATACTGGTAATCTTCTTATTTGTTTTTGTCCCATTTTAGTTTCAGCATTTGTAATATCATCTGATTCTTTACATGTAGTTACATTACAAGTCATTATATCACTTACAGGTGTATTATTTATATTTTTATTACAAGCTATTGCTCTTAAAATAACATCTCTATCTGTTATTATTCCACAAATACAATTATTATTATCACAAACAGGTAAACATCCAACATGATTTTGAGACATTATTTTTGATGCTTCTTGCAGACTAGTTTCAGGTTTAATACAGCATACATCTTTGCACATACAATCTTGAACTTTCATTTTATTACCACCTTTCAAATTTTCTTAATATTATTTTTTACAAAAAAATAAATAATATACTTTGAAAATATATTAATTATTTTAAAAATTTCTATATATTTTAAAATTTAGAAATATTTAGAAAAAGAAATTTAAAACTAAAAAAGGTAGCTTAACGACTGCTACCTTCTCTTTGCCTTAACTTATTATATATTCCAGGATATACACTATTATATGAAAATTTTTCTCCATTTCCTTCAAATAATACTTCATGGTCAAATAAATTTGTAGAATTTAAAGAGTTTATCCTTTGTTTTGCTATACCTCCTCCATATGGTATTTTTTCATCATCTCTAGCAATTATTTTATAAGGTATAAGTGTTTTACCTAAAATTGCACATGCAAAATTTCTATGATGTCCTTCTATTATTCCTTTATAGCCATCTGCTTCTGCTACCTCTATAGGTTTATCTGCTAAAAATCCATTTTTCTTAATTGTTTCAACCATTTCGTCTAATGTAAATTCTCCAGCTTTATTACAAGTTTCTCTTATTCCCTGCATAGGTAATAATTCTTTAGGTGTTGTCCAATTTTTAGTAAAAGGCTTATCTTCTACATAATACTCTAAACAACCTAATATAACATCTGCGGTATCATCTATACTTGCAAAAGATGTATCAATAATTAAATCATAATTATCAGGATTTTCTAAATCTATACCGTATCTTTGTTTATATCTTTCTTGTTCTCCAAGTCTTCTTTTTTCTCTTGCAATTTTAGCTTCTTCCAAAGATTTATAAGAACTATCTTCTTTTCCTCTTGAACTATCATTTAATAACCTTTTTGCTGCAACTTCTGGTGTTGTTGTTAATCTTACTGAAAATGCATCAGGTATATTAGAAAAAGCAAGTCTTGAATCTACAATCCAGATTTCATCAGGACGATTAACAGAATTTATTTCTTCTCCAGTTCTTTTTATTCCTTCATCTATTAATGTATCAATAATACTTCTTATTTCTTTTAATTCATCTAAATTATTTGCTTGCTCTATTGAAAAATTCTCTAAATCAATATCACTGTTTCTAATTTTAGATATTGTATTTATTAAATGAACTCTTCTTTCTAAAGATTTCATAAGGTCTTTCATCTCTTCAGTTTCTGATAATTCTTTCATTTTTTCATCATTATTTAAATTTCTTATAAAATCAATTAAAATATTAAAATAACGTCTAAATTCATTGCCAGTAGAAATAACATGGATATTTTCAGATTTATATCCATCTTTTTCTAATTTTTCTATTAATGCTTTTGTTGTTGTTCCTTTTCCTGTTACTGGTTGTCCTGATAATGCAATAATTTTATTTCTTATTTTATTCATATCAAAACACACTCCTTTATAAACCTCATACATTAATTATACCATATTTTTACAAATATTACAATTATGAAGCAATCGTTAATAGTAATATGTCTTTTATTCTTAATTTAGTTAAGAAAAGATATGCTATAAAAACATATCTTTTTTCTTATCTTTCATATAAATCCATATAATTATATCTTGGCATAATTGGTGGTCTATTAGGCCCTCCAGGAAATGGTGGTCTTGGTGGATATATAGGTCTTGGATTTCTAATTAATTCTCTTATTAATAATATTTTAATTAAATCCCTTAATCCATTATCTCTTCTATCTTCCCTATTTTCTTTTTTGTCTTCTTTTTTATCTTTATTTGTTTCTTGTGTTCTTTCAAGTCTATTATTCCTATTTGCACTGTTATTACTATTATTTACTTCATTTTGAGATGCAATATTTACATTATTTATATTTACTTCATTTGTTACTTCAATTGAAGAATAAATTTCATTTGTAATATTATCTAATAATTCCTCAGTCATTGGTTCTGTAATTCTTGCGCATCTACTTTTTATCATAGGATATATTATTTTATAAATTTCTGGATAATATTTTTCTAAAACTTGGTTATTTGTATTTGTATAAGAATTATTTTGATAATTTGCACTATAATTAAAATAACTATCATAATTATTGTTTTCTCTACTATAAATATTATTAGTATTCGGATAGCCTAAAATAGACCTTATGTAATCATCAAATGGCTCGTTATTATACATAAAAAAACCTCCTTATCTTTTTTATATAATATGGAGATTTTTTAAAATTTGTTATAAATTGTTTACTAAATTTTTAAACTTATTTCCTCTATCTGCAAAATTCTTAAACATATCAAAACTAGCACTAGCTGGTGAAAATAAAATAATTTCACCTTTTTTTGCATGTTTTTTTGCTAAATTTACAGTCTCTTCTAATGTATCGCACATATATATATCAATGTTTTTTGCTTCTTTTTCCTCTTCCCTTTTAACCGCTTCAAATATCTTTCCTGATGTTGCACCAAGTAATATCAATTTTTTTACTTTTTTAAGTATTGGCTTTGCAAGTGGTGTGTAGTCTAAATTTTTATCATATCCTCCTGCAATTAATACTATATCCTCATCAAATGAATTAAGTCCTGCAATTGTTCTTGTTGGTGATGAACTTACAGAATCATTATACCATTTTACTCCATCTATTTCTCTTACAAATTCTAATCTATGTTCTACTGCTTTAAATTCTTTAACCGCTTCTATTGCTATATCTTGTTCTACTAAAGTTTTAGTTGCAGCTAGTGCTGTCGCAATATTTTCAAAATTATGCTTTCCTCTTAAAAGAACATCTTTAGTGTCCAAAATATGTTTTCTTATTCCGTCTTCACATTCTTTTATTATTCCATTATCGACAATAAAACCATCATCTAATTTTTCTTTACTACTAAAATATATAACTTTAGAATTTGCTTGCTTTTTACAATTTCTAGTTATTTCATTATCATAATTTAAAATTAAATAATCATTTTCATTTTGATATTTAAAAATAGTTTTTTTAGCTTCTATATATTCATTGTAATCTTTATGAATATTTAAATGATTAGGTGTTATATTAGTAATAACTGAAATATTAGGGCTAACTTCCATTCCCATTAATTGAAAACTACTTAGTTCTAATACTAATATACTTTTTCTTGTTATCTCTTCAAGTTTTGTAAACAATGGTATTCCAATATTTCCTCCTAAATATGTATCATACCCTGCTTTTTTTAATATACTATATATAAGACTTGTTGTAGTTGTTTTCCCATCACTTCCAGTAACTCCAATTATTTTACAAGGAGCAAGTTTCATTAGCATTTCTATTTCAGATGTTATAATTGCACCTCTTTGTTTTTCTAACACCAATTCTTTCCTTGTAGGTAAACAACTAGGTGATCGAAATATAATATCAAACCCTTTTAAATTTTCAAAACAATTTTTACCAAAAAAAGCATTTGCTTTATATTTATCTAATTTTTCTAATAATTTTCTTGGTACATCTTGTTTTTCTTTTTCATCAAATACTGTGACTTTTGCTTGTTTTTCATTCATATATTTTAATAAAGGTAAGTTACTCACTCCTAAACCTATTATTGCAACTTTTCTATTTTTTAAATATTCATTAAATTCTTTTAATTTTTTATTTTCATATTCCATTTTAATCCCCCAAAATAATTTGCCTATATTTATTATTACTCAATTTTAAGCTATTATATAACAATTAGAAAAAAAAAACAATTTTTAAAAGAATATTTTTTCATATTCTAGTACATAATATTAGTAAATTTGATTGGAGGTGCTTTCTATGTCAAAGAAAAATAAAGAAAACAAAAATAATAATAATAACAAAAACAACCAAAACAACAATAATAACGAACGTCAAAACAGTAACAATAAATAGTTTATTAAAGGAAGCATCAAATAATTTTAGATGTTTCCTTTTCTTCTCTCAATTATAATTAAATTCTCCTAAATGTAAGATTCTTTTTTAATAAGATTAACCAAAAAATCTCAAAAAATGTACTTATTATAAAAAGAACTATTAAATGCCATATATATTCATTTCTATAACTAGACATTTGATCAGCAGTACCATTATAATATTCATAAATTTTATAATAATTTTTGTATTTTTGAAACGAATTTTCAAAATATTCTTCTTTTTTGGTAACCATTTCAATTATAATATTTGTTATTCTAGCTTGTTCTATAAAACTTCTTCCACTAAGCGGTGTAAATCTAATAATATTATATTGTAAAGTTTTAGTATAATATTCCTCATACCAATCATTAAAAGCTTTAGTAAACTCTTTATTTGTTATAAGTTTTTTCTCTTTATCACTAATATTTATAGCTTCATATAATTCATCAAAACTATTAATATTTTCTAAAAAAGAACTTGAATGCATATTTTCTACATCATTAATTAGCCCCTTTGTGTAAATTGCTTCATAAATAATAATTATTACTTTTAATGTAGCAAATGTTATCAATAAAACAACTATCATTTTAAAACAATTATCCATGTTTCCGTTTAAAGTTTTTCCTAAAAAAAACAACAGTGCAGTAATTAATATATTAGATATTATAATATTTAAAATATCATTTCCTATATCTGCTGATGAACAAAAGCAAACAATCATTGTTTCGATTATTATTGCTATTATAAAAAAATTTTTTTTACTCATTATTAAAATATCCCCTTTATTTTTTATTTTACTAAAATTTAATTATTTGTTAATCTATGCTCTGATGAAAAAGAATCATATTGTTTATAATAGTGGAAAAATATAGAATCTTTAAACGTTCCTAGTTTATTTCCATTAACATTATACACATCTATATGATGATCTTTATATCCATAAATTATATTATCATTTATAGAAAATTTAGAAACATATTCATATTCGGCATTAACAATAATTTTATTTTTCTCATTTTTTATACCGTATTTTCCATTTTCTTCATATTCATCAAATTTTTCTATTTTTTCTTTAATAATATTTTCATATAGATATTCTTCATTATCTAATTCACGTAATTGTTTATGTATTTCATAAAAATCGCCACTATTTATAAATATTGATATGGTCATTATCCCTAATATAATTTCTAAAATCAAAACAATTATGAAAATTGTATCCAATTTATTTCCGTAATCAACATTATCATTTTTATTTATGTGGATTATAGCAACTGTTAGTATGAGCATTGCAAAATTTACAATACTCAAAAAAGACATAAATACACTACTTAAAATTTTATTTGTTGTAAGGATAGAAATCATTCCAAATCCATTTATACAAACAGTAATAATATTAATTATTAATAATTTTCGCATTATTTTTGAATTATTTTTACGTAATGAATAAATATTAATAAAAACAACTAACAAAACGAAAATTATTTCAATAAAACAGCTTAGTATTGTTGGCTTAACTAATATTATCATATTATTATTATAAAGTACTGTTTGTGAAAGTAAAGATATAATAAAAAATATTATATTTAATATTACAATTATATAATTATTCTTCTTCATTTATAATTTCCCCTATAACATATTTTAAACAAAATTATTATATCAAAAAAACATTAAATAATAATAACAATTTATTTACATTTTATTTACATTTATATTTCAGTTTTTCAATCTTTAAAGAATTATCTAGGCGTCAATAAACCACCCCCTAAAAAGAAAGCATTAGATTATTTGAGGGCTCCTTAAAAAGTATGAAAATTTTCAAAAAATATATTTTAAGAAATGATAACTAAATATTAATTTTGCACTAAATTTAGTATAAATTGGTGAAAAATTTTATATTTTCAAATATTTTCTAAATTATAGTTCTTTCAGTATCTTTATTATTTGATGCTTTCTTTAATTTTTTGTAATTCCTTCTTGGTTATTCCTATTGAGTTTATTATAATATCTTCACTTACATTATTTCTTAATAACCCTTTAGCAGATTGAATTATTCCTAATCTTCTTCCTCTATTTTGTCCTCTCCTTTCTCCTCTTCTCTCATGCATCCTTATTTCATTTGCAAGCATTTGTTGTACCATAGTAGACATATTATTTCCTCCTTTCGTTCTTAGATCTTCTATAATCTCATCTATTTTGTTATCTGATATTTTTCCTGATAATATAATTCTAACTGCTTTCTCAAATAATTCTCTACGTTTTAAAGGTATTTTTTTATAAGATAAATATATATTTTTAATTAATTCTTCTGCACTTTTTGATTGCTCAAATATATATGCTTTATCTAATACAGATTCGCTCTCAAATAATTTTTTCATATTTAAGTCTTTTATATCTATTACAATGTAATTTCCTAAATTTTTTTCATTTCCGAAAATTAATTCTATACCATTTTTTATATCTTTTTGTAACTCGGCAAGTTTTGTTTTAGCAGTCCACTTACCTTTGCCTGTAAATATTACAGCAGCCATTACCAAAGGAGCTTCTTTATTTTCTCCAATTTTAGGTCTATATCTATTAATTATTTCTACTTGATAATTTAATATTCTATACACCATATATTTATCTACTTTTGTTTGATACTCAATTAAGAAAAACTGATTAGTTCCTTTTATGCGATACAAAACATCAACTTCTAATTTTTTGTTTCTTCCAGTTCGAAATTCACAATTACATATAATTATATCTTTTGGCTCTATATATATTCCAAAAATTGTTTTTATATTAATTGATGCTTCTTCTCTATCCATACTTATTTCTTTGAATAATTTATCATGTTTTTTATCTATTTCAGTTTTATTTTTTTCATTTTCTTCTTCGATTTCTTGTAAAAACTTAATTACTTTATTTTTGTTCTTTGGATTTTCTAAACATTTTAATATTTTATTTTCTAATAATTTATCCATCAACATCCTCCTTAATAATATAATAATTATATTTAATTGTCAATATTTTTTATAGGGTAAAATTTTTATAAAATCTTTTGATATTTACTTTTTTCTTCTCTTTTCTTCATTTTTTAAATTATTTGAAAATTTAGAATTTTGAAAAGTAAAAATTAGATAAAAATCTATTAATCGAATCACTAAATGAATACTAGCATATTTTTTTGAAATTTGTCAAGTAATTTTAAAATTTTCTGAAACTTTTTAAAAGCACCTAATTAAAAAGGTGCTTTTAAATATTAATTATACTGATTTTCAATTTCTTTTAATATAACATCATGTGCACTTCCTTCTGAAATGCTTACATCTGATACTAGTGTTAATCTTGCTTTTTCATGTAGTTCTGGAATTGTAACACTTCCACAATTACACATTGTTGATTTTATTTTTGCAACTGTTATTTCTAAATTATCTTTTAATCTTCCAGCATATGGTATGTAAGAGTCAACACCTTCTTCAAATGAAAGTTTCTTTTCTCCTCCCATATCATATCTTTGCCAGTTTCTTGCTCTATTTGAACCTTCTCCCCAATATTCTTTTACATATGTATTTCCTTTTTTAACAACTCTTGTTGGACTTTCATCAAATCTTGCAAAATATCTTCCCATCATTACAAAATCCGCACCTAAAGCTAATGCTATTGTTATATGATGGTCATGTACTATTCCACCATCTGAACATACTGGAATATATACTCCTGTTTCGTTAAAATAATCATCTCTTGCTTTTACTACATCTATTAAACTTGATGCTTGTCCACGACCTATTCCTTTTGTTTCACGTGTTATACAAATAGATCCTCCACCTACGCCAACTTTAATAAAGTCTGCACCTGCTTTTGCTAAATACATAAATCCTTCTCTATCTACTACATTTCCTGCACCTATTTTTACAGAGTCTCCATATTTTTCTCTTACAAAATCAATTGTATTTTTTTGCCATACTGAATAACCATCAGAAGAGTCTATACAAAGAATATCTACCCCTGCATCTACTAAAGCTGGTATTCTTTCTTCAAAGTCTCTTGTATTTATTCCAGCGCCTACAATATATCTTTTATTTTCATCAAGTAAAGAATTAGGATTGTTTTTTCTATCTTCGTAATCTTTTCTAAATACTAAATATTTTAAATGTCCTTCTTCATCAAGTATTGGTAAGCATGCAATTTTATTTTCCCATATAATATCATTTGCTTCAGGCAAACTTACACCTTCTTTTGCCCATACTACTCTTTCTTTTGGTGTCATGAAATCACTTATTGGTGCTTCTTTATTATCTCTTGATAATCTATAGTCTTTATCAGTAACTAAGCCTAAAAACTTACCATTTTTTGTTCCATCATCTGTTATTATTACTGTTGAATGTCCTGTTTCTTTTGTTAGATTAAGTACTTCTTGTAAAGTTGCTTCAGGTTTTACATTCGAATCAGATATAACAAAACCTGCTTTATGTTTTTTTACTCTTTTAACCATTTTAGCCTGTGATTCTATTGATTGTGAACCATAAATAAATGCAACTCCACCTTCTCTTGCAAGTGCAATTCCCATCTCTTCTCCTGATACTGATTGCATTATTGCAGAAACCATTGGTATATTTGCATGATATTTTGGTTCTTCTCCTTTATTAAATTTTACAAGTGGTGTTCTAAGTGATACATTACTTGGTATACATCTTTCGTCTGTTAAATTAGGTAATAATAAAAATTCATTAAACGTCCTTGAAATATCTTCTAATATTTTTGCCATTTTTTTCTCCCTTCTTTTTTATTTTTACTATTATATTATAATAATATCCTAAAGTAAAGCATTTAGTAAAACTTTTTTGACATTTTGTAATTAATATTATATAATCAATTTGTATTGTAAATACAGCATTGTTTGGAGGTAAGAATGTATTCTGCACAAGACTATTATGAGAAGGCACAAGAAAAATATCAAAAAATTCTAAATAAACAAATATGGGAGTGTGAAGAGCAAATAGCAAAGCTATTACAAAATAATGACTATATGGAATTTTACAAAGGTCATTTTGCAGTAGAGCTTGATGAGAGACCTCTTCCAGAACTTCTTCTTAAACTGTCAAATTTAGGATATTGCAACATTCGTTATAGTTACGATAGGCTTTACAACAATTATACTTTGAGTTTTGATGTGCCTCACTTAGTACGTTTTGGGCTTGATACGGAGGGTTTTAACTAAAATCTTATCTTAAGTGTCCCATGTTTTGGGGCACTTTTTATTTTGTTTTATGTCATCTTATTTACTTTTATTAATATTTATGATAACATTAATAAAAAAATTGGAGGTTAATATGAAAAATGAATTAATTTTAATTTTAGACTTTGGTGGACAATATAATCAATTAATAGCAAGAAGAGTAAGAGAATGTAATGTGTATTCAGAAGTAGTTCCTTTTGACATTTCAATTGAGAAAATAAAAGAAAAAAATCCAAAAGGAATAATATTTACAGGAGGACCTGCAAGTGTATTTGCAGATAGCAGTCCAAAATGTGATAGTAAAATATTTGATTTAGGAATTCCAATACTAGGGATATGTTATGGTATGCAATTAATGACCGTAACTTTAGGCGGAACAGTAGAAAAAGCAGATAAAAGAGAATATGGTGTAACTAATGTTAATATTAATAACAATTCTTTGTTATTTAAAAGTTTTGGAACAACTAATAATTTCTTAATGAGCCATACTGATTTTGTAAAAGAATTACCAGAAGGCTTTACAAATATAGCCTCTACCCCATCTTGTACAAATAGTGGTATGGAAAATAAAGATAAAAATTTTTACGGAATACAATTCCATCCAGAAGTAGTTCATTCTGAAAATGGTATAAATGTAATTAGAAATTTCCTATTTGAAATATGTAAATGTTCAGGTGACTGGGAAATATCTTCATTTGCAAAAGAAAAGATTAAAAGTTTAAAAGAAAAAATTGGAGATAAAAAAGCATTATGTGCATTATCTGGTGGAGTTGATTCATCTGTCGCAGCTGTTTTATTACATAAAGCAATTGGTAAAAACTTAACATGTATTTTTGTTGACCATGGTTTACTTAGAAAAAATGAAGGTGATGAAGTAGAAGAAGTTTTTAAGAAACAATTTGATATAAACTTAATACGTGTTAATTGTAAAGATAGATTTTTACAAAAATTAGATGGTATAACAGACCCAGAGAAAAAAAGAAAAATTATAGGCGAAGAATTTATTCGTGTATTTGAAGAAGAAGCAAAAAAAATAGGAACTGTAGATTATCTAGTTCAAGGAACAATATATCCTGATGTAATCGAAAGTGGACTTGGTAAATCTTCAGTAATAAAAAGCCATCATAATGTAGGTGGATTACCAGACTACGTAGACTTTAAAGAAATTGTAGAACCTTTACGCGACTTATTTAAAGATGAAGTCAGAAAAACAGGTTTAGAATTAGGTATACCAGAAAACTTAGTTTATAGACAACCATTTCCAGGCCCTGGCCTTGCTATTCGTATCATAGGAAATATTACAGAAGATAAGTTAAATATATTAAAAGAAGCGGATAGTATTTTTAGAGAAGAAATAGCAGATGCAGGACTTCATAAAAAGATAAACCAATATTTTGCAGTTTTAACAAATTTAAAATCTGTTGGTGTTATGGGTGATGAAAGAACATATGATTATACAATAGCATTACGTGCAGTAGAAACAACTGATTTCATGACTGGAATATGGTCAAAAATACCATACGATGTATTAGAAAAAGTATCAAGTAGAATTGTAAATGAGGTACAACATGTAAATAGAGTAGTATATGATATAACATCAAAACCACCAGCTACAATAGAATGGGAATGATACAAAAAGGGACGGAGAATTTTTGTCTCATTTTTAAGATATTCTTAGGGTACCAGATGTTTGTACATATGATACCTTTTTACTTTTTAAATTTTAATTGTATTTTCTTAAAAAAGATGTTACAATTATATTGTATTGTAAATACAGTGTTTTTGGAGGATGTAATGTTAAAAGTAAAAAAAGTAGCTAAGTTACTTGTTAGCTTGGCAAAGAAATCTTCGATGTCTCAGCTTGATATTTGTAAGGAATGTGTTATTTTACAAGTATATTCCCTATCTCGTGATCGGCTTAAAAGCATAATTGAGCTAGAGGAAAATGCAAGGTTTAAAATAATGCTTCCCCAAGATGTTACTTCTGATACTATCGAAGAATTAGAAAAACTTGGATGGTGTGTTGAACCATATCCCGATACCAAAAGGGAATTTACAATAGCTATCCCATTTTCTTACATTGCAAAATACCTCGACTAAACATCTATTAATTAGATGTTAAAAGTAGCCATCATTAAAATAGTGGCTACTTTTAGTTTTTTTATCAATGAGACAAAAATTCTCCGTCCCTTTATGTCTCAAAATTGTATTTTTCTCTTTTTTCATAGTGTGTATGTAATAATTTGTGTGCTTTTTCTCCTCCTGGTTTTCCTAAATAGTCTTTATATATTTTTTGAAGTATTGGGTTTTCGTGTGATTTCCTAATTGTTGATTTTTCATCTATTGTATATATACTGTCTGCACGTAATTTTCTTACATCTTCTTCTGAACGTACTTTTGAACTTTTAATTGGTTGACCTCCACCCATTATACAACCTCCTGGACAAGCCATTATTTCTACAAATTGGTAATCTGCTTTTCCAGATTTTACTTCTTCTAATATTTCTCTTGCATTTTTAAGTCCACTTGCTGCAACTACTTTTATTTCTTTTCCTGCTATATTTACAGTTGCTTTTTTAATTCCTTTTCCGCCTCTTACTGCTTCAAATTCTATTTTTTCTAAACTCTCTCCTGTTAGCATATCTCCTGCTGTCCTTAATGCTGCTTCCATTACTCCACCTGTTGCTCCAAATATTGCTGCTGCTCCTGTTGCTTCTCCCATTGGGTTGTCAAATTTACTGTCTTCTAATTTTGTAAATTCAATATTTGCTTGTTTAATCATCCTTGATAACTCTCTTGTTGTTATTACATTATCTACATTATAAAGTCCGTCATTTTGCATTTCTGGTCTTATTGCTTCAAATTTTTTAGCAACACAAGGCATTATTGATATTACATATATTTTACTTGGGTCAATTCCTTGTTTTTCTGCATAATAAGATTTTAAAATTGCTCCAAACATTTGATGTGGTGATTTACAACTTGATAAATGTGGTAATAATTCTGGATAGTTTTCTTCTATATAACGTACCCAACCCGGGCAACAAGATGTAAACATTGGAATATTGTCATTATTTTTAAATCTTTGTACAAATTCTGTTGCTTCTTCCATAATTGTAAAGTCTGCTCCTGTATTTGTATCAAATACTTTATCAATTCCCATCCTTTTTAGAGCTGTTACCATTTTTCCTTCTACATTTGTTCCAATGTCCATACCAAATTCTTCGCCTAATGCTACTCTAATTGATGGTGCTGTTTGTGCTATTACAAATGTATCAGGGTCTTTTATTTTTGCCCAAGCTTCTTTTATTGTTTCTTTTTCATGAAGAGCTCCTGTAGGGCACGCTTCGATACATTGCCCACAAAATGTACAGTTTACATCATTTAAGCTATGGTCTCCAACTGTCGATATACAAGATTCAAACCCTCTATTTATACAATCTATTGCTCCTATTCCTTGTACATTTTTACATGTTGCAACACATCTTCTACATAATATACATTTATTAAAATCTCTAACTAATGCTGGTGATTTATCATCTATTTTGTGTTTTGTCATCTCTCCTGGATATTCTACGTGTAAAACGTTGAATTTTGTAGCGAGTGTTTGTAATTCACAGTTTCCTGAACGTGTACAAGTTAAGCAATCTTTTGCATGATTTGATATTATTAAATCTAAAACTGTTCTTCTTGCTTCTAATACATTTGGTGTATGAGTATGTACTACCATACCTTCTTCTACTGTTTGAATACAAGATGTTGCAAAACCACGTCTACCTTCTACCTCGACAATACACATCCTACAATCTCCCATTTCATTTATGTCTTTTAAAAAACATAATGTCGGAATATCTATCCCTGCAGATTTTGCAGCTTCAAGTATTGTAGTTCCTGCTTTTGCTCTTACAGTTTCTCCGTCTATTGTTAATGTAACTATTTTTTCTTCCATTACTTTTCCTCCCTATTTTTAACTTATTGCATGAAATGGGCAAGTTGCTATACAAGTACCACATTTAATACATAAATTAGGATCTATTCTTCTTTTATCTCTTCCTTCACCTTTTATTGCATCTACTGGACAATGTTTTTGACATAGCCCACAACCTTTACATTTTTCTTCATCTATTCCTATTTTTGCTAAAGCCTTACACTCTTGTGTTCTACAAGCTTTATCTATTGCGTGTTCTTTAAACTCTTCTCTAAAATAGTTTAATGTACTAATTACTGGGTTTGGTGCACTTTGTCCCAAGCCACATATACTTGCTTTTTGAATATTTTTTGCTAATGTTTCTAATCTATATATGTCTGATTCTTCTCCTTCTCCATTACATAGTTTTTCTAATATCTCAAGCATTCTTTTTGTTCCTATTCTACAAGGTGTACATTTTCCACAGCTTTCACTTACTGTAAATTCTAAATAAAATTTTGCTAAAGATACCATACATTTAGTATCATCCATTACAATTAGACCACCTGAACCCATCATTGAACCTATTTCTTTTAATGATTCATAATCTATTGGTGTGTCTAAATTCTGTTTTGGAATACAACCACCAGAAGGTCCACCTGTTTGTGCTGCTTTAAAGTCTCTTCCATTTGGTATTCCTCCACCTATATCATATACTATTTCTCTTAATGTTGTTCCCATTGGTACTTCTACTAAACCAATGTTATTTACATTTCCACCTAATGCAAATACTTTTGTTCCTTTTGATTTTTCTGTTCCAATTGATGAATACCAACTTGAACCTTTTAATATTATTTGTGCTATATTTGCATATGTTTCTACATTATTAATTAAAGTAGGTTTTCCCCATAAACCTGATGCTGCAGGATATGGTGGTTTTACTCTTGGTTGACCACGTTTTCCTTCTATTGATTCTAATAATGCTGTTTCTTCACCACATACAAATGCTCCTGCTCCTAATCTTATTTCTATATCAAAATCAAAACCTGTTCCAAATATATTTTTACCAAGTATTCCATATTCTCTTGCCTGATTAATTGCAATTTCTAATCTTTTTACAGCTATTGGATATTCTGCTCTTACATATATAAAGCCTTTATTTGCTCCTATGCAAAAACCTGCAATTTCCATTGCTTCTAAAACAGAGTGAGGGTCTCCTTCTAATATGCTTCTATCCATAAATGCTCCTGGGTCTCCTTCATCTGCATTACAAACAACATATTTTTGGTCTGCTTCATTTACTCTAGTTAGTTCCCATTTCTTGCCTGTAGGGAAGCCTGCTCCACCTCTACCACGAAGTCCTGATTTTGTAACAACATCTATTACTTCTTCTGGCTTCATAGAAGTTAAAACTTTTTCTAATGCTTTATATCCATCAAAAGCAAGATATTCGTCAATATCTTCTGGATTTATTACACCACAATTTTTTAAAGCTATTCTTTTTTGTTTTTTATAGAAATTTAATTCATCTAATGAATTTACTATTTTTCCGTCTATATCTTTGCACAATAACCTTTCTACAAGTTCTCCTTTTACTATATGTGTTTCTATAATTTCTTCACAATCTTCTGGTTTTACATTTGCATAAAAAGTGTCTTCTGGTCTAATTATTACAATTGGACCTTTTGCACATAAACCAAAACATCCTGTTTTTATTACTCTTACATTTTCTATATTTTTTTCTTTTAATATTTTTCTAAAATTCTCTAATATTTCAGGTGATTTAGAAGACGTACACCCAGTTCCTTGACATACTAAAATATGTTTTTCTCTAGTGTCTGCTTTAGTATTTACTCTTAAATCTAATTTCTTTCTTTTTTCTTCACTTATTTTATGAAGTTCTTCTAAAGTTTTCATATTTACCTCCTATTTTGCTTGTTTTTCTTTTTTAATTAATTCATCTAAAACTTGGTCTAATTTTTGAACACTTGCTCTTCCATATACTTCGCCATTTACAGTAAATACTGGTGCTAAACCACAGGCTCCAACACATCTTGTTTGTTCAATTGTAAATAGCCCGTCTTTAGTTGTTTCTCCTTCTTTTATTTTTAGCCTATCTACTAGCCTATCCATTATTTTTTGAGAACCTTTAACAAAGCACGCTGTTCCCAAGCATACTGATATTTTATATTTTCCTTGTGGTTCTAACGAAAATCTCGAATAAAAAGTAACAACTCCATATATTTCTGCCATAGGCACATTTAAAAATTCTGATAATTCTTTTTGTACATGCATTGGCACATAACCATAGTGTTCTTGGACTTCATTTAGCATTTGAATTAAATTATCTTTTACTGGTAAATATTCTTCAAATAATTTTTCTAAGAATAAATCTTTTTTGTTTTCACATTTACATTGTTTATTTTCCTTCTCCATGATATTCCTCCTCATATAGAGTTTATTATTTAATTTCTTAGATTATATCAAAATAGTAATTTTAATACAACTATTTTTTGTAAATTTAAGTCGAAAAAAATAGATGGAATATATATTTTTATAATAAAATTATAGACTATTTACCTTATTTATGATTTAATTATTTTAAGTTAAAGGAGGAATTATTATGGTACACCAATTAAAATTACAAGAAAGATTTTTTAATTATATAGAAAAAGGAACTAAAAGGATAGAATTACGTTTATATGATGAAAAAAGAAGAGCTATTAATTTAGGAGATGAAATAGAGTTTCTTAAACTTCCTGACTTAAATGATAAATTAAGAGTTAAAGTTTGTGGCTTACTTAGGTATAATTCTTTTTCTGATTTATTTAAGGATTTTGATATAAGTATTTTAGCCGATAAATCAATGTCAAAAGAAGAACTTTTAAATGTTTTACAAGAATTCTATACACAAGAAGAACAAGAAAAATATGGTGTTTTAGGTATTAGAATTAATCCTTTAAAGTAAAGCCCAGAAGAAATATCTCTCTGGGCTTTACTTTAAGAAATTTCGCCGTTAAATACGAACTCTCTTGATAGATTACTGTAATATCCTTTTTCTATTATTTGTGTTCTTTTCCAATCATATTTTCTAATTATTGGAAAAAACATAGGAACTTTATACTCTGCAATTGTAATTAAAGGCTTGGTTGTCCCTAAATACCTGAAACTTTCTTCAAACAATGCTGTTGCAATTCCTCTATTCCTATATTTATCCAAAACAAGAAATGTACAGATTTTCCTTTCTGTTTCGTCTTTTTTTAGAATTGCACATGCTACAACATCACCATTAATTTTTGCAAGGAAAATGTCTCGTGTTTTTCTAAGTACATCTGGTACAACTTTTTGCCAATACCAGGAAAACCGTTCTTTGTAATCTTTATCAGATTCCTCGGTAATCTCATATACTTTTGAAACAATGTAAGAAAAAGTTTTGTGTTCTCTTCCTAAACATTCTGATGCCTTTAAAATATTAAGTGTGTTCATGATAATTCCTTCCACTAAAAGAAAATTACATTACTAGTAATCTTTTCTATATCTGTTATAAGTATAATTATAGCATAATTGTAACATTTGTCAATTTAGAACAAAACGGAAATTAGAATTTCCGTCCCTAGCACTATTTTAATTAAATAGTGCTAAGTTCTTTATAAAGAC
>CALXFB010000018.1 GCA_944387475.1 uncultured Clostridia bacterium
ATACCATGAAGGGAGTTTTGTCTACTACATAGCTAAAGCCTGCTTTACTACCGGCATAGCCGGAAGATTATTTCCATCTATTTAAAGAGCAGATAACCTGCTCTTATTTCTTTCTATATCTTTTCCTTATTTCCTACAAATAACTATTATTCCAATTTCTATTACTTTTTATTTTCTCAAGCTCTTCTTTAGTTATTCCAGTAAACTTGATAATTTCTTTTTCTTCCATATTTTCTTTTAACATTTTTGTTCCTTCAGCTAAACTGTACCCTTTGTCAAGGACATTTAAGAAAAAGGTATAATTATTTTTTCTGGTAAATATTGTATATTCTATTTTAATGGATATACTCCTGTTGTTATGTATTGATAATATTCATTTGGTGATAATTTAGCTAAATCCCATTGATATCTTTTATTATTATAATAGTCCATCCAGTCATCAATAATACTTTTTACTTCTTCAAATGTCTTACAATTACTTAAGTCAATCTCATCTTTCATATGCCCGAAGAAACTTTCCTGTGGTGCATTATCCCAACAATTTCCTTTTCTCGACATTGATTGTCTTAACTTTTTATCTTGCAATAATTGTATAAAGCTACAGCTTGTATAATGACACCCTTGATCACTATGTATTATTGTTTTTGTTGTTAATGTTATTTTATGTTTTTCTATCAATTGATTTACTGTTTCTAATACAAAGTCTACTTCTAATGAATCACTTAATACATATGATAGTATTTGCTTTGTATATGCATCTAATATCGTTGATAAGTAACAAAATATTCCATTGTATGGTATATATGTTATATCTGTTAATAATATTGTTCTTGGTCCATGTAATCTAAATTCTCTGTTTACTAGATTCTTTGCTACATTATTCGTCTTTAGTGCTTTAGCCATTCTTCTATATGGATTTGCTTTCCTTATTGGACATTTTAATCCATATTTCTTCATCAATCTTCTTATTTTCTTAACATTCATTACTACTGGTTCTTCTTGATGAAGTAAAGTCATATATATTCCTCTTGCTCCTTTTGAATATCCTCTATAATTATATGCCTTTAATATTATTTCAAAGTCGGCTCTATCTTTTACTTCCTGCTCTTCTCGATGTTTCGCCGCATTTATCCACCTATAATAACCAGATCTCGATACTCCCGCTATTTCACAAAGCATTGATATATTTAATAAATTGTTTTCCTTATTTACTGTCTCGTAGATTATCTCAAACTTATTTCTTGGCTTTTCTATGATTATTTCCTCCGTCTGGTATTCGCCTCTTTCGCAATTTTTTTTAGAAATTCTACTTCTTGTTTTAAATATAATACTTCATGTTGCATCTGTGCAAATGATTCTGGTGTAAATTCTTCTGGACTTTTTAATGATACTCTTTTTGTTCTATTTTCACCTTCAGTAAATCCTTTTCCTGATAATGCTTGTTTCTTTATATGCTGCACTAAACTGTCTATTCGTTTTTGCCCAAACATTTCAGTGTCGTATCCCATTTCGGTTAATATTTTTCTTGGTGTCATTCCTGCCTGATATTTAGTCCAAAATACTTTTTTAAACTCTGCTGTATGATATAATTTATTTTTCGTCACTTTTAATGTATATGGGTTTTCTTTTAATTTTTTCATTTCTTTTTTGGTATATTCTTTCATTATTTTTCCTCCAATAAATATTTATATATTATATATCAATATTTACTAAAAGAAAATATCTTACCTTCTTTTTCTGTCTATTTTTATGGTTTTTATCCCTTTTACCTATGTACACAATATTGGGTACCCTTCTTTTATTGTGTCTACATTTATGGGTACATTATAAGCTTTTCCTTCTTGTCTTCCTTGTTCTATTCCTTGTTCTATTCCTTGCTCTATTCCTTCCTGCTTTCCAATTTCTTTTGCCTCCTCTATTACTTTCTTTCTATCTTCTCTTAACGCTCTCATTGATTCTAACATTGCTTCTTTTCCTCCTTCTTCTTTTATTTTTCCTTCTAAAATTTCTATATATTTTTTGGCTTGGCTTTTCCCTAAGTCTTTTTCTAATATATATTTTATCATCCTTATCATTTCATCTACTTCGTTTTCCTTTACATTTGGTATTATTTCATCTAATACACTTATTAATGTATCTTCTTCTCTTGCTTTTTCTATTAACATTGCTTTCCCTAATAATGTCCCTTCTTCTGATAATGTCTCTCTTAGACTATAATCTCTTGCTACTAATAACTTATATTCACCTATTCCTTCATAGTCTTCATCTACTTTTACTTTATTCCTAAATTCCTCTTGTAGCTCTTCTATTCTTCTTGCTGCTTTCCATTTTCCCTCTCCTGTATATATTACTATTGATATTACTTTCGCTATTTTTTCCGGTCTCTTCTCTTTTTGTATATAGCTTCTATTTATTATTTCTGTTTCATATTCAAATATTCTATATGCCATATATCTATTTTGCGTTGACTGATGCTCTATTAAAAAATATACTTCTTTATCTTTTAATTTATATAGTACATCTACCATTTTTCCTTTATAATCTTTTGTTACTAATTCATTCCTTACTGTTTGTATTTCTAATTTTTCTTCTTCTCCTATTCCTATTGATTTTTTTATTACACTTTCTACTTCATGTATTCTATCTAATATTCTTTTAAATAGTTTGTCATGTTCATTATGTATATATTTTTCTTCATTTAGTTCTTTTACTTCCATTTGATTCCTCCTTATTATAATTCCTTTTTATCTTAAACTCAATATTTATTCTTTAGTAAATTAGACCGTTTTTATCTAATTTTCTTCTTTTTTCTCTTCTAATCACGTCCTTTCTTACTTTTTCTAATGAAATATGGGGATTTTTTATATAAAATATTAAAAGGTTTATTTATAATGTTACTTTTTTATTTTTCACTTTTATAATAACTTGTAATTCCTTGCATAAATTATTTTCTTTCTAAGTTTGTTATCTTTCTATTAAACCAATATCATATTTTAATTTAGCTTATTCTTAATAGTTTCTATTTTTCCAATTAGTTTTATTATTTCTCAATAAATTCTAATTTTTACATATATAAGTTTTTTTAATGCTAATATATATCTTTCCCTTTTTCTATTTTATTATTTTATAAATAATTAAGCCTTTGACTAAAATGTTCAAAAATAAAATACTTCTTATAACTTGATTTATTAATTCATAATCTGCTTTTATCTTTTCTCATAGTTTATAAATATCTTTGCATTAATTGTCTTTTGTTTTTTTCCCACTACTTATATATTACTAATAATTCTATTTTCTTGTAAAAATTTTCTATAATATACACACTTATATCATATTAACTCAATATTTATTCTAAAGTAATTTTATTTTACTTTAATTGTCACTCTGTTTATTTTTTTATTTCTGATTTTAATTTAGATTTTAATTTTCCTAGATAAAATTTTAAAATATTATTAAAGCTAAAATAAATTGAAATAATAATTATATATATTTTTCTAATCTTATCACCTTCTTTTTATTTTTACAAGGAATTTTTTTTGAACAAACTTATATAAAAAATTTAAAGCATGAACATAATATCATTTTAAACCAATTATGTCAATAGTTTTTTTATCTTTTTTTACTTTTCACAAAAAATTCACAATTTATTTTTTATCTATTTAAAAGTCCTTATTTGTGTTATAAAATATAAATTACTTTAAATTACTATATTAGGAGGGGTTAGTTTGAATAGTAAAGATGAAAATAAAAATACAAAGAAAAATAATATAAAATTAATTAAAGGAATTAAAACAGAATTAGGTATTTCTAATAAAAATACTAAATTATACCAAAACGCATTTAATCCTAATATTTTTATGCCTCAAGTTACTAATCTTTTCCCTGACCATAAAAGAATTTTCAAAAATCTAAAATTAGGCTTAGGTGAAACTTTTTCAAATACTATTAAAGATACATTTTCTACACCATTATTAGGAATTTCTAATTTACAAAAAGATTTTATTAGCTTAATAAATGAAAAATTTAATTTTCCTATATTTAAAGACATTTCTCTCGCTTTAGATAATATTAAAGCTAATCCAGATAGTGTCCTTTCTTGGGAAATTTATTATGATAAATTGTCTGAATTCTTTTGGATTTTTCCATATAAGATGACAACCAAGGATTTACATGAACTATTACAAAATGTTTTAACAGAAGATGATTTTGATTCATATATGGAGAAATATTTTAATGAAGAAAAAATAAACGAACTTACTAATGATATTAAATCTCTGTTATCCAAAGATGAAGTAAAAAACTTTTTTGACCAAATTATGTTTTCTTATAATAACAAATGTTATGCTTTAGCAAATGTTGGTTTAACTTCCATTATTGATAATGCTTTGTCTTTCTATTTATTTAACAAAAAAATAAATAAAAGACGTGATATTTTCAAACCTATTATTGATGATTTAAATTCTAAATCTACTGATTCTCACCTTGTTTTTATCGTTATGATGATAAGTAGTAATATTAACCTTCTTTATGAAAATTTTGATTTTAACAACACTATTGATATTAATACTACTAAAAAAGCAAGAAGACATCCTTTTGCTCATGGTAAGTTCTATTCTAACAAAAAGACTGATACTCTAATGCTCCTTAATACTTTATACTACCTGCTTCTAATACAACAAGAATTAAAGGAATATGAAAATTCTATAAAAATACAAAATAAATTTTTTTGTATAGAAAAGCAAATAAAAGATTAAAAATATATCCCCCAAAAATGTCCAATTTTTGGGGTTTACTTCAAAATCCTAATCTTCTACAATGTATTATAAATTCATATCATCAAAAGTATATTAAACCATTTTTTTAATAATTACTGCAATTTTTGTAATATTTTATATTGTATATTTTCATAGCATTTGGTTTGTTTTAATTTCAAATAAATTTTCTCTAAAAAATCATAAATAGATTTTTGTATTGTATTTTTAGTAATTCTTTCTATTATTATACAAACAAAGAATATTGCAAAACTAACAACTGGAAGAATTACTAATTGCATTGCATTATTCCATAATTGGTCTAAACCTAATATTTGTAAATACAGTACTTTTCTTAAAACAATTTGCTCATGAATAATATAAACTCCAAAAGCTAATGGTGCAATTTTAGAAACTATATTTATAATTTTTGAATTCTTTATATTTAAATTTCTAAAATATAAAAACAAAAATACTGCTGCTAAAAATACATTAATTGAATTATAGTTGTATAGTCTTTCACTTAAATCTCTAATTTGAAGCTTATTACAAATATATTTTATTACTAAAACTGCTAAATATGACAAAGCACTTACTATAAAGCCTCCTCTACTAAATTACTTTGAATTTAGACTCAATTTGGAAATATCCTGTAATTAATATATAACTACATTTCTTTTCAATACTCTTAATCCTCTTTCTAATTATTATAACTTATAATTACTTTATAAAAATTTTCTTCTATATATTATTTCTTATAATATAACCTTAATATTAAAACCATTTTATGTTTTACTAAAAAACAAAATACTCTATCCTTAATGTTTTTATATTTATTAATATTCACTGCTTTATTAATTTCGTTATTTTTAAGCAAATCTTCTATAATGCTTTTTGAATATTTTATATCTTCTAAAGCCTTATTTTTTATATAACCTTTTAATATTGACAAATAATCTTTTATTTTTATTTCTTCTATTTTTTCTTCAGATGTTTTCCAACTTCTTAATAAATATTCATGGCATTTAGAAAGTCTAATATTAAGCTCTAATAAATTATCATATTTTTTATTGCCTAATGTCTCTCTATTTCTTTGTATATAATGATTATATATACCTGCATCTAATCCAATTTTAGCTTTTGCTAATACTCTTGAATTAAATTCTGTATCTTCCACAAGAGATAATCCTTTTACAAAATAAAAATTATTATTTTTCAAGAAATCTAATCTATACATTTTATTCCATGCATATCCTAACATTCCCAATACTTCCTGATTAACTATATTTTTATCAAAATAGCCTTCTTTTTCAAATTTTTTTACTCTTCTTTTCTTTAAATTGCCGTTTTTATCCTCAAAGTCTACATAATATCCACCAATAATTACATCTACGTTTAAAGAATTGATTTTATTAATCATATTTTTAATCATATCTTTTTCAATAAAATCATCACTATCTATAAAACAAATATACTTACCTTTTGCTTGCTCCATTCCAGCATTTCTAGCATCAGATAATCCTCCGTTTATTTTATGAATTACTTTTATTCTTGAATCTTTCTTTATATACATATCCGCTATTTTACCAGAATTATCTGTGCTTCCATCATCTACCAGAATTATTTCTAATTTTTTATAACTTTGTTCTATAATTGTATCTATACATTTTTCCATATATGGTTCTACATTATATATTGGTACAATAATACTTACTAAATCTTTTTCCATAATCTTTTTTCCTTTATATTAAATTTTTTTATTATCTTATCAATAATATTGTCCTTTAAATATCCATAAGCTTCCGTTTTTCTATAACATAAATAATAAATTATTCCAGCAACAATTGCACATATTATTCCTTTTAATATAAATGTTCCAACATTTATATCTTTTATATAACTTGTAATATATGCACATAATATTATAATAAAAACCGTTAATACAAAATTAAATACATTTTCTTTAAAATAACCTATAATCTTTTTCTTAAAATGCACTCTATATAAAACAACAGGTTCATACCAAGTATTAGTCAACACTCTTGCAATTACTGTAGCTAATAATATTCCAAACATTCCACATATTTTTCCTAATACTATTGATAAAATAATATTTAATATTGCTGTAACAAGAGCTACATATTTAGTATGCTCAAATAATCCAGTTGTTTCT
Source organism: uncultured Clostridia bacterium (assembly GCA_944387475.1). Classification (GTDB taxonomy): domain Bacteria; phylum Bacillota; class Clostridia; order TANB77; family CAG-508; genus CAG-269. The sequence goes on from CALXFB010000018.1 coordinate 6,925, forward strand.
CTGTATATCCAAATAGGATTTAATATTCCCTTTATATAAAAAGAAATTACAATTATTATGACTATTCCTATAGATAATACGTAATCTTGTCCAAAGAAAATATATATAAAATCATTAAACAATACTAACATTTCAATAGCACAAAATCCAAAAATAACATTAGAAATTAAGTTAATTATTTTAAATATCTCAAATTGTTTATCCTTGTCTGTACTAGCTATTAGATTTCCCACACTTGCTGTCAAAGCGGTAAATATTATAGTGGTAAATGTTTCAACAGAAGTAATTACCATAAAATAATTTGAATAATATCCTACCCACACAGTACCAACCAAAATAGAAATCAAAATATTATCTGTATTATTTAAAATAACTCCTCCAATTTTATAAAAAAACATTGACTTCATATTTTTGAATATTTCTTTTTTATCTTTTTTATTTAATTCATCTCCATTTTTTATATATGGATATATCTTTTTAGTCACGAGAGCTCCACATAAATTTGTTAAAAATGTTCCTATCACTTGTAACACTAAATATAAAACATAATTTTTAGTAAATACTAAAACTATTATTTGTATTATCGTTTGCAAAATGTAAACTAATAGCGTATAAATTTTTGTTATGTAAAGTTTTTGGTCTGCATTTAATATTACTGCTCTACTCGCTAATAAATAAGATATTACAGTATTTGCTAAAAATAATATATAATATATATTAATATTTTCAATTTCTTCTGTAGTATTTACTAAATATTTCAAAAAAGGTATTAAACATATTCCTAAAATCGCAACTGCAATTGCTACTATATTATATATTTTTTTATAATAATTCATTAGTGCTGATATTTTTTCTGTATCTCCTCTTGATAAAGGTTTATACATACTATATATTATTGAGCTTCCCATACCTAGTTCTGCAACTGATAAAATTGTTAAAATATTTGAAAAAAGTCCATTAATTCCTAGATATTCCGCTCCTAAAACTCTAACAAATACAATTCTTGAAATAAATGTCATAATTAATACTAATACTTGATTTCCTATTCCTAAAAATATATTTTTTATAGAATTACGTACTCTTGATTCTTCTTTATTCATATCATTATCCCTCTAATTTAATTTCATATTCTTTTTGCAATTCAATTTTATCATATTTCGAATTACAGAAAATATTATATATAGTACAATTATCTTTTAATAAAACTTTAACATTTTCATTATCTATGTTATTCTTTATTAAATCATATAATAACACCGTTTTGGAAGACTTATAATTATCAATAATTGTCTTATATATTGAAAATGTTACTTTCCTTATTTTTAAAGACTCTTCCTTTTCTAAATATAAATGTAAAGCTATTGAATAATCCGAAAATTTATCTATCGGAGACGAACTTGTCCCTGGTGTACAAAAAAAGTTACCTAGTGAATAAGTCCCTATAAATCCATTTGTAAATATTCCTCTTTGAACTACATGCGGATGACATCCTATTACTAAGTCAACTCCTAATTTTCTTAAAATATCCATTAAATTCAAAGTATATTTGTCAATAACATTATTATGCTGTCCTCCTGAATGCATACACATTATAACATAATCTACTTGTTTTTTTAATTCTTTAATAACTCCTTCTATATTTTTGGTTATTTCTCTATTTCTGTTTAACTTTCTTATTAATCTACTAACAATATTATATTTAAAGATCTTTTTTTCTTGCTCGCCAAATATATTTACCATATGCTTTTCACTTCTTTTTAAATATTGCTTGTTAAAAATTGCATTAGTTCCATATGTATATGATAATATTCCTATTTTTATATCTTCTTTTTCGAAAATAAATGGTGTGTTCTTCTCAGTTTTTAAACATGTTCCGGTATAATTTAGTTTTAACTCTTTTAATGTCCTTACTGTATTTTCCAAACCTTCCACACCTCTATCTAAGCAATGATTGTTTGCGGTTGACACTAAATTTACCCCTAATTCATCTTTTATAGATTCTGCAAATTCAATAGGAGTATTAAATAGCCACGGATGATTAGTATATCCTAAATGTTCACCTGCTAACGGAGTTTCTAAATTTCCAACAAATATATCAGAATTTTCAAAATCTCTTTTTACATCTTCAAAACACGATTTATAATTATACTTTCCATTTTTACAACTAGCATCTGTTTGTTGCATCTCACACATTATATCTCCTACAAAAGACAGTTTTATCATATTTCTATTTTCCTCCTATTTTTCTTTTTATAAATCTACCTATTCTTTTATATAATCTTAAATATCTTTTATTAATTTTCTCAAAATCAATACTAAAAAACCATTTGACATCTTCATCATTTTCCAAACTATTCTTATTTTTATTAAATTGTTCTAATATATTTTTCCACAAAGGTAAAATTATATTATTAAAGTAGCATTTATTTTCTAATATATATTTAATTTTATTATAATCTGGTAAAAATCCATATTCACTAGGATTCTCTCCATTTGCTTTTATCGCCATAATAGTGCGAATACATTTTTCACATTCATTGCAATTATTTCCTTTATCTGTCATGTAACATACTCTTAATTTTAATTTATTATTTGTTGTTTTATTATAGTCACATATTCGATTTATTTTGTCCTGCCTTGAAAACTCATATCCGTCATGATATACTTTTGAATTACCAAACCTCACATAGTTATCAATGCTAGGATCTGATGCACATGTAACGCCAACATCATTTTTTGTAAAGGTTGATGGTATATATACTTTTGTAATTTTATGAATATAACAAATTGGCGCTACATGTCCAATTAATCCTATTCCATGCTGAAAACCATGCCACCAATTTTCAGTTACATATTTTTCTATTTTTTTATTTAAATTACTTTCATTTATGATTGTTCTAAATTCTGATTTTATAAATTTATTTTTAATATTAGGAGTATTTTGTATAATAAATTCTTTTACTCTATTCCATCCTTCTACATTATTGGTTTTTATATCGGCTCCCCATAAAGTAACAGTTAATGGCTCTTCTTTAATATGAGTTATTAAAGTTGAAGTTGCATCTACCCCTCCACTAAAGAAACATATACTTTTCCCATTATTTTCATAATGATTTACAATACTTTTGTCCACTTTTATTTTTCCTTTAAAACTAATAGTTGGATACATGTTTATATATCCCTTTTTAAATTGGTCTATACTTTCGTAAAAACTTTTATCTAATTCAGTTATTTCTAAAGTTGCATTTGTTATCCAGATAATCGGTAATATATTACACACAAAAGGAACTGCTAAAATAGAATTTGGTACTTGTTCAATATTTTCATCATACTCTATTTCAAAATCTACTGGATAAAAATATTTTTTTAAATTTTCTGATACTTGGTATATATATTTTATTTTGTTGTTATCTTTTAATATTTTTTCAAGTTTTATATAATTTTCCATTTTACCCTCTCTTTATTTCTTCTAATAATTTTTTATATTCTGTTGTTTTTTCATTATAATTTATGCTATTATATTTTTGTAATTTATCATGTATTTTTCTTTCTATATCTTCACAAGAAAATTCTTGACTAATCATCTGTATTTCTGGTATATCCTTTAACCATGCCTCATAAGTTTGTTGAATTTTTCCATTGGAATTTTGAAAAGCAATACAAGGTGTCCCAGTAATAACAGAAAAAATCATTCCATGAAGTCTGTCTGTTAAAACTACTTTCGATTTTCTAAAAGTATCCCATATATCATTTAAATACTTTTCTCTATCTTCTTGTTCTATTTTTATATTTCCAACGTGAGTATCTTTTTCTATTACTTGCTTTTTATATTTTTCTTTTAAATCTGCTATTAATTTATTTTTTTCATTTTGATCAATTTTATTTTCTTTATCATTTCTAAAGCAAAGCGTTATATATTTCCTCTTTTCTTTAGGTAACTGTTTGTTTAATGATAAAACTATATCCGGAACTAAGAAAATTTTATTTTTTTTAAAATTATTTTTCATAATTTCATACGATTTTCTTTCTCTTGCAAATAAAACCAGATTTCTATGATGTCCATATATTTTTATGGCTTTTCTTAACTCTTTTTCACCTCTTATATTTTTTGAAAAATCTATTGTTTGTGGGAAGCAAACAATTTTATTTTTTGGAAATTGTTTTATAAAAAATTGTCTACATTTTTCTATATCCAAATAAATATCTCCAAAATTCCCCCCACCTATAATAGTTATAACATCATCTTCATTAATAATTTTTTTTAATGATTTTATATTTTCATAAGTTTTGTCTATTGGGATTTCTATTATCTTACAATCAGGAAAATTCTTTTCTAAAAAACTCTTTTGTGCATATGTTATCGCAACATCTCCTAGGTTTCCATAATTCGCTGCTAATGCTATAATAATTTTTTTATCATCTCTTTTATATTTATCTATATATTTATTTCCATCTGACGTATATTGTACTACTTTTTGCTTTATACTTATTGGAATATATTTCTTTATTTTCATAAGTATCCTCCCTTTTAACTCACTTATTCATTGATCAACTAATCTATATTTTGTATATATTCAATATTTGTTTTATCCAATTATCAATTGAATATTTTGGCATTATTATATTTTTAGACTCATTATAATCTGAAGCTGAATGTATAGTTCCATTCTTTTCTAAAAATTTTTATTCTTTTGCCCATTGTATTACCTCTATGTCGCTGAAAATAATATCAATTCCATTGGGTGCAGCAACTGTTGTTTCTTCTCCATACCAATTTTACTATTTGTTTTTTATAATTTTTTACAAACTAAAATTAACTTTACATTTTTACTCAAATATTTATATTGTAATTTATTTAAAAGCTTATGCCCTAAACCTTCTTTATTATAGTCGATAGCATTATGTAAATACCCTCGATGCTACATAAGCACATACAAATAAAATATTAATCTATTTATCCTAACTACTTTCAAATATCTTGTTTACTTCCTTAATTTGTTGCTCTATATCAAAATATTTACTTCTTTTTAGTGATAATTCCTCATACTCTTTTCTAATATCCTGATTAAGTAACATTTTTTTAATTCCTTCATATAAATCTTCTTCATTATTATCTACTATTAATCCATATTTACCATTTTCTAAAATCTCATCCATTCCAGAACATTTTGTAGTTATTACAGGTTTTCCTATAATAATAGCTTCTGTTACCGCTGTACTATATCCTTCTATATAAGAAGCACAAACATATATATCTGCTTGCTTTAAATATTTATACGGATTTTCTTGATAACCATATAATTTAACCGTCGACTGTAAAGAATTCTTTTTTATAAAATCTTCTATATTTTGTCTTTCTGGGCCTTCCCCCAATACCCATAAGCAATGATTAATCCCTTCATTTAATAATCGTTTATGAATTCTTAGCAATCTATCATATCCTTTTAATTTTATTAATCTTGCTAATGTTACTAATGTTATTTGTTCCTTTTTAATATCTACTTTTTCCATTGACTTTTTAATAATTTCATTTGTATCTATCACATTTCTTATTACTTTTTCATTTTTTAAATTAAAATTAGTTATATTTTCAAAATTAATCTTCGCTATATTGGCTACAAATACTGTTTCATCATATCTTTTATATGCGTCTTCCATTTCTTTTTTATTTCTATATGATTTTTGAAATTCTTTTATATTTTTAATTTCAGTATGAACCCAATTAATCAATTTTGTATCTGAATCTGTACATCCTGAAACAATTCTAGTTGTTGGACCTTCTAAATAAGAAACAATTATATCATATTTTTCTTTAATCATTTTTTTAAATAAAAACTTTCTGCTAAATAATTTTAAAATATGTATATTTCCTCTTATAATCTTTTTAAATATTGTTTTATATTTTATTTCTTTTTTTAAGCCTTTTTTATTAACACCAACATCAAATAAAGTTTGTACAGTAATATCATATTTTTTTAAGTCCAAATTATTAACTAAGTTTACTAATACCTTTTCTGCTCCTCCTCCACCTAATGTAGGAATAAAAAATAATATTTTTTTCATAACACAATTTCCTTTCTTTATTTTGTCCAAAAAGTTCTATAGGGTAATAAGTTAGAATCTACCGGTAGCAATAGTACCATGTATATGAAAAAGCATATACAAAGTAAAAGTAGAAAAATATATTTTTCCTCTCTTTTTAGAACCTTTAAGAATTTTGGATACAACAATAAATTGTATAATTCAAAATACATTGTAAATCTTGCAATTACTGTACTTTGCATTGCTAATACTAACACCAAAAAATTTAGCATAGAAAAATTTATCAAGTATTTAGTTTCCTCATCTTCTTTTAGTTTATTATAATAAACTAAAGAAATAACAAATGGTACCATTGCAACTAAAACTCTAAAAATATTTACTCCATCATCGTCTTTAGATATACTAGTATAATTTTCATATCTAGTCCCTGATACAACATCTTCAAAACTTGCTAATATAGTAGTTAATGACATAGCTATAATCGCAAAAATAGCAACTATTATAATTATCTGTTTGCTAAAAGGTTTAAAATTCACAATAAAGTATACAGGTATCATTATAAGTGCAGATATATGTATTAAACTCGCTATCAAAACAAATATTAAATATCTCTTAAAATTTCTATCTACAACGTATTTAAATGCTAAAAATATAATTACACTCGCTATCCATTGCCTTATACCATTAAATGCTGAGTAATACATCATTGTAGTTATATATAAATAAATACTCAAGCTAAAGAAATTTGAATATTTTTTTAAAGAATAAACTACACATGTCACATTTATCAAACTAGTAATAAATACAATAAATTGTGGATTTTTATTAATAACTCCTATAATCCAAATTAAAACAGAAAAACCTCTTTCAAACGGAATAAAGTCGCTATATTGACTACTTAAAAGAAACCCCAAACTGTAATTTGGTATTTCATTGAAAAAATTATAATAAACAGCAAAGTCTGTTCCTACTCTCCATCTAAATCCAGATACACAAACTAATGGAATCGTTACTAATATTATCGTTACCCATTTATTTATTTTCTTTTTATTAAAAATAATAGCAATAATCATAGTTATTATTAAATTTGATATATATATACCCATCTTTATTTCCCCTAAATTTTATAAAATAGCAATAAATATAGTTTTTGCTATATGATTATTCAAAAATTTTTTTATATTGTAGTGCTTCTTCTTCATTTCTATGAACAATAATCATTTCATTCTCTTGTATATCTTCATTTTTAATTATATTTCCTATATAATTGTTTTGATATAAATACAAATTTACCGGTCCTATATTGACCCCGTTATTAACAGTACTATAAATTCCATAATTCATATAAGTAGTATTTTCATTCAAAATCACATTATTATAAAAACCAATATTTGACCCAAAACACATTATTCCTTTATTAGTAAAAATATTTTCTTCTACTAATACATCTTCTGCATTAAGTATATACATGCTACTATTATCAAAATTGTTTCCTTGAACAATGACTTTTTTTATTATCTTTCCTTGTTTTAACCCGTCTGTGGTCACTAAAAATGTAACCGTTCCATTTTTTACTGTATTATTTTTTACTGTAATTTTTTCTTTTATATTATCGCAAGATATAGAACCATTTATTTCATTATTATCTATGTAAACATTTCTACTATTTCCCATTACAACAATTGTATTATGATTTTCTGTATTATAAATTTTATTATTTCTTATAAAAACATTATCTATTACTTGACTAGAATCCCAGGACTCTAAATCTATTCCACATTGTGGAGCTGTTCCACTTATATTATAAATCTCATTATTTTCTATCAAAACATTCTTTGCCGCAATAACAGAAATTCCTTGTCTTCTACAATCATGTATATTTAGATTATTTAGTTTTATATTTTCTGCTCCATTACTACCGTCTCCATAATTTGTAAGAAATACTCCATCTCCTGTACAATCTTGTATTTCTACATTTGAAATTTCAACATTCTTACTTCCTCTAATGTCAATTCCAAATCCCCACTCATGAGAAGATTCCTTAGAATAATCATGGTTATTTTTATCTCCCATAATTTTTCCATTTATAATTTTAACATTCTCAACTCCTGTAATAGAAAAAATTGCATAATTAACTTTATTATTAGGTATCTGTTTAAATACAGAATTATTTAAATCAATTGTTATATTAGATTGTATTATAATTCCTTTTTTCGTTTCAGTTTCATTTTTATTTTCTTCATATGATTGTCCATCTATAGAATATTCCCCTTTTTCAAATTTAATATATTCTATATTATTTTGACTGGCATAGTTTATTGCTTCATTTATACCTTTTGTAGTATTTTCTGTATCTTCTCCTTCGTTATTAATATTAAAAAATTGATTATTTATTATTCCTGTTTCTTCATTGATAGGATCTCCATACATTCTTTTTTTCATTTCTATATCTAAATCACTTAAATTTTCGTAATTTATATTTATTACATTTATTATAAAAGCAATAGCAATTACAGTAATAACAAATAACATAATAATTCTTTTCTTATTCTTTAGCATATATCACCTCAAATTTATTATAGATCTAGCTACCTAAAATTATGATTTTCTTAATTTTCTTTGGTGGAATATTGTATATATTTTTTTGGGTAAAAACCATACTAATATTGGTCTTAAACAAAAAACATACTTATACCACTTAATTTTTAACATTTTATAACCTATCCACCTTACTCTAGCTTCATTTATTCTATTTCTCAAGTTTCTTCTTTTATATGCTTCTTCATTATCTCTCATTTTATATAAAACTTTGTCAATGTTATATCCTATATATCCCTTAGCATATATTTTAAACCACAAATGATAGTCTTCAACTCTTAACAATTTTTTATCTACAGTATATCCTCCAACTTCTTCAAAAACACTTTTTCTTATTAAAACTGGTGCATGGGCAAAGGGAGGACCGCTAACAAAATCATCTTTATTAGGAATTTCTTTTACTTTCAATTCCCCCCATTCTCCATTTTCATCAAAATAACTCATTTTTGAACTCACTAAAGCATATTGAGGATTCTTCTCTAAAAATTCATATTCTTCTTCTAATCTATTTGGTAAAGAAACATCATCCCCATCTTGTCTTGCAATATATCTCCCCTTTGCTAAGCTAAAACACCTATTTAAAGTTTCATTTAATCCCAAATTCTTTTCGTTTTTTATCACTTTTATTTTATCTGGATATTTATTTTGATATTCTTGTGCTATAAAATATGTTTTATCAGATGAACCATCATCACACATAATCAACTCCCAATTTTTAAAAGTTTGAGATAAAATTGATTCTATTGATTCTTTTAAGTATTTCTCACAATTATATATTCCCATAATAATTGATATATCTATCTTTTCCATATTATCAACAACTCTCCTCTTTATACTCCAATATTGTCTATCTAAATTTTGTTTTTTACAATTGTCTATAAATTTTTTCCATTTCACTCATAACATTTTTTAATTCATATTTTTCATTAATTTTACATATGTACTTTTGTTTATTAATCATCGCATCTTCTATTTTTTGGCTAAGTAATTCATCTTCGCCTATTTCTACTAGATTATCCACAATATCTCTATTTCCTCTACAATTAGTAGCTATAATTGGAACTCCACTAAACATAGTTTCCATTATATTTACAGGTAATCCTTCCTGTTTAGAGGTTGATACCTCTAAATCAGATATTTGAAGTAAATCCGCAATATCATTTCTAAATCCCAAAAACAAAATTTGTTCTGATACTCCCAACGAATTTGCCAATTGCTGATATTCTCCATTCTTTGAATCTTTTCCTGGTAGTAAAACTTTTATTTTTTTTCTCTTTTCTTCATGTATCAACTTAATTGCTCTGATTAACATTCCTTGATTCTTTCTATTGCTTAATTCTGCAGGATAAATTATTACAAAATCATCTTTGTTTATACCTAATGATTTTCTTAATTGTTCTTTCTTTTCATTATTCAAAATACCTTTTTTAAATTCTGCACTATTCACCCCTACTCCATGAACATACTCTATTTGTTTAGCTTTATTTAATTTTTTCTTAGCTAATTGGTAATCTTCTTCATTTATAGTTATTAAACAATCTGTCCATCTTGCACATATCTTCTCTACTGGATAATAAATTAACCAATTAAGTAAAGGAGCTCCTTTAAAAAAATGAAAACCATGAGCAGTGTATAAAACTTTCGTACCTTTTTTTCTTGCTTTTCTTGCTGATAATCTTGTTAACACTCCTCCAACAGGTGTGTGACAATGAATAATATCATACTTATTGTTATCTATAATTTTTTTTAATTCTTTATACGCTTTAATATTATTAGATTTAAAAGGAAAACGTTCAAAAGGCAAGTTAAAATGCCTATCACAATATTCTATTTTTTCATTTCCTTTACTTGCAACATGAACTTCATATCCTTGTTCTTTGAACCATTTTAAGTATGGTATATGAAACGCATTTATATGGCTAGTTACTGTTGCAACAAACAATACATTTTTTTTCTTATTATTTTCCAAATGTTTTTCATTAAAAATTTCTTTTTTCATAAAAGCCTCTCTATTTCTTTTTATTCTACTATACTTTCACATTTATAGTTGTCTTAAAAATATACTTTATTATATATTTACCAAATTGTTAAATTTCTATAAATCATAATTACGTTAATACAAGAAGGTTTAAAGCGATATAAATTTTATCTTATTTAGTCTCGGCTAAACCTTCTTCAAAATAAATATATCTTATTTATCCAACTTTTGTCATTTCTTTGCTTTCTCTTAATTCGTTTATTTCTTCTTTTATTCCATTCTCTGTTATTTCTGCATTAGTTTTTGAAAATACTGTTGCTATTGTTTCAAAAACTATAGCAATATCCTGTTTAAAGCTCATATTATCAACATATTGTAAATCATATTCTATTTTTTTGAAAATATTTATACCATTTCTTCCCTTAACTTGTGCAAGTCCAGAAATTCCAGGTAAAACTTCAGCTCTTCTTTTTTGGTTATCATTAAACCACACATAATAATCAGGTATCCATGGTCTTGGTCCAATAAAACTCATTTCACCCTTCAATATATTAAACAATTGTGGTAATTCATCTAAGCTTGTCTTTCTAATAACTTTTCCGACTCTTGTAACCATTTGTTCATGTGATAATTCACTATGTAATTCTTGTCTTTTGGTCTTCATTGATCTAAATTTATATGTATTAAACTCTTTCAGGTCTTTTCCCATTCTCCTTGATTTGTAAATAATTGGTCCGCCATCTTCCAATTTTATGCAAATTGCAACTATTATCATTGGGATCGCAAAAATAATTAATAACAAAATAGCTAAAACTAAATCAAACACCCTTTTAAATTTTAAATACATTTTTTACCCCTCTATTCAAAAAATCTCCTTATAATTATGCATTTTAATTTACATAATTTTCATCCCATCATTATATATTTTATCATTATGCATATCATTTTTCAAGTATTTGAAAAGATTTTTATTAATAATTTTACTTTTTCTCTTAAAAACTAGTATTTTTCAGCACAAAATACCTCTAAAAATAATAATAATCTCAAATATATTATTTTTAGTCTCAATATTTAATTCACCATTATATTTATTAACAACACTTTTTATAATATCCATACCATATCCATGTTCTTTGTTATTCAATTTAGAAGTAATAAATTTATTACCATTCTCTTTATCTCTTTTTATATCTCCGCCATATGTATTTTTACACTTAATAATAATATAATCATTCTTTTGTGCAACAGAAAGCTTAATAAAATCATTTTCATTATATTCAATTCTAGTTCTTTTTTTATTTGTTCTTCTATTCTTTATTGCTTCTATACTATTATCTAAAATATTAGAAAATAAATCACAAATATCTATTTCTTCCATTTTTAAGTCAAAAGATTTATCAATATCAAAATTCAAAATTACATTCTCATTTTCACTCTCTAATTTTTTTATAGTAAGTACAGTATTTAAAACTGGATTTTTACAAAAATTAATAATCTTAACATCTTCTAATTTATTATCTAAATCATCAAGTAATTTAATTGTTGTTTTCTTACATTTATTCGCCATAGCATAAGCTACTTGTAGCTCATTTTTAATGTCATGTTTAATCCTTATTAATTTATCAGACTTTTCCTTTGTCTCATTATAATAAAGAAAAAAAGTATTTTCTTTTTTTCTTAAATTATCAATATATTTTTTTAGTTCTTTTATATAATTATCTTTTTTAAAATCTCTAAAAAAATTCAAGAAAACCCCAAACATTATCAAGGTATTTATGAAAAGAGCCACCAACTTTAAACTTGCAACATCATCTTTAATATTAAATATAATAATATAAAATATTAAAGATACAAGAAACCCAATTATATTACTAATGAAAACACTCATATTGATTCACCTAAATATTTTATAAAAGTATTTTTTGTATCTCTATATTTTGCTTGACTAACAGGCACTTTTTCCCCTGTATTCAAAACAAACTCATGTGAATTCAGCTCTTTAGCATGTCCAAGATTAACAATATAACTTTGATGACATCTTACAAATTGTTTAGGTAACATCTTCTCAAGATCACTTAATTTAGCATAAATTTTTCTCTTGAAATCTTTTTCATAGATAATTATAACTCTTTTATTACTTTCTATATATTTTACATTATTAATATTAACATTAAACACTTTCCCTTTTATGCAAAACGTTTTTATTGTATCCTTATCTGCTCTCTCTTCCATTGCTTTTTTTAAAGACTCTTGTAACTTATCTTTCTTAATTGGTTTAAGCAACAAATAAGTAGGAGTAGTCCTAAAAATCTCCTCGGAATACTCACTATATGCAGTTACATATACAACTCTTAAATTAGGATTTTGCTCTTGCATGGTTTTAGCAACAGTAATCCCATTCGTCCTGTTTATTTTAATATCAATATATAAAATATCTAACTCCTGAAGTAATCCCTTTTTCAAGTCTCTCTTTAGATTTTGAGCTTCTGTATATTTATAAATCCTAACATCTTGCTCTACAAACTCTCTAACTAAAGACTCAAGGTAATCAACAATTACCTCTTCATCATCCAAAATCGCAATTTTAAGCATTGAAAAAAACACCCCTCACGTGCTTATATTTCTTTATTATTTTAGCACAATTGAACGGTATTATTCATTTTATTTTTTACATTTTATTTATTAATTGTTACATTTTGGAATAATTTGGTGTTTTTTACTATTAGTTTATATATTCTAATTACCAAAATAACACTTAAAATTCCAAGTAAAACTCCCATACTATCCAAAAAAACATCAGTAATTTGTGGACCCCTTCCGTGGAGTAAAACATTGATGTATTTCATCAGAAGATGCATAAACAACTCCAATTATTAAACTATAACTAAATCTATTGAATTCTTTAATATTAAACGTCTCGAACAAAGCCATCAAAAGAATTCCCACAATAGTATAAATAGTAAAATGAGCTAATTTTCTAACAACTTTTTCAATTCTATCTATAATACTAATCCTTTCCTTTTCAGGCTTTTTATTTATTGACTTTATATTTTTAGTAATAGCAATTGTAACTTTTTCACTTATACTGCCAGATTTTTCTGCATTTTGACTAGAAAATCCAAAAATAATTCCAAAAGTTGCAAATAACATTATTATTAAAATAATTCTAAATATAATAATTTTTATACTTGTTTTCCTCTCATCAAAACTTTTCAAATTTTCGCTCTTCATATTATTTTCCATATTTTATTCACTATATCCTGTCTTTTCAATTATATCTTGACTTATTTTCTTTACTGTATCAGAAGCAACATAATCTTCTTCTTCAAACACCTCTTTATGAAGCCTTGTAACATTGCTCTCTAAAGTTATAGGCACACCATACCATCTATCTAAAGTAATTCCTCTTGTATCATATGGCCATCCAATACTATTAGTTATATTTACACTAGTAATACTTGGTAAAAAACTAAACACATCAGTAACTGTCATATTTGTATACACCTTAGGAAGTATATCATCTATAAATTTATTTATTTGACTAATATTAAAAGTCTTTACTTTTTCTACAACAGCTGCTATAACATCTCTCATTCTCTCTGTTCTTTTATAATCTCCACCTTCAGCATGTCTAATTCTTGCATAGGCTAATGCCTGTTCACCTGTTAAATTATACATACCTGCTTCATCTATACCAGGAATATGTGAAACCTCCTCCTCTGTTATATTCATAGTAATACCACCAATATCATCAACTGCTTCTTTCACAGCATCAAAATTAACAACTATAAACTCTTCTATATTTAAATCCAAATTTGTATTTAAAGTATTTAAAGCAAGTTCAACTCCACCATAAGAATAAGCATGTGTTATTTTATCAAGACCATATCCTTCTATTTCGACATATGTATCACGATATACTGAAACCATTTTTACATCTTTAGTTTCATTATTTATACTTGCAATAATTATGCAGTCACTTCTATTACCTTTAGAATACGTATCCTCCCTAGAATCAATTCCAAGTATTGCTACATTTCTAAAATTAGCTAAATCATCTTCAACTTCACTAGACACTGCTATATCATTTTTATTTAAATCTACCTTATTTACCTTTCCCCATTTTCCACTTATAAATAAGAAGATAGACAAAAGTATAATAATAAGTATTATAATTAAAACTAATACTGTTATCCCAAAAGGCTTTAAACCTCTTTTTTTAATTTCATCTTTCTTATTTCCCATTATCTAATCCTTCTCTATTACAAAATTTCTAAAGAATTCATTAAACTTTCATATTCCTCATAAGCACTTTCTGTTGTGAAAACTATTTGGTCTCCTTGTATTTCCCATTTATCTTTATTTTCACTCAAGAAATTATATATACTTTCTAATTCATCTAAAACACTTTCAACCTCTTCCTTTGCTGTCTCTAACTCTTCCATTGAATTTTTCATGCTTTCATTTGTCATCTCATCAGTTGCTAAATTTTTATATAATTCTTTATAATAATTTCCAATATCTTTATCTTCTATTTTTGAAAAAATATATTCCTCACTTGAGAAATCATCCATTTTCTCTACATAATCATTTGCTGCTTTTCTTAAATTTGCTATTTCTTCCTTAGTATTAACAAAATCTGGTCCATCCTCTTTTATTGTATCAAAAGATGTCAATTCCATAACTTTTTCTTCGTTAAATATCTCTGCTAAATCTTGTGTTTCTGTAAAAACTTCATTTATATAATTTTTAAGTGTTTCTTCAACTATAGCATATGAACCCTTTGTTTTTATTTCCATATCTATTGGTTCTTCTAACATATTACCATTTGCATCTATTAACTCTACTTGTGAAATTTTATTTACTTCTGCTATTAATTTAGCTGTCTGTGTTACATGGTAATAAACCAAACCTCCTGCTAGAACCAAAACAATTACCACTATAACAACAATTGTTATTATAAGCTTTTTCTTACTTTTCTT
Organism: uncultured Clostridia bacterium; assembly: GCA_944387475.1. Taxonomy (GTDB): domain Bacteria; phylum Bacillota; class Clostridia; order TANB77; family CAG-508; genus CAG-269. The sequence goes on from CALXFB010000018.1 coordinate 22,525, forward strand.
TACTTCTTTCTTATTTTCTTCTCCCATTTAAAACCAACCCCTTTTTATTTTTCTATATTATACTATTTATAACAAATATTAACAATAAATTATTAAAAATTTTTCTTAATTTTTTCTTAATTACAAACTTTATTAAGTAAAAAAGAATATTATGAAAATTCACAATATTCTTTTTAAACTTTTATATTAATTAAATTACATCTTATCAGGCATTTCCATTCCAAGTAATTTAGTTCCCTCTTTTAAAACCTTAGCAGTCGCATAACTTAAAATAATTCTTGCATTTTTTAATTCCTCATCACCAACCATTATTTTATTTTCATTATAAAAACTGCTATATGCTTTTGATAAATCTATTAAATATCTTGATAAAATAGATGGCTCTTCTTTTTCTGTTACTGCTACTAATATATCTTGGAAATTATATATTAGTTTTAGTACTTCTTGTGAATAATCATCATTTAATTTTTCAACATTTATTTCATTAGCATTCGGAATTTCGCCTGCTTTTTCCAATACACTTTTAATTCTTACATAAGTATATTGAATATAAGGACCTGTTTCTCCTTGGAAATTTAATATATTATCCCAATCAAAAATCTCATCTTTTACTCTATTATTTGATAAATCATTAAATATAATAGCACCTACTCCGACTTTTTTTGCTGTTTCCTCTTTATTATCTAAATCAGGATTTTTTTGTTCTATTATAGCCTTTGCTCTTTCTATTGCTTCATTTAATAGATCTTCTAATTTTATTATATTTCCTTCCCTTGTTGACATCTTCCCTTCTGGTAATAAAACCATTCCAAAAGGCACATGTATTAAACCATCTATATATTTTTTATCTAATCCTAAATATTTTGCTGTTGCAAATACTTGCTTAAAATGCAATATTTGTTCATAAGATGTTACATATAATGCTTTTTCAAAATCATAGGTTCTTGCTCTATAAAGTATTGCAGCTAAATCTCTTGTCGCATATGTTGTTGAGCCATTTGATTTTATAATAATACATGGTGTATCTATACCAACATCACTTAAATCTACTATTTTAGCCCCTTGGGAATCAGTTAATTTACCAGCTTTCTCTAAAAGTTCAACCACTTCTTGCATTTTATCTGAATAAAAAGCCTCTCCATTCCAAGATTCAAATTTGCTACCAAGTAAATCATAAACTCTTTGGAATTCTTTCAAACTAACATTCTTAAACCTTTCCCATAATTTAGTACAATATTCATCTCCATCTTCTAAAAGTTTAAAATTATTCCTACAAGCTTCTAATACTTTTTCATCTTCTTTACACAAATTGTTTATTCTTACATAAATTTTTGTTAATTCATTTATAGGGTCACTATCTATATCATATTCATCTCCCCATAATTTATATCCTTCTATTAATTTACCAAATTGTGTTCCATAATCTCCTATATGATTTACTCCAGTTACATTATAGCCTAAAAATTTGTATATATTAGATAAAGCCCCTCCAATAACTGTAGAACGTAAATGTCCAATGTGAAATGGTTTTGCTATATTAGGTGCTGAATAATCTACCACTATATTTCTGCCTTCTCCAATTTTAGCTCTTCCATATTCTTCTTTACTTGTAATTTCATTTAACACTTCTTGTGTAAATTCACTCTTACTTATAAAAAAGTTTAAAAATCCTCCTATAACCTCTACTTTTTCCATTCCTGTTCCTACTAAATCTATTTTTTCTTTTATTTCCTCAGCAATTACTTGAGGTGCTTTTTTCAATTCTTTAGCAAGCTTAAAACATGGAAAAGAATAGTCTCCATTTTTATTATCTTTTGGTACTTCTATATAATTCAATAATTCTTTCTTATCAATATTTACAATTTTTTCTAACTTTTCTGCTATTTTTTCCTTAAAATTAACCATTTTTTCCTCCTCTATAAGCAAATATTACATTAACTATTCTTTTCAATATAATTCCAAGAATCTTTACACATATCTTCTAAACTCTTAGTTGCAACCCAATTCAATTCTTCTTTTGCTTTTTTAGGGTCTGCATAACAAGTAGCAATATCACCATCTCTTCTTGGAGCTATTTTATATGGTACATTTTTTCCTGTTGCTTTCTCAAAAGCTTTAACCATATCTAAAACACTATATCCTTTACCTGTACCTAAATTGTAAATAAATAAACCTTGTCCTTCTTTATCTAATTTATTTAAAGCACATACATGTCCTTTTGCTAAATCCACTACATGTATATAATCTCTAACACCTGTTCCATCTGGTGTATCATAATCATTACCAAAAACAGATAGTTCTTTTAAAGTTCCTGCAGCCACCCTTGCAATATATGGCATTAAATTATTTGGTATACCTTTTGGCTCTTCACCAATTAATCCACTTTCATGTGAACCTACAGGATTAAAATATCTCAAAATACAAATATCCCATGTATTGTCTGATTTATATAAATCCTTTAATATTTGTTCTATAAACAATTTAGATGTACCATATGGATTAGTTGTCCCTCCTGTTTTGCAGTCTTCTGTTAAAGGTATTTTCTCAGGTTCGCCATATACCGTTGCAGACGAACTAAATATAAATTTTTTAACATCAAACTTTTTCATAGTTTCTAAAAGCACTAAACAACCTGTTATATTATTATGATAATATTCAAGTGGTTTTTGCACAGACTCTCCAACAGCTTTATACCCTGCAAAATTTAATACAGCTTCTATTTTATTTTCCTCAAAAACCTTTTCTAATGACTCTTTGTCTAAATAATCCATTTCATAAAATTTGAAATCCTTACCTGTTATTTTTTTTATCCTATCTAATACTTCCGGTTTACTATTAGAAAAATTATCTAAAATTATAATATCTTTTCCTTCATTTAATAACTCTACAGCAGTGTGACTTCCAATATATCCTGCTCCTCCTGGTAATAATATAGCCATAATTAACTCCTTCCTTGTTGTTTCTTGGGAATGAATTCCCAAAAACAACTTAAAAAATTTATTCTAAATCTTTATTATTTCTGTTCCTTCTTTGGTGTCTTTTACATTATAACCTTTTTTATTTATAATATCTCTTAATCTATCAGATTCTTCCCATTCTTTATTTTCTCTTGCTTTTTTTCTTTCTTCTACAAGTTTCAAAATTTCTTCTGGTATTTCTAAATTTGCTTTTCTTTCATCTTCTTCATCTATTTTTAAACTTAAAACAGAATCAAACTTTAGTAATAATTTTGCAAGTTTTGGTGATTTTTTATCACTTCTAACAACTTCCCATACTACACCCATAGCTAAAGGCATATTTAGGTCATCATTTATTGCTTTATGGAATTTTTCTTCATATTCATTTACTATATTTTCATCTACATCATCTTTTCCTTCTAAATGTGCTTTATATCCTTTTTTTAATCTTTCTAAAGATTTTTCTGCTGCTTCCATTGCTTCCCATGTAAAGTTTAGTTTATTTCTATAATGTGATGAATAAGTAAATAATCTATATGATAATGGATTAAATCCTTTATTTATTATATCTTTTAATAAATAAACATTTCCTAAACTTTTTGACATTTTTCCGCCATTTATTAATAAGTATTCTCCATGTAACCAATATTTAGCAGGGATTTTTCCACAATAACCTTTACTTTGTGCTATTTCATTTTCATGATGTGTTGGTATTAAATCTATTCCTCCTGTATGTATATCAAATTGTTCTCCTAAATATTTTTGTCCCATTGCTGAACATTCTATATGCCATCCTGGATAACTTGGTCCCCATGGACTATCCCATTTCATTAAATGGTTTGCAGGTGCTTTTATCCAAAGTGCAAAATCATAATGATTTTTCTTTTCTGGATCTACTTCTACTCTTGCCCCTGCTTTTTGTTTTTCTACATTTAAATTTGAAAGTACTGGATATTCATCTAATTTTGATACATCAAAATATATTGCAGTTGATGTTTCATATGCATATCCTTTTTCCATTAGAATTTTAACATATTCAAGCATTTCTTTTATATGTTCTGTTGCTTTACATACTATTTCTGGAGTTTCTATATTTAATGCTTTTAAATCTTCAAAAAATAATTTTGTATAATAATTTGCTATTTCTTCTGGAGTTTTATGTTCTTCTCTTGCTGATTTTATCATCTTGTCTTCTCCCTCATCTCCATCTGATACTAAATGCCCTACATCTGTTATATTCATTACATGTTTTATTTTGTAACCATTATAGCGTAAAACTCTTCTTAATACATCTTGAAATATGCTTGTTCTCATATTTCCTATTGTTGCATCTTTATAAACAGTTGGTCCACATGAATATATTCTAACTTCTTTTTCATCGATTGGTTTAAAAATGTCTTTTTTTCTTGTTAATGTATTATAAAAAAATATATCCATAATTTTTCCTTTCTTTTTTTCTTATAAAATACCAAGATAACTTGGTATTTTATAAGATTAATTTTTTTACTTTTTTTACATTTTTATTTTCTTTTTTTTATTCTTGTTTTCATTTTTTCTATTTTATTTTTATTCTTCTTTTTTTTATTTATTCCTCTTTAATCTGTCTTGTTTCAGCTGACGGTGTTTCTGGAGTTTGTGTGTTTTCTGGTGGATTAGGATCTGCTCCTCCTGTATTTCCAGATCCGCTTGTGTTTCCTCCACTGCTATTTCCTCCGCCTCCTGTATTAGTTGTATTTCCAGTTGTGTTTCCTGGTTTTTCAACGTTATTTTTTGGAGTTTCGTTTTTCTTTTCTGGCTCTTGTGGTTTTTCTTCTTCTTTTGGTTTTGTATGTATATCACAAAGTTCATATACTCTATCTCCATCTGTTGTTACTTTTCTATCTACTGGTGTCCATAATTTTAATTGTTCTTTTGGTAATACTGCTCCATATGTTTTTGTTGTTACTTCGCAATATTCAGAACAATAGTCTGTTGCTACTTTTCCTGACTCTGAGCATATTCTTTGTGAGCCATGTCCTTGACATTTTTCTGGTAAATGATTTGCATCAAATATTTCTGTATATGTGTCTGTGCATCCTGTTGTTGCTAATCCTCCTGTTGCACGACATATTGTTTCTTCTACTATTCCAGATGGTCTTTCAAATCTTGCTCCTGCTAAATCTTTGTGTATATCTGTCATTACTGCATCCCAGATCAGTCCTGCAGGGTTTGTTCCATTCCATTTTACTTCTTCATTGTTATCATATCCATACCATGTTGCTGCTGCATAATATGGTGTAAATCCACATAGCCATCTATCATTACTATTATCTGTTGTTCCTGTTTTTGCTACAACATCCATTCCTGATATTGCACAATATGTTGCTGTTCCTCCACTTTTTACCGGTTCCATTCCTATTTGTTTTGATAAATATGCTGTTTGTTCTGAAAATACTCTTGTTTCTTCTTGTTTTGGTTCTAATACTGTATTTCCACTAGAGTCTACAACTTTTGTATAAAATGTTGGTGTTATATATACTCCATCATTTGCAAGTGTTCCATATGCTGATGCCATCTCTAACGGACTTGCTCCATGTGTCATTCCTCCTATTGCTAATGCTAATACTTGGTCTTCTTTTTCATCTAATGATTCTAATCCCATTTTCTTCAAATATTCTATTGCTTTTTTAGGTGTTAGTTCTTTCATTATCTTAACTGCTGGTATGTTTTTAGATCTTTTTATGAAATATCTTACATCTATATCATCATTTTCATATTTATCATCATTTTTTGGTATATAATTATTACCAAAATCTGTTTTTTCATCCATATAACGTGTTGATGCTGTTATTACTCCTTCTTCTAATCCTGGTGCTACATCTGCTACCATTTTTATTGACGAACCTGTTTGCTTTTTCATCTGTGTTGCTCTATTCCATCCTGAACCTTCTTTTTCACCTAAGCCTCCTGCTACTGCTACTACATATCCTGTTTTATAATCTACTATTGCCATACCTGATTGAGAATGATCATTTATTAAGTTTCCATTTTGGTCTTTTTGTCTACCACTTATTATATATTTATCTTTTTTATATTCTTCTTCTATTCTTGCTTGTATATCGTTATTTACTGTTGAATAAATTGTAAGTCCACTACTATATACATAGTTTTCAGCAATTTGTCTTGATACTCCTCTTTCTTCCATTACTTGGTTTACTACTTGGTCTATTACAGCATCTGTATGATATGAGTAATTAGATGATGTTGATACATCTCCTTTAGAAAATGCCAACCCATTATCTACTTCTGCTACTGCACCATCATGTTCTTCTTGACTGATATAACCCAATTCAAGCATTTTTCCTAAAACTGTTTTTGTTTTATTTTTTATTTTTTCTGTATTATCTGTTGATGTATCAAATGGATTATATGATGATGGTGAACTATTTATTCCTGCCATATATGCACATTCTGCTAAAGATAAATCTTTTGCTGATTTATTAAAATAATATTCTGCTCCTAATTCTACACCATGTAAGTTTCCTTCTCCACCTACATATAATATATTTAAGTACAATTCCAATATTTGTTCTTTTGAAATCATTCTTTCAACTTGATATGCTTTTGCCCATTCTCTTATTTTTCTATATATACCTGCTAAACCGCTTGACTCATCATCTTTAGTTAAGTTTTTAACAAGTTGCTGAGTTATTGTACTTCCACCATAACTTGAATTTCCTTTAAATATTGTGTTAAATATAGCTCCTGCTGTTCTTTTCCAATCTACTCCATGATGTTTTTCAAATCTTTCATCTTCTATTGCTACATATGCTTTTGGTAGATATTTAGACATCTCTTCTATTGTTATAATTTTTCTTTTTTCATCTCCACTTAAGTTTGCAACAACTCCGTCCATTTGCATCTACTATTACTGAGTTTGACGCTGCTATTTGTAATTCTTCTTTTGATATTTCAAAATCATCTCCAAATAGCCCAAAGAATATTCCTGCAACTATTCCTGCTCCAATTACACATAGTAATAAAAATACTATAACTGCAATCTTTAGAGCTAATTTTAATTTTGGATTCATCTTCTTTTTTCCATTTTTCTTACTATTAGAACTTCTTTTAGTTCCATTTGTTTTTCTTTCTAATTCTCCTTTTTTTCTTACCTCTGGTCTTCTTCTATTTTTAGCATTTGAAGGCCTTTTTCTATTTTGACTGTTTTTTTTGCTTCCTCTATTACTACTATCTGGCATTTTATTACCTCCTTGCCAATTTTTAATTTTTTTGACAAATACATTATATTATATTTTTCCAAAAAAGAAAAGCTTTTTAGGAAATTTTAAGAAATTATAAAAATGTTCTTTTTCCTATTAATTCTACAATTTTTACTTTATCTTTATTTATTTTTCTTTCTATATATTGATATGGTTGTTTTTTATAAATACTTGCTTCATATAAATCTTTTTTCCAATAAAGTTTATCTTTTTCATAGTCAAATTCGTCAAATTTTTCAAATGATATTTCATAATCATTTATATTTAGCCCATTAAATCTTTTTTTATTGATTTCTATATTTCCATCTATATTAACAATAATTGCTTCATCTGGTATATTATATTTATTTAATTCTTCCTCACTAAAATCTATATTTATTATTATATCTGCTCTTTTTAGACTTTTCCTTTTATTGTTTGATATAGTTATAATTACTCCATTTTCCTCAAAAATCTCTTCTTCTAATTTTTTAAATTTTTCTATATTAGGTGTTACAATATTTATACTTTTATATATTTTTGAAATCTTTTTTATATTTTCTACTACATAATCACATGTGTTTTGTTTTACCATAATGCTTACATTTATTTGCTTCTTTTCTAACTTTCTTTTTGCTATTATATAATCTAATATTTTATCTAATAATACTAAAAATAACCATCTTCCATCTATCACATTTATTTTATACATATTTATCAAATCTACAAAATTTTCTTGTTTTTTTAAATATTTACTCAATATAATTGTTCTACAATTTGTCTTTTCTAATATTTTTTTAACCTTTTTTACAAGTATTATTCCTTTTTTGTCATCTATTTTTTCTTTATCACACACTGGTAATATTATTTTATCATCTACTAATTCAATTAGATTAAATATTTTAGCAATTAATACAGGCTTGTCACTTTCTTGAATATAATACATAAAATCACTTCCCTTTACTTTTATTTTAAGTATATGAAAGTGATTTTTTCTATATAACTATATTTTTTATAAAATAATGTCTCTTTTGAGTAATTTATCTTTTATTATTCCTAAACCTATAAATTTTCCTAAGTTATATATTTTATATACTCCATCTTCTTTATTTTCATTTAGTTTTACTCCATTTAAGAATAATATTAGTTTTTTAGAATTTAAGTCTATTTTTTCTTTATTTTTAAATACTTCTTCTATTGTTATTAATTTTTCTTCTATATCTTCTTTTGTAACATTTTCGTCTATTATAATTGTATCCTCTATTTTAAAATTCCCCACTTTTAATCTTTTTAATTCAGACATATAACCTATTGTTCCTAATTTCTTTGCTATATCTGTACATAAACTTCTTATATATGTTCCTTTAGAACATGATACTTTAAATTCTATTTCCTTTTTTTCTCTATTTATTCCTACTAATTTGATATTATAAATTTCTATTTCTCTTTTAGGTATTTCTACCTTTTCTCCTTTTCTTGCATATTCATATAATTTTTTTCCTTTTACTTTTATTGCTGAATACATTGGAGGTGTTTGTTTCTGCTTTCCTACAAAACTTTCTAATATTTTTTCTATATGTTTTTTATCTAAAACCTCTTCTCCTATTTCTCTTTCCTCAAGAACTTCTCCTTCTCCATCCATCGTTTGTGTCGATATTCCTAATTTTAACACTACTTCATATTCTTTATCATGTTCTATTAAATATTTTGAACATAATGTTCCTTTCCCTATAAGTAGTGGTAACACTCCTTCTGCTAATGGATCTAATGTTCCTGTATGTCCTACTTTTTCTTTTACTATTTTTTTTACTTTATATACTACATCATGTGATGTACAGTTTTTTTGTTTATTTACTAATATTATTCCATCCATATTTTTCTCCATTTATTTTAAGTATTTTTTATACTTTTTGCATTTTATTTGAATTTTCTATGGTAGTATTAACCCCTTCATGTATTAATATTATTGCTGTAAAATATATTCTATCTTACACAGATTTTATATAGCGGAGCTAATACTTTATATTTACTCCGCTACTACTGATTTTCGCACCATTTATTTTTTATTCAGAAAAAATTTCTGTACTATTTTTTTATTAATTCCACTATTCTATTAATGTCTTTGTTTTAATTTTTTTATTATCAAATTTATATTAGGCTGTGTCGGTGTAAATTTTATACCTTTTTTCAACATATTCATTACTTTTTTAGCTTTCTTCTCAATTTCTATTGCTGAATGCTCACTTGTTAACCTTAAATGATTATGAACTATTGTATATTCTCTTTCTATATACTCTTCAGTAATTGGAAACATGTCTTGTATTAAGAAAACTGCTTCTTTTCCATTATCTAATTTAATAATATGTATAATGTCGCACGGCTTTTTGTTTTCAATTTTTTTATTCATTATGTTTCTATATTTCTCTATTCTGCTACTCAAAGGAATCATCCAATATAATCCTGTTTTTTCTTCTTTATAACAGTAATAATGCGGTCGATTAGCATCTTTGTTTCCTTTTAAATATGGATCATTCATATCTTTAAAAAATTGATCTTTTATTATATAAAATCCTCTTTCTACCAATTTATATCTTACTTCCTTTTTTAAAATTAAAGGTTCTCCATCAGCTAGTGGTGAAGAACCATACTTTCAACCCAACCATTTATATACCGCATATTGGTCAGCGGAAAACTTTCAACCCGAC
>CALXFB010000019.1 GCA_944387475.1 uncultured Clostridia bacterium
GAGCATTAAATATATTAAGAAAATATATAAAAGAAGTCTTTAGTCCAAACCTAGAAATAGCGATGGATAAGGCCAAAGAACAACGACCATTAAAGAAAAGGGTTGCCTAAAATTATTTTAGGTGGAAACTTAAAAACAACGTCTTTATAAAGAACTTAGCACTATTTAATTAAAATAGTGCTAGGGACGGAAATTCTAATTTCCGTTTTGTTCTAAAATGGAGATTAATTAGAATGTTTAAGGTCACAAATTGTTACCTTAAACAAAAATGGAAGAGAACAACATAGAACTCTTAGTAATAATAATTTAATTACTTTTAGATTTAAACTTGCAGAAATTATATCTAAACTTTCTAAAAATAAATAAGTATAAGTTAGAGGGTTTCAATTTGAAGCCTTTTTTATACGTGAAAAAATAAAATTTAAAATTTGTGAAAAATTAATTGACAAGCAAAAACAAATGTTTTATAATATATACACTATAAAAAAGAAAATAAATATTAAAATTTAGGGTGCTAATTTGTTACCTCAAGTTTAGAATAAAAAAATAATTATGGTAGAAAATATATTTATTAATGTTTTTCATAGAATACGAATTATTATGCTTGCTAATATTTTGAAGTCGAAATTTGCGACTTCAAAAATACAAGGTGAAAAATAAAAGTTACTTAATGTTTTTTAAAAACAAGTAATTAATATGTTTAAGGGAATTAAAGAATGAAATAGTTATAAAAAGTTTATTGAATAAAAAGAAAAAAGAAGGTGTTTATATGGAAAATGAAAATAAAGAATCAGAAACAAAAGAACTTATATCAACTGAAGAAATTAAAAATCTTATATATACAATAAGAGGAAAATAGGTAATGTTAGATATAGATAACGATGTAGCAAAATTATTTTGTTATGAACAAAAGATCTTAATAGAAATGTAAGAAATAATATAGAAAGATTTACGGAATATTATTGTTTTAAATTAATTGAAGAAGAATATAAATCTTTAAGGTGCAAAAATTTCACCTTAAACAAAATTTGTAGAGATGAGAAAGTTTATCATGTCAAATGCACCAATATTTGAGATATTAACAAATGTAGAATATAAGTTATTAGAACATGATAGAAAATTTGAAAAATGCTAGTAAAATAATAATATTTGTGATAAAATAGATATATAGTAAGGAGGAGATTTAATATGAGTGATAAACAATTAGTTTTAAATACAGTTCAAAATATAGATGATACAACAAGTTATGAAGAAATACTTTATGCTCTTTATACACAATTAGAAGTTCAAAAAGGTATAAAAGATATGGAAGAAGGGAATACAAAAACAAGTAAAGAAGTAAAGGAGATAATAGATAAATGGTAATTTGGACAGATAATGCATTATCACATATTACAGAGTTTATTGATGAAACAAAAGAAAATACAGAAGAAACTGCTAAATCTTATATGAGAAAATTAGTAGATTATGTTGATATTTTAGAAACAATGCCAAAGTTGGGTAAGAATATGGAATATATTATATCAAATTATGAAATAAGACAATTAATTTATAAGAAACATAGAATCTTTTATCATATTTTGGAAAAAGATATTGTGATTTTAGATGTATTACATACGAGATTAGATTTAGGAAAAGCATTAAAAAAATTAAAAAGAAATATATAATATATATAATAAATTAAAAATTATAACCATTTTAATTAAGAAGTACATTTATTTATAGATTTTTCAATTTGTATATTGTATGTATATTATAATTTAAGAAAGATAAATAAAAAACCTTGGAATAATTCCAAGGTAAATTTTCTATCTTTTTGAGAACTGTGGTGCTTTACGAGCTTTCTTAAGACCATATTTCTTTCTTTCTTTCATACGAGGGTCTCTTGTTAAGAAACCATTTTGTTTTAAAACTGGTCTAAATTCAGAATTTGCTTCATTTAAAGCTCTTGCTAAACCATGGCGAATAGCTCCTGCTTGACCTGTAAATCCTCCACCTTTAACAGTAGCAATAACATCATATTTAGATGTAGTATTTGTAACTGTAAGTGGTTGTCTTGCTATAACTTTTAAAGTTTCTAAACCGAAGAATTCTTCAATATCTTTACCATTTATAGTAAATTTTCCAGAACCTTCAATTACTCTAACTCTAGCAACAGCATTTTTTCTTCTACCTGTACCATAAAAAACAATATTATCTTTCTTTGCCATCTTATTTTACCTCCCATACTTCTGGTTTTTGTGCTTGATTTTCATGTTCTGAGCCTGCATATACTCTTAATTTCTTTAGCATTTGTCTACCTAAAGAATTATGAGGTAACATACCTTTAATAGCTAAAGTCATTGCTCTTTCTGGATTTTTCTCAAGCATAACTCTTGCTGGAGTTTCTTTCATTCCTCCAATATATCCTGAATGATGTCTATAAATTTTTTGGTCTAATTTGTGTCCTGTAAGAACAGCATCTTTACAATTTAAAATAATAACATGATCTCCAACATCAATATGTGGTGTAAATGTTGGTTTATGTTTTCCTCTTAATAATTTAGCAGCTTCAGTAGCAACTCTACCAATTGGTTTATTTGCTGCATCAATGATATACCATTTGCTTTCAATTTCACCTTTTTTTGCACTATATGTTGTATTATTCATGGTAAATTATACCCTCCTATTTTTTATTATATTTATATATGAAATTTAAATAAAGGCCACCGGGGAGAAGCACTATACTTAAATTACATTATCAATATCGCTAAACTATTATATTATGAAAAACCAGGTTTGTCAATAGGTGTAGCGAATTTTTTTCAAAAACTTGACAAATCGATTTGTTTTGTTATATACTAAACCCGTTACGAAAAAGGATGTAAATATTATTTATTTTAAGGAGTAATATGAAAATGAAAAGAAAAAAATTAATAAGAAACATACTAATGATAGCACTTTTAGGGATAACAATAATGTTTTTTACAAATGTGATTTTCGCAGCAAATATGGCTAAAGTAACAGTAGAAACGGCAAATTTAAGAGAAACAGCAGATGAAGAAAGTAGAATATTGGTACAATTATCATTAAATGATGAAGTAGAAGTATTACAAAAACAAGATAATTGGTATCAAGTAAAAACTAAAAATGATGTTACAGGATATTTAAGAGAAGATTTAATAGAAGTATCAGGTGATGTAGAAGAAGCTAAGACTAATCAAGAAGAAGTAAAAAATGAAGAAGAATTGGCTGAGACAACAAACCAAGTGACTAAAGCACCTGAAGTAGAAACATCAGCAACAAGAATAGTAAAAGAAGACACAAAATTAAAAATAGTACCTACAATAAATGCAACAGACATAATAGATGTTAAGAAAAATGATGAAGTTATAGTAGTAGAAACAATTGGAGACTGGGTATGTATTGAAAAAGAAACAACAAAAGGTTGGATAAGAGCTGATAAATTAATGACAGTAGAAGAAAAAACAAAACAAGATGAAGAAGCAAAAGCTAAAGAAGAGGCAGAAAAACAAGCTAGTAGTGAAGAACAACAAAAACAAAGTACAAAAACAATGTATGCAAATTCTACAACAGTAAATGTTAGAAAAGAAATGAGTAAAGAATCAGGAATAGTTGCACAAATATCACAAAACACAGCAGTAGAGGTTATATCAGAAGAAGGTGGTTGGTATAAAGTAAAAGTAAATGGAAAAGAAGGATATATTGCAACAAATCTACTTTCTAATGAAAAAACACAAGTCACAACATCATCAAGAGGATCTACTGGAACAAGAAGAGAACAAAATACAAATAAACAAGAAAATGCAGCACCAGTAGCTAATCCTGGAAAAGGGGCAACAGTAGTAGAAACAGCAAAAAAATATATAGGATATAGTTATAAATATGGAGCATCAGGACCAACAAGTTTTGACTGTTCAGGATTTACATCATACATATTTAAACAACATGGAATATCTTTAAATAGAACAGCAAAAGCACAATATAGTAATGGTGTAGCAGTATCAAGAGCGAACTTACAACCAGGGGATTTAGTAATGTTCGGACCATCAGTATCTGGAATAAACCATGTTGGAATATATATTGGTGGAGGAAAAATAGTTCATGCTGCAAATCCATCAAGAGGAGTAACAATAGACACAATAAATTCGGGGTATTATAATAACAACTATGTAGGAGCAAGAAGAGTATTATAGCTGGGACTAAGAAAGGATGATAGAAATAAAAAGGCCAATTTTAGTTATAGCTATTGGATATATAGTTGGAATAATTATAGGGTTATACTTTAAATATAGTATAGCCCTTTTATATATTTTAATAGCTATAATATATTTTATAAGAAAAAAAGTAATTGAGAAAAAAATAAGATTAAATAAAAATATAAAAATATTAAACTTAATAAGTATAAAAAGATATTTTAGATATTTAAAATTATTTATTAATTCAAAAACAATAACTACAATTTGTATTTTTTCTATAATTTCAAATACAATAACAATTAGCCAAAATAATAAATATGAGAGTTTATATAAAGATGGAGAAAATATAGAAGGAGTTGCGATAGTAGTAAGTCAAGGAAAAGAAAAAGAATATAATTATATGTATAAAATAAAAATAATAAATATTAATAAAGATAAAACTAAAAATACATATTTATATTTAAGAGTAAATAAAAAAGAAAAAATAAATTTAGAATATGGAGATATAATAAAATTTGAAGGAGAGTTTCAAGAGCCAAGTAGAAAAAGGAATTACAAAGGATTTGATTATAAAGAATATCTAAAAAGCATAAAAATATATGGAACTGTAAAAGAAGAAGAAATAGAAGTTTTAGAAAAAAATAGAGGAAATTTAATTATTAGTTTTTCAAATAAAATATCTAATAATATGAAAGAAAAAATAAGTAATTTACTAAATGAAAAAGAAGCAAATATGTTACTTGGATTATTAATAGGAGAAGACGAACAAATTGATGAAGATATACAAGAAAGTTTTAAAATAAGTAGTTTATTACACGTTTTAGCAGTATCGGGAATGCAAGTTACATATATAATAACAGGATTGTTTTTTGCTTTAAAAAATAGTGTAGGGAAAAGAAAAACAAGAATAATAATTATAATTTGTTTAATATTTTATACAATTCTTACAGGATTTTCTCCATCAATTGTAAGAGCAAGTATTATGGGAATATTAATAATGGGTTCAGGATTGTTTTATAGAAAAAATGATATATGGACATCAATTTCTCTATCACTACTGATTATGCTTATATATAATCCATTTTTAATAACAAATATAGGATTACAATTATCATATTTAGGAACAATCGGAATTATTATATTTAATAAAACAGTGTATTCTATTTTAAGAGATATAAAAATAAGGGACAAAAAATATAAATATAGAATAAATAGAAAATTAATAATTATAATTTCAAAAATGAAAGAAATACTTGCAATAACAATATCAGCAAGTTTAGCAGTATATCCTATTATGATATATAATTTTAATTTACTCGGGACATATTTTTTAATAACAAATTTATTGGTAAGTACTATAATTGGTCCACTAACAATTTTAGGAACAATAGTAGTTTTTATATCTTTTATATATTTCCCATTTGCTAAAATTCTTTCTGGTATATTAGAATTATTTATAGACTTATTAATTCTAATATCAGATTTTAGTAAATTACCATTTTCAAAAATATATATTACAACACCTAATATATTTACTATTATAATTATTTATCTAATTTTTATTATATTTAATTATATGTATAAACTATATCATGATAAAAAAATAAATTTAACTAAATGGCGTATTAGAAATTTAATAGCATTATATAAATATAAAATAAAAAGAGATTATAAATTAAAAATAATTAATTATAAAAATAAAATTATAACAAGTGCTTTAATTATTATAATTTGTTTTTCTGTTTTTAGCTTTTATTTTATAAAAAAAGATTTAAAAATATATTTTGTAGATGTGGGGCAAGGGGATTCAAGTTTTATTGTTACACCTAAAAACAAAACGATTTTAATAGATGGGGGAGGGAGTACGAGCCAAGATTTTGATGTTGGTAAAAGTACTTTAATTCCATATTTATTAGATAGAGGATATAGAAAAATTGATTATATGTTCATATCACATTTTGATGAAGATCACGTGGGAGCTTTACTTACTGTTTTAGAAGAACTTAAGGTAAATAGAGTTTTTATATCAAAACAAGAGGAAAGTTCAAGTAATTATGAAAGGTTTTTGAAAATAATAGATAAAAAGAAAATTCCTGTTTTAATAATAAAAATAGGAGATAGAATAAATATAGAAAAAAATATCTTTTTTGATATTTTATGGCCAAAAGAAGAACAAATAGAAGATAATATATTAAATAATAATGCTATTGTTATGAAATTAAATTATAATAAATTTTCAATGCTTTTTACAGGAGATATTGAGAAAAAAGCAGAAGAAGAAATCTGCAATACTTATGGAAAAAGTAATGTATTAGAAAGTACAATTTTAAAAGTTGCACATCATGGTTCTAAAACATCAAGTACAGAGGAGTTTTTAGAAAAAACAAAACCTATTATTTCTTTAATAGGCGTTGGAAAAAATAATTTGTTTAAACACCCATCAGATGAAGTGATTTCAAGATTAGAAGAAATGAATATAAAAATATATAGAACAGATGTAAATGGTGAAATTAGTATAAGTGTAAAAGAGAATGGTAAAATGTATATTAAAACTTTATACTAATTTTGTTAAAAATTGGTATAAAAATTAAATAATTGTAAACAATAAATACAAAAGATAATGGAGGAATTTAAAATGAATAAAATAATTATTATATTGCTTACAATTATTGTTGTAATAGGAGCAGTAATTACAGGATTTATTATTTATTCACAAAATAGTAGTGAAAAAGAGGAAACCATAGTAGAAGAGATTGCAGAAGAAGTAAATACATCTAAAAATGATGAGAAAAAGGTAGAAATAAATACTACAAATACAATAACAACTAATTCTAAAGAAGAAAGAATATCACCTAATGCATTTATCACTTTCAAAGAAACATATAAAGAATGTGGACATACTACAAGTGAATTTGTCGAAGTGCCTGAAGAATTTGTAAATTTAAGTAAGGAAGAATTACAAGAAAGGTATGGAGAGTGGAAGATAGAAAAGTTTACAGACACTGATATTATTCTTAGTAAAGAAGTAAAGGGAAGTTGCAATGAACATTTTTTAGTAAAAGATGTAGATGGTATTGTTACTGTTTTTAAAGTTTTGGATAATGGAACTAAAGAAGAGTATCAAGTAACAGATATTGCAACTGAATATTTAACTGATACTGATAAAATAGAAATGGAAAAAGGAATAAAAGTAAATGGAAAACAAAATTTAAACCAATTAATAGAAGATTATGAATAATAATTGATATTATTCATAATCTTCCATATCTTCTATTAATTCTTGGATATTGTTGTAGATTTTATTGTTTTTGGCTTCTTTTTCTAATTCTTTAAAATTAATTTTTCTATAATCATGTAAATAGCCATATTCACAAATATATAAACCATAATTATCATTTATTTTAATATTAGACATTTTTATAAACTCCTTATTAATATTTGTATAAAAGTTTGAAAAAATCATTGTTCATGTAAGCGTAATTATATGAAATATCCCATCTGAATAAATTTCAGATGGGGTGATATTTATTTCTTCTTTTCTTTTTTATCAACAGTAACTTCTTTTTTTAAATCTTCTTTATCAATAAAGCCTTTTTTGTATAGGTCTTTAATATACATGATAAGAGAAAATAGGGTAGCAGTTACGGCTAAGCAAAATAGTATTAAATCAATATTAGACCATATTCCAGTAAGCTCAAATTGCTTAGTAAGTAGTGAAAATACTATTGCTACATAAAGTAGAACAGTAGCAAGTTTACCATACCACTTGCTGTAAACAACAACATCTTTTCCATAAAGGAAAGAAGCACCACAAATCATTATAAATTCTTTAGAAATTACAATAACTAAAATCCAAAGAGGAATAATGTGTACAACAACTAAAGAAGTTAATGTTGCAATTTGCGTTAGTTTATCAGCAAGAGGGTCCATAAGTTTACCAAAATTAGATATTAAATTATATTTTCTTGCAAGGAAGCCATCAGCAATATCAGTTATACCTGAAAGTGTAAAAACTATAAAAGCTAAAATATAGTTTCCTGTAAAAATATAAAATAATATAAATGGTATTAATAAAAATCTAATTATTGTAAGTATATTAGGTATATGTTTTAACATTATTTTCTCCTATTTTTCTACATTAAATTTTAATTCATTATTTTCAAAATCTATTTTAACATTTTGTCCATCTTGAAGAGTATTTCTTAAAATCATTTCAGAAAGTTCATCTTCAATATATCTTTGAATAGCTCTTCTTAAAGGTCTTGCACCGAATTTAATATCAGTACCTTTTTCTAAAATAAAGTCTTTAGCTTTAGGTGATATATCTATAGTAATATCTTTTTCTTTTAAAGCTTTTTTAGTGTCTTCAAGCATTAAATCAACAATTTGTAATAATTGTTCTTTAGTTAATGGATCAAAGCTAATAATCTCATCAACTCTATTTAAAAATTCAGGTCTAAATACATCTTTTAGTTTATCTAAAACTTTTCCCTTATCAAGAGTTTGTTTACCAAAACCAATTGAATTAGAATTAGTGTTAGAACCAGCATTAGAAGTCATTATAATGATTGTATTAGAAAAACTAACACTATTTCCTTGGCTATCTGTTAATTTACCATCATCCAAAACCTGAAGTAATATATTAAACACGTCAGGATGAGCTTTTTCTATTTCATCTAAAAGAATAATAGAATAAGGTTTTCTCTTAACTTTTTCAGTAAGTTGACCAGCATCATCATAACCAACATATCCTGGAGGAGCACCTATTAATTTAGAAGTAGAATGACTTTCCATATATTCAGACATATCAATTCTAATAATAGCATCTTCAGAACCGAACATTTCATAAGCTAAAGACTTTGCAAGTTCAGTTTTACCAACACCAGTAGGTCCAACAAAGATAAATGAAGGTGGTCTTTTTGTACTTTTAAGGCCTGCACGATTTCTTCTAATAGCTCTTGAAACACTATTTACAGCTTCGTCTTGACCAATAATTCTTTTGTGTAAGTTTGCTTCTAAATTTAATAATTTTTGAGTTTCAGCCTCTGTAATCTTTTTAACAGGAATTTTAGTCCAGCTTTCAATTACATTTGCAATATCCTGAACAGTTAATTGTTTTGGTTTAGCCTTTTCGTTTAACTTGTCAATTTGTTCAATTAATTGACATTCACGAGTCTTTAAATCTGCAGCTCTTTGGTAATCTTCAGTAGAGTCAGCTGCAACAACTTCTTCTTTTTCAGCCTGAACTTTAGAAAGTTCTTGCTTTAACATTTCTAATTTATATAAGGCCTTATTTTCTAAGTTAATCCTAGAACAAGCTTCATCTAATATGTCAATTGCTTTGTCAGGTAAAAATCTATCATGAATATATTTTTCTGACATAATTACAGCTTGTCGGATTACATCAGAAGAGATTTTTACTTTATGATATTCTTCATAATATTTTTTAATACCCTCTAATATAGAAATAGAATCATCTTCATTAGGTTCTTCAACTAAAACTTGTTGAAATCTTCTTTCTAAAGCAGAATCTTTTTCAATATATTTTCTGTATTCTTTTAGGGTAGTAGTACCAATTAATTGGATTTCACCATTAGATAGGGCAGGTTTTAAAATATTTGCAGCATTCATTGAATGTTCTCCATCTCCAGCACCAATTATATTATGGATTTCATCTATTACTAAAATAATATTTCCATACTCTTTGCACTCATCAATAATACCCTTCATTCTTGACTCAAATTGACCTCTAAATTGAGTACCAGCAATTATAGAAGTCATGTCTAATAAATAGACCTCTTTATTTAAAAGTTTAGCAGGAACATTGTGGTTAGCAATTTTTATTGCTAAACCTTGAGCAATAGCTGTTTTACCGACGCCAGGTTCACCAATTAAGCAAGGGTTGTTTTTAGAACGTCTATTTAAAATTTGAATAACTCTTCCTATTTCTTTGTCTCTACCAATAATTATATCTAATTCATTATTTTGAGCTTTATTAGTTAGATTAGTACCAAAAGTATCCAAAAATTTCTTTTTCTTATTTTGTTTCTTGTTTTTCTTTTTTTCAATTTTAACCTTTTTTCTTCCGCCAATATGCTCTGCTTCATCATTACTGTTATTTCCATTATTGTTATTAGAAAACATATTAGAAAAAATTGAACCAAGAGGAATAGCAGCACCAGAGATTCTTGGAGAATCTGGGTCATCACCATTTTTATTATCAAAAGTAATAGCACCTTCAATATTTTCAATATCTTCTAAATTTATATTTTCGGCTAAATCCTTAAAAATACTCTCAAATTGACTAGTCATATCATTAAAATTAATATTATCCTTAGAAAGGATATGGTTTTGCTCTGAAATAACTTCAGAAGGATTAATACCTTTCTTTTTAGCACAATCATAACAATAACCTTCTAAAGACTCTTTTCCATTTTCAATTTTTTTATAAAAAAGTACAGCCTGATTTTTATTACATTCTGAACATAACATACTTAAAATTCCTCATTTCTTTTATAAAATTTATATTATTATATCTATATAATAATACTCTAAAATAAGGGAATAGTCAAGCTTTATAAAGAAAAATAAGTTGATTAATATGAAAATAAATGGTATAATAAAATAAGATGTAAAAATAAAAAAACGAGGTAAAAAAAGATGAATGTAATCTTACCAGAAAAAGAGAAAATAAAAAAGAGTCAATTAATTATATATATATCAGTTATATTAGTATGTATAATATGTGTAGTAGTAGCTTTCTATGTCCAATTTTATGCAAGAATAGATTTAGGAAGTTTTATTGGGATGGGAGCTGAGTCTCAATATGGAAACAAAACAGATGAAGAAATAGTAACATTAGAAACAGGATTTAACAATTTATTTATAAATGGTATAGACAATTATGATGGAGAAAACGATAACAAGAAAAAAGAACAAGATAAAGCTTTAATATATACACAATATCAGAAAAAAGAAAGTAAACTAAACAGTTATAATTTAGAAGTAAACATTCCAAAAATAAATGTAGATAATGAAATAGTAGATAAGTATAATAAAGAAATAAAAGACACATTTGAAACTTTATCAGAAAATGTATTAAAAAGTGAAAATTCTAATATAATGTATAATGTAGACTATGTAGCAAATGTGCAAGATGGAATTTTATCAGTCATGATAAAAGCTAGTTTAAAACAAGGATCAAGTGCACAAAAAATAATTATACAAACATATAATTATGATTTAAGAAATAATAAAGAAATAACACTTGAAGAAGTACTTAAAATAGAAAGATTAAACAAAGAAGATATACAAAATAGAATAAATACAAAAATACAACAAGAGGCAGAAAAAGCAAAAGATTTAGCAAGTATGGGATATAATATATATGAAAGAGATGTAAATAGTGATATTTATAAAGTAGAGAATTCAACAGAATTTTATTTAACACCGAATGCATTATATATAATATATGCATATGGAAATGAAACAGACACAAGTGAAATGGATATGGTAATCTTATAAAACTGTTTTTGGGGACGGGGGAAAAAAACAGTTACAAAACAAAAATTAAGAGAAGCTAATTAATGCTTCTCTTTTTGAAAATAAAAGGGGATGTTTTTTATTTTAAATCAGTATTTCAACTGATTTATTTATATTTTAATAATCATTTTTGTCCATTTTGTGAACTCAAAGTGAAAAAACTATAAAAAGATAATTAAGTTTTTCTTAAGGCTGTTCATCTAAAGTAATAGTAAGATCTCTTTCTTGACCATCTCTATTTACTTTAACAGTCATTTCTTCACCAATTTGATGTTTATTTTTAATTTCATTTAATTCATCCATAGTTTTAATTTTTTGTCCATCTGCTTCAATAATAACATCACCAGGTTTAATACCTGCTTTTTCTGCTGCTGAGAAATCATCAACTGCTTTTACATAAATTCCAACAACTAAATCATTTGCTTTTGCAGTTTCTTCATCTAAATCCATACCAGTAATACCAATATAAGGTCTTCTAACTTTGCTATATTCAATTAATTGAGATGTAACATCTTCAGTAGAATTGATAGGAATAGCAAATCCCATACCTTCAATACCTTCACCTTGTAATTTTAAAGTATTGACACCAATAACTTGACCTTCGCTATTTACTAAAGCACCACCACTGTTACCAGCATTGATTGCAGCATCAGTCTGGATTAAATTATAAGTAATACCATCAGAATCTGTAATTTCTCTGTTTACTGCACTAATAACACCACAAGTAATACTACTTTGCATACCTAAAGGATTACCAACAGCCATTGCAAATTCCCCAACTTTAATATTATCAGAATCTGCAAATTCAGCCTTAGGTAAATCATTTTTATCAATCTTAATAACAGCAAGGTCTGTTTGCTCATCTGTACCAATAATTTTTGCTTCATATTCTGTTTCATCATTAAATAATTTAACAGTAACTTTAGTAGCAGAAGAAACCTCATAAAAATCACTATCTGATGAAGATGATACTATGTGGTTATTAGTTAAAATATAACCATCTTCACTAATAATAATACCAGAACCAGAAGCTGTAGCTGTACTTGATTGTCCTCTATTTCCGAACATTGAAATTAAAGAATTTACATTATATTCTACTGTTATACCAACAATAGAAGGTAATATTTTATTTGCAGCATATACAGCAGTATCAGAATAGTTAGAAAGAGAAGTCTGACTAACATATCCATTTGCTTCTGAAGAAGTTGAAGAGCGACTTTCAGAATTTTCAGTTCCTAAAATATTAGAACGAATTGAAGGAACACCAAAACAAGTACCAACAACAACTGCACAACCTACAACACCACTAACAAAAGGGATAAATACACTTTTTAGAAAACTAGTTTCAGACTTTGATTTATTATTAGTTTCATATCCTTTATAACTATTAGGATTTTGAACAGTTTTAAAATTTGAATTATTCTCTTTTTTTACCTCATAAACAACATTTTTTTGTTCATTATTATTTTCATCCATTTTCAAGACCTCCTAAAATTTATCTTTTATTATAATTATAATATCCTAAACTGGTAATATAATACAATAGATTTGTGAATATTTTGTGAAAAAAATTAGAAAATTTTGAGTCAAATTGGAAAATAAAAGTAGTGATTTAAACATCACTACAAATTTAAATATTTAAAAAATCATCTAAGAATTTCCATACATCATTTTTATAAATTTTCCTTTCAGAAGAAAAAGGAAAAGTAGGAACATCACCAATAGGGTTAAGCTCTTTTTGAAGAGCTTTAACAGTATCGGAAACTTTAGTAATAGCAATTTTATCAGCTTTGTTAGCTAAAATGATAAAAGGCAACTTAGATGAAATTATATAATTATACATAAGTTTATCATTCACAGTTGGAGAGTGCCTAATATCTATTAAAAAGATAATTAAAGCAATTTGTTTTCTACTAAAAAGATATTCTTCAATAAAATTTCCTACTTGTTCTTGTTCCTTTTTAGACATTTTACTAAAACCGTAACCAGGCAAATCTACAAAATAGAATAAATCATCCATATTATAAAAATTAATTTGCCTAGTTTTACCAGGTTCACTACTTGTCCTTGCTAATTTTTTTCTATTAATCATTGTATTTATAAAACTTGATTTACCAACATTAGATTTGCCAACTAAAACAATTTCAGGTAAATTGTTTTTTGGATATTGTTTAGGGCTTACTGCTGATATTTCAAATTTAGGATTTTTAACTAACATAATTTCCTCCTAGCTGTTTTTTGACCCCGTCCCAGAAAACAGTATTTTTTCTAAGCCACCCATGTATGGTCTTAAAACTTCTGGGATTGTTACACTTCCATCTGGATTATAATTGTTTTCCATAATAGAAATAAGCATCCTAGGTGGAGCAACAACAGTATTGTTTAAAGTATGTGCAAAATAATTACCTTTATCACCTTTAATCCTAATACCAAGTCTACGAGCTTGTGCATCTGTTAAATTAGAACAACTACCAACTTCAAAATATTTCTTTTGTCTTGGAGACCAAGCTTCAACATCACAAGATTTTGCTTTTAAATCAGCTAAATCACCAGAACAACATTCTAAAGTTCTAACTGGTATATTCATACTTCTAAAGAATTCAACAGTATAACTCCACATTTTATCATACCAATTCCAACTATCTTCAGGCTCACAAACAACAATCATTTCTTGTTTTTCAAATTGATGTATTCTATAAACACCACGTTCTTCTAAACCGTGAGAACCTTTTTCTTTTCTAAAGCAAGGAGAATAAGATGTCATTGTATATGGCATATCTTCTTTTCTAAGAATTTGATCTTTAAATTTACCAATCATAGAATGTTCAGATGTACCAATTAAATATAAATCTTCACCTTCGATTTTATACATCATAGCATCCATTTCTTCAAAACTCATAACACCTGTTACAACATCAGAACGTATCATATAAGGTGGAATACAATAAGTAAATCCTTTATTAATCATAAAATCACGAGCATATGTTAAAACAGCAGAGTGTAGTCTTGCAATATCACCAATTAAATAGTAAAAACCTTGACCAGCTACTCTTCTACTACTTTCTAAATCTAAACCACCTAAAGCTTCCATAATTTCACTATGATGTGGTATTTCGTAATCTGGAACAATAGGATCTCCGAATTTTTCTATTTCAACATTTTGACTATCATCTTTACCTATTGGAACAGAGCTATGCATTATATTAGGTATTTTCATCATTCTTTGTTTAATTTCTTCAGAATAAGTATGTTCTAATTTTTCATTTTCTTCAAGTTTAGAATTAATTTCAGTAACTTTAGCTTTAATTTCTTCGGCTTCTTCTTTTTTACCTTGTCTCATTAAATTACCAATTTCATTACTTAAAGTTTTTCTTTCAGATCTTAAATTATCACCATTAGCTTGGGCTTGTCTATTCTTAACATCTAAATCTAAAACTTCATCAACTAAAACAAGTTTCTCATCTTGAAATTTTTTCTTAATATTATCCTTAACTAAATCAGGATTTTCTCTTAATAATTTTATATCTATCATAATAACCTCCTTAAGGGACGTTTCCTTTGCTGACATAAATGTCGCATTGGGGACACATCCTTATATTAAATAATTTTTTTCAATATCGGTTGCCAATTCAAATCTTACTTTTTGACCTGTTATATTATCTTTTCTTTCAGGGATTTTTTCTAAAAACATCTTCTCAGGTCTAACCCATATGTTTTTACCATCTTCTCTTTCATATAAAGGTTTATAAACTACCATTCTTTCTTTGGTTTCCGAATCGTATGCTATATTTTCTACAAAATAATAATTACCTTTAAAATGTCTGTAAACTCTTCCGATTTTTACCTTTTTCATAACCTACCTCCTTAGTGATTCTTACACATTATACAGTATTTTATAAGAAATATCAATAAAATAAGGAAAAATTGGAAATTTTAAGTAGAACTAAAAATTAATTTTGATTTTTACTAAAGAATGTGGTATAATTCCAATGTCAATTTAGAATTTAAGGAGAGATAGAGATGGATTATAAAGATTTAGCAGATTTAATATTTCCTGATAGTAAGGAAATATCATATTATGAAGAAAAATATCCAAAAAGAGATTTAAAAGAAGGAGCAATTGTCACAAGATTTGCACCAAGTCCAACTGGTTTCGTACATATTGGTGGACTTTATCAAAGTTTAATTGCAAAAAAACTTGCAAATCAAACAGAAGGAGTATTTTTCTTAAGAATAGAAGATACAGACCAAAAAAGAGAAGTTGAAAATGGTGTTACAGATATAGTAAATTCTTTAAAAGATTTTGGATTAGAGCCTGATGAAGGAATGATTTCAGAAACTGAAGAAAAAGGAAATTATGGACCTTATAAACAATCAAAAAGAAAAGATATATACCAAGCATATGCAAAATATCTTATAGAACAAGGTAAAGCATATCCATGTTTTTGTACACCTGAAGAAGGCGAAGAAATAAGAAAAAAACAAGAAGAGGCCAAAATTAGACCTGGATATTATGGAGTATGGGCAAAGTGTAGACATCTTACTGTTGAAGAAATGGTAGAGAAAATTAAAAATGGAGAGAAATATATAATACGTTTTAAATCTCCAGGTAGAGAAGATAAAAAAATAAAACATAAAGATGTAATAAAAGGAAATGTTGAGTTTCCAGAAAATGACCAAGATATAGTAATAATTAAAGCAGATGGATTGCCTACATATCATTTTGCACATGCAGTAGATGATCACTTAATGGGGACGACACATGTTATTCGTGGAGATGAATGGCTTTCTTCAGTTCCATTACATTTACAATTGTTCCATGAACTTGGATTTAAACCACCAAAATATGCACATATTGCACCAATTATGAAAAATGATAATGGAAATAAAAGAAAACTAAGTAAAAGAAAAGATCCAGAAGCAGCAGTAAGTTATTATGAAGAACAAGGCATTCCAAAAGAAGCGGTTAAAGAGTATTTATTAAACATTGCAAATTCTACATTTGAAAATTGGAGAAGGGCAAATCCTGATAAAAGTATAGAAGAATTTCAACTACAATTAAATAAAATGAGTGTAAGTGGTGCTCTTTTTGATATGGTTAAGTTATTAGATGTGGGAAAAACTGTAATATCTAAATTTACAGCAGAAAAAGTTTATGAAGAGGCTTTAAAATGGGCAAAAAGACATGATGAAGAATTGGAAAAGGTTTTAGAAGATAAAGATTATTCTTTAAAAGTTTTCGCAATAGAAAGAGGAAATAAAAAACCAAGAAAAGATATTGCAAAATGGTCAGATGTTAAAGAAAACATAGAATATATGTATGATGAATTATTTTATAGTAAAGACCAATATTATCCATATCAAATAATAAATAACAAAGAAGAAATAGAAAAAATATTAACTCTTTATATGGAAAAATATTATGATGATAATGATGATAAACAAGGATGGTTTGATAAAATAAAAGAACTTTCAGGAGAATTAGGATATGCAAAAGAGGTTAAAGAATTCAAAGAAAACCCAGGAAAGTATACTGCTCATGTAGGAGATGTAAGTACAGTTTTAAGAGTTGCATTAACTTCAAGAACCAACACACCAGATATGTATGAAATTATGAAAGTTTTAGGAAAAGATAAAATTGAAGAAAGATTTAAAAAAGCAATAGAAGAATTAAAATAAGGAATGGTTTATTATGGAATACAAAATAGGGGACATTGTAAGAACAAAAAAACAACATCCATGTGGAAGTAAACTTTGGGAAATAACAAGAATTGGAGTAGACTTTAAATTAAAATGTCAAGGGTGTGGACATGTTGTAACTTTAGAAAGAGAAAAGGCAAAAAAAATAATTACTAAAATAGAAAAGAGAGCAGATGAAAATTAAATATAGTAAATAACAAAATAACAAAATTAGACATATAATACAATATAGTATTAAACAAAATACTATATTGGAGGTGCTAAAGAATGGAACCACAAGATACAGTTTATTGTTTTGATAATAATGATAGAAAATGTAAAGATAAGAAAAATTGTTTAGGAATTGTTGCTGTTATTTTACTTTCATTATTTACTTTAGTAATAGGATTAATAATTGGAGCAGCTTTATCTTCAACTATTTTAGGTGCTTTACCTGCAATAATCGTATTAGCTGTTATACTTGGTTTACTATTATTATTAACAATAATATTAATGCTTTGCAATAAAAAGAAAACAAAAAAAGCTTGTTGTTGTAAATGCTAATTATATAAATAAAAATAGTCATATGAAAATCATATGGCTATTTTTGTAAAATTTATAGTAATTTTTCAAAATTTGTGTTATACTTATAATATGAAAGTTGAGAACAGGAGCGTGAAATATAATGGTTTATGAATTTGCAAAATATCCAGATGAAACATTAGTAGTTTTTTCAGATATAAGAAAAAAGGAAAATGGAGAAGAATATATAAGAATTTCTTTTGAAAGACCTACTGAAAATGGATTTGATACTGTGGTTTTTGAACTTCCAAGCTATGATATTGTAGAAAAAGAAGGAAATTATACAGATGAAGAAATAGAAGAGTTTAGACAAACAGTAGAAAAAGGTGCACATTTATTCTTTAAATATGCAAGAGAAGGGGGAATAAAGAGTGCCTAGTATTTTAGAAGTAATGCGGATATAAAATTTATTTTTGGTCAAATGAAAATAGTGAACCTATACATATCCATATCTCTAAAGGAAAGCCAACACCAAATTCAACTAAAGTATGGCTAACGAAAGCAGGAGGCTGTATTTTGGCTAATAATAATGGAAGAATACCAGAAAAAGAATTAAATAGATTACTAGAAATAGTTCCTATATATTATTTAAAGATAGTTTCAAAATGGAGAGAAAAATATGGTGAAGACGAGATGAAATTTTATTGTTAAAAATAGTCATATGAAAATCATATGGCTATTTCCTTTGCTATACAATTGTTCCTCCATTTACATGGATAATTTGACCAGTTACATATCTTGATAAATCACTTGCAAGATATAAATAAGCAGGAGCAAGTTCAAAAGGCTGACCAGCACGTTTTAAAGGTGTTTCAGTACCAAAAATCTCAACTTCTTTTTCAGTAAAAGAAGAAGGAATAAGAGGGGTCCAGATAGGTCCAGGAGCAACAGCATTTACTCTGATTTTTTGGTCAGCTAAAGAAAGAGCAAGAGATTTAGTAAAAACAGTTATAGCACCTTTAGTTGAAGAATAATCAATTAAATTTTTCTTTCCATCAAAAGCAGTAATAGAAGTTGTATTTATAATGCTACTATTAGGTGCTAAATGTGGAAGTACAGCTTTAGTTAAATAGAAAAATGTAAAAATATTTGTTTCAAAAGTGTCTTTTAATTGTTTAGTCGAAATATCTAAAATACTATTTTGAGGAAATTGTACAGCACAATTATTAATTAGAATATCAATTTTACCAAAAGTATTTATTGTAACATCTACAATATATGTCGAAAGCTTTTCATCACGCAAATCACCTGGAATTAATACACATTTTCTACCATAACTTTCAACAATTTTTTTAGTATAATTTGCATCATCATGTTCATTTAAATAGCTAATAACAATATCAGCACCTTCTTTAGCAAAAAGTATACTTACAGCTCTTCCAATACCACTATCACCGCCTGAAATAATTACAACTTTATCTTTTAATTTACCAGAAGGAACATAGTTAGGATCTTCAAATATAGGATTGGGTTTCATTTCATATTCCATACCAGGTTGTATATTTTGATGTTGTGCAACAAAAGTAATAGGTGTTTTAACATTTTCATCTTTAAAACCAACATATGGAATAGATGGATAATTATCGAACATAAAATCTCTCCTTTAAAAAATATTTATATAATATATTCGTAAAAAAAATATTTATGCTAAATTTAAAAAAATTTCTACTTTAATTAACTAAACTTTGAATTTTTCTATTGAAAAAAATAATATTAAAATATATAATATTAGAAAATAAAAAGTAAAGGGTGAAACAAATGAATATAAAACAAGAAAAAGGTATAACATTAACAGTATTAGTTACAACAATAATAGTATTGTTAATAATTGCAGGAATTGGTATAAACTATGGAAGAGACACAATTCAAAAAGCACATTTAGAGGAATTAGAAACAAATATGTTATTAATAAAAGCAAAAGCAAAAGGATTAGTAGAAGAAGCAAATACAAAAATTGGTCTTCCAACGGCGAGTGATTATGCAGAAAAGCAAACTAGTGTAAGGCAAGAACTTTATATAGGAACAGCTGGAATGGTAAAGGTAGACACAGCACCTTCTGGAATTCCGCAAGGAGATAATTTATATGAAGTAACAAAAGAAACTTTATCATATTGGGGACTAGGAGATATAAAATTAGAAGAAAATGAAAAATATATAGTACAATTAGATGACGAAAATGCAGAAGTAGAAGAAGTTTATAATACAATTGGTTATAACGGGAAATACTCATTAACAGATATAGAAAATATAGAAATTTAAGGGAAATAAAGATGAAGGAAAAAGAAATAGAGAGATTAACAAAATTGAAGGAAATAGAAAAAGATTTATATAATAAAGGATTTAAAAATCTATGTGGAATAGATGAAGCAGGACGTCGGACCATTAGCAGGACCTGTTGTAGTTGCGGGTGTCATTATGCCTCAAGATTCTATGATAGAATTTATAAATGATTCTAAAAAAGTAACAGAAAAAAGAAGAGAAAAATTATATGACGTAATTAGAGAAGAGGCAATAAGCTATTCAATAGCTGTAATAGACCAAAATGTAATAGATGAAATAAATATTTTAAATGCAACAAAACAAGGAGTGACAGAAGTAATAGATGGATTAGATGTAAAACCTGATTTAATATTAGTAGATGCATTAGAACATATAAATACAAGAGGAATACCATATGAACCATTAGTAAAAGGAGATGCTAGGTGTTATAATATAGCAGCAGCATCAATACTTGCAAAAGTAACAAGGGACAGAATAATGAGACAGTGGGATGAAATATATCCACAGTATGGTTTTTTATCAAATAAAGGATATGGAACAGCAAAACACATAGCAGCAATAAAAGAATATGGACTATGCCCTATACATAGAATAAGTTTTACAAAACATTTTACAAATGGATAATTGGAGGAATTATGACAATATTAGATATTATTGAAAAGAAAAGAGATAAAAAAGAACTTACAAAAGAAGAAATAGAGTTTTTTATAAATGGATATACAAATGGTACAATAACAGATTATCAAGCAGCAGCACTTATTATGGCAATATTTATAAATGGAATGACAGATGAAGAAACAGTAAATTTAACTATTGCTATGGCTCATTCTGGGGAAATTCTTGATTTATCAAAATTAAATGAAATAATAGTAGATAAACATTCAACAGGAGGAGTTGGAGATAAAGTTTCTTTAATATTATTACCATTAGTAGCATCTTTAGGAGTACCAGTTGCAAAAATGTCAGGAAGAGGATTAGGATTTACTGGAGGAACTGTAGATAAATTAGAGGCAATTCCTGGTTATAAAACAGATATAAATATCCACAATTTTGTACAAAATGTGGAAAACATAGGTATTAGCATGATTTCACAGACATTAAACTTGGCACCAGCAGATAAAAAATTATATAGCCTTCGTGATACAATAGCGTGTGTTGAAAGTATACCTCTAATTGCTTCAAGTATTATGAGCAAAAAAATTGCAAGTGGAGCAGATAAGATTGTATTAGATGTTACAGTTGGAAGCGGAGCTTTTATGAAAGATATAAAATCAGCAACAAAATTAGCAGAAGAAATGATAAAAATAGGAAAATTAGCTAGAAGACAAACAGTATGTGTACTTACAAATATGGAAGAACCATTGGGACATAATATAGGAAATTCATTGGAGGTAAAAGAAGCAATAGAAGCCTTAAATGGTAAAATAGCAGATGATGTAAAAGATGTTGTATTAGAACTTGGAAGTTATATGGTAGTTTTAGCAAAAAAAGCAAAAAATATAGAAGATGCAAAAAAATTATTATTAGAAAATTTACAAAATGGAAAAGCATATGAAAAGTTTAAAGAGTTAGTAAAAACACAAGGTGGAGATATTTCATATATCGAAAATGCTGAAAATTTTGAAGAAGCAAAATATATTGAACCAATTTATAGTGAAAAATCTGGATATATTTATAATATAGATGCAAAAGAAGTGGGGAAATTAGCATGCAGCTTAGGTGCTGGAAGGATAACAAAAGATGATAAAATAGATAAATCAGTTGGTATAGTATTATTAAAGAAAGTTGGAGATTTTACATCAAAAGATGAAGTAATAGCATATCTTCATATAAATAAACCAGAACAATTAGAAAAAGCTAAGGAAGAAATAAATGAAATTATAAAAATAAGAGACGAAAAACAAGAAAAATTAAAAACTATTATAAAAGTTATAAAATGACATTAAGAAAAGTTTTGGAAAATAGAAATAAATGTTTGAAAAACTATTTAAATGTGCTATAATAATATATGAAATTAAATGAAAGGATTTGATTTGAGTTGAAAAAAACAAATAAGAAAGAAAAAGTACAAGAAAAGAAACAACATAATAAATATGATAAAGGACAAATATTTGTTAAAGTAACAGCAGGAGTGTTAGCAATACTAATGGTAGGAGGAACAGCAATAACACTTGTGTATGCTTTGATGTAGTAAAATAGGAGAAAAGTTTATGGTAATTGATTTAGGAATGAATTGGGAAAATTTTTATAAAGATAATATAGTTGCATATATAAAATCTTTGCAAAATAATCCATTTGAACTTGTTACATTAATATTAGACTTAGCAATTGTATGTTTTTTAGTGTATTGCTTTTTTAAAGTTGTAAAAGGTTCTCGTGCATGGCAATTAATAAAAGGTATTGTTTTATTAATAATTGCAACAGCTTTAAGTGGAGTGTTTAATTTAAAAATATTAAATTGGATTTTAACAGGAATTATGAATTTAGGAGTTATTGCAATTATAGTTATATTCCAACCAGAGTTAAGGCGAGCATTAGAACAACTACGGTACTAATAAACTTGGGAAATTTTTTGGGATTGATAAAGATTTAGCAACTAAAACTAAAGAAGATATATATAAAATAGTAATTGCGGCAACAGAACTTTCAAAAACTAAAACAGGGGCTTTAATTGTAATTGAAAGAGATATAAAAATTCAAGATATAATAGCAACTGGAGTGCCTTTAGATGCAGATGTTTCACCTCAATTATTGGTAAATATATTTGAGCCAAAAACTCCACTTCATGATGGAGCAGTTGTAATATCAGGAAATAAGATAGCTGCAGCTGCATGTGTGCTTCCACTAGCTGATGATAAAGATATTGCAAAAGAATTAGGAACAAGACATAGAGCAGCAATAGGAGCATCTAAAGAGTCTGATAGTATAGTAGTTGTTGTATCAGAAGAAACAGGAAAAATCTCAGTTGCAAAAGATGGAACTTTAATTGCAGATGTTAGAGAAGATGTTTTAAAGAAAATATTAATAAGTAATGTTGTAACAAAAAGATTTGCGGCTGAAAAAAAGGAAAGAAGAAATAAAATAAAAACCTTAAAAGAGAAATTAAGAAAAGAAAAAAACGAATTAAAAAATAAAGAAGAAAAAACTGAAGAAAAATAGTAAAAAGTAAATATTAAAAGTCGCAAAACGCGACTTTTAGTGGCTTTAGGAGATGAGTAATTTGAGAAATATTAAACTTATAATAGAATATGATGGAAAAGATTTTAATCGGTTGGCAAAAACAACCTGGAAAACTAAATATACAAGGAACTATTGAAAAAGCAATAGAAAGGATAACAGGAGAAGAAATAGAATTAATGGCATCTGGAAGAACAGATAGAGGAGTACATGCAATTGCTCAAGTTGCAAATTTTAAAACAAATTCTAATTTACCGATAGAAAAGTTCCCAATTGCAATAAATAGTAATATAACTAAAGCAATAAGAATAAAGGATGCTAAAGAAGTAGATGAAAAATTCCATAGTAGACTTAGTTGTAAGAAAAAGACATATAGATATGTAATTAATAATTCAAAATATGGAAATAGTATTTATAGAAATTTAGAAACACATATACCACAAAAGTTAGATATAGAGAAAATGAAAGAGGCTGTAAAATATTTTGAAGGAGAACATGACTTTAAAGCATTTAAATCAAGTGGAACTAGTAGTAAAAGTAGTGTAAGAACAATATATAAAGCAGAAGTAATAGAAAAAGAAGATGAAAGAGTAGCAATAGAACTTACTGGAAGCGGTTTTTTATATAATATGGTAAGGATAATTTCAGGAACACTAGTAGATGTGGGACTTGGTAAAATAAAGCCAGAAGAAATAAATGATATAATAAATTCTAAAGATAGACAAAAAGCAGGGAAGACTTTGCCACCACAAGGTTTGTTTTTGGTAAAGGTAGAATATGATTAGTAAAGATAGAAAATAAAAATAAAAGGTGCAATATATATTTTATTAACAAAAAAATAAAATATGCATAAAATATAGTAAAACATAAAGGAGAGAGAATGAATATGAATGTTTTACTATTATTTTTTGCACTTCCACTTGCTATAATAATTATTTCAATAGCATTACAAAAAATATTAAAAAATCCTATATTAGTTGCCGGAATTATTTTCTCAATATTTCTAATTATTACTTTTGTAATAAATAATATTAATTTTTTAATTGCAACAATTATTTATACATTAATTAGTTATTTATCTGCAAAATTATTCTGTGTTATAAATAAAATAAGAAGAGAGTTAGAAAGTAGATGTGGAAATTCTGAAAATGGTAATTTACTTACTATATCTAGCAATTATTCAAATGGCATAAATAATGATTTATTAACTATTAATTCTAATATAGAAAATTCAAATAATAATAATTGTAATTTACAATGTAATAGTTGCAATAATAGTATCGGAAATAATGGTGTAACTGCAAGAGTTAATGTTATACCTAATTCTAATAATAATGGAAGAACAGGAAACATATGTGGAAGATATAGGAGAAATTGCCAATAAGTTTGACCAAAAAAATAAAAAGTGGTATAATTTAAGTATGCAGTATAACTGTAAGGCAAAAGTAGGAGGAATATGGACATTACAAAAAATCTGCAAATAGAAACCAGAAGGCTTGATAGCTTAGGGATACGGTTTCGCATGTACGAACATCGAGGACAGGAGGTCTGCATTGTAATTAGGAAAACTGATTGCAAAGATGACAATTTAAGTAAGATTATAGAAGCCGGCTATACATATAAAGCAGATGCTAAAGATGTAGATGCCGTCTTGTATATGATTACAGTTCCTGAGCTTGAAGAGCTTAATCAGAAAATTATAAAGCTTGTCGAGCTTGAGACTAAAAGGCTAAAGACTCTTGGTAATATCTGGTTTAGGTACAAGTTCTCAGAAGATGACTTTTTCATCCTCAATGTTTTAGACGATGGGGAAATTAAGGAATTGGAGAGAACACTTACTGAGATGGGGTATAGCTTTATTAGTTGGACTACTCAAGGAAATATTAGTGAGTACAAGATTCCGATTTCTGAGCTTGAAAAACTTCATGGAGTTCCTATTGTAGATGCCTCTAATTAGAGGGTGTTCATGGGAAAGAGTTGCTTTTTTAAAGTAACTCTTTCTCTTTACTTTTCAAAAAAAATATGTTATTATAAAAAAGTTAAAAAGAGAGGTGAAAAATGGTGCTTGAAATTATAGAGGATACATTAATTGATGGAATAAAACTATTACCATTTTTATTTATTACATATTTAATAATGGAATATATTGAACATAAAACAAGTGATAAAGCAAAAGAAACAATTAAAAAATCAGGAAAATTCGGACCATTAATAGGAAGCATACTAGGAGCATTTCCACAATGTGGTTTTTCAGTAGCAGCTACAAATTTATATGCTGCAAGAGTAATAACTTTGGGTACATTGATTTCAGTATATTTATCAACATCAGATGAGATGATACCAATTTTTATATCAGAAGGAGCTTCCATTTCTACACTTTTAAAAATATTAGGTGTAAAAGTGTTAATAGGAATGATTGCTGGTTTTATAATTGACTTGGTGTTAAGATTAAGGAAAAAGGATGGAGAAGAGGAGAGAATAATAGATTTATGTGAAAAAGAACATTGTCATTGTGAACATGGAATTTTTAAATCATCATTAAAACATACTGTAAATATTTTTATATTTATTTTAATAATAACATTTGTGATTAATATAATTATACATTTTATAGGAGAAAGTACAATTGAGAGTTTTGTACAGTCAAATCCAATATTGGGTCCACTACTTGGTGGAATAATAGGGCTAATTCCTAATTGTGCTGCATCTGTAATTTTAACACAATTATATCTTCAAAATGTAATACCAGTGGCTACAATGATTTCAGGATTATTAGTAGGTGCTGGTGTTGGATTAATAGTTTTATTTAGAACTAATAAAGGTATAAAACAAAATTTAAAAATAACTGGTTTATTATATTCTATTGGAGTAATTTCAGGAATAATAATTCAGATAATAGGGATACAGTTTTAGTCGTTTTGGGAACGGAGGAAAAAAACGACCTTTTGAAAATAGAAAAAGTAAAAAATACATCTTTAATTAATAAAAGATGTATTTTTGGTCGTTTTTTTCCTCCGTCCCCAA
Organism: uncultured Clostridia bacterium; assembly: GCA_944387475.1. Taxonomy (GTDB): domain Bacteria; phylum Bacillota; class Clostridia; order TANB77; family CAG-508; genus CAG-269. The sequence continues at coordinate 26,484 of CALXFB010000019.1, forward strand.
AACGATTAGTTTTTCTTTCTTTTCTTAAAATTAACTACTATTGCGTCTTGATTATCAAAAAGATAATTAGAATCACTTGTGTCTGTTTGTATTGGATCTATTTCATTATTTTTATCTTTAAAATCAATATTTCTTGGGTTAAATTTCTTATGTGCTTTACTTGATGTATCATCTTCAGTAGCTGTTGTTACACCGTCAGAATATTTACCAAAATCATAAGTTTTTATTTTATGTGGCTCTTTATATTTTGATTCTAAGAAACCTAGCTTTGCAGGACCTACCATAAGTTTTCCGCCAAGACTTCTAACCATATAAGCACAGTCTTTAGCACCTAGGCCTTGTAGTTTACCTGCTTTAAAGTTAGCAACGTATTTCCACTCAACATTTCCATACTTAGGATCATATTCACCTTTTTCCATATCCATACTATTTACATATGACCATTCTCTATGGTTACTAAATTCGCCTTCCCACCATTTTAGTTCATCAAATTCACCATTTCCTGTAAATATTTTATTAGCACAGTTAGCAAGGATGGTACTTCTATAATTTACAGGTAATTCAGGTGTTTCTAATTGTTGCAGACTTTGTGTAGAAATTGTTGTTCCAACTTTATATTTTCTATACATTGTAAACATTGCTGCTGTGTCTTTACAAATGAAATCTGAAAATTCATCTATATATACAAAATATGGAACTCTTGAAGCCTCTACACCAGGTCTTTTTAAAATTGAGTTTTGCATAGTAAGTAAGAAGAATAATCCAAAGGCTTTGTAACCAGCAGCTCCTAAATCACCACGTCTTGTACATATAAAGATTACTTCTGAGTTTTTAAGTACATCATCAAAATTTATATTATTATATCTATTACATAAAATTCCTTTAATACCAGGTATTCTAAGTAAATTATCTAATTGACTAACTACTGAATATATGTATTTTTCCATAGTTGGTTTTGCTGGTGCATCATTATAAAAGTTTTTCTTAAAATATGTTAATAATACTCTATATTTATCTTGTGCAAAATCATCATTTTCTATTTCATGTTCTAATATCTTACACATTTTTTCTATTAAATCGAAATTAGTAAACATTTTAAGCATATCTTCCATATTAGGAAGTTTTCCTTCATTTATTCTTGGATAAACTTCTTTTAATAGTACTGCTAAATTTTCAATTGCTTGTATTACAATATCTTCTTTATATGCCTCGTCAATGTCTGCGTGTGAAGTGTTATACATGGATTTTATTACAGAGGATATTACAGTTGCAATTTTTGAAGAATCCTCATATACAAATGGATTTAATCCTACTGAGTTTGGATCATTTGGATCTATTAAATTATATTTAATACCAAAATTATCACATACATTTATCATATGACTAATTATTTCATAGTCTGGAGCCATAAGTGTAAGGCCTATATTTTTATATGTTATGTCAGTTCCAACTGAAGATAAAATCATTTTTTTCAAATAAGCTTTAAAAAGAGTTTCTTTTCCATCAACAGGTACTAACATATTTAAATTAAAGTTTTCATTTAAATAATCATTTTCATAAGGTGCATTTAAAACAGCTAATCCTGTTCTTAGAGCAGTAAAGCCCATTTCTTTTGAAACTTCTTTAAAGAAATATTTTTTTTCTAAGTCTCTTGCAAATAATGGTTCAAATACTAAAGATGTTTTACCAGAACCTGAACCACCACATACAAATAATGATTGGTATCTTGATTCTTCTGGTATTGTAACAGTTTTACCTGTTTCACTGTCATTTGCAAAATATACTTCACAAGAATATACTCCTGTGTTTTCAGGTTTACCAGCTAAACTAATTCCACCATAATCCCAGATAGAACGAATTTGAGCTAAGTTATCATTAACACCAAAGAATAACTTTTTAAAGAATGGGAATATTGTGGCAAGTGGTAAGAAAAGTGAAATACTTACCATTGCAGGTGTTACTAATTCTGAAAAATCAGTGATAAGTTCTACATAGTTAGGAACTGATAAAAGTAACAGCCATGCTCCCATATTAAGCCATTGAGTAAACATCGATATAGCTATTATGTATAATCCTATTACATACAAATAAAATAATGTTACTTTTTTTGCTTTAGAACTTGAGAACTTTGATTGCCCTGAGAAAAGATAAGCAAATACAGGACAAGCAAGTGCAAATGTATAGGTAATTGGTCCCCAATATGAATATGATACACCAGTAAATATCATAAGTAACATTTCTACTAATCTATCAACTGCTAAATATATACTTATCAAAGTTAAAACGTATGTTGCAAATGTGTTTCTATCAGTGCCTAGCACTTTTAAAAATTTATCTACATATTTCATTTAAAAAAATCCTTTCAATTATAATTTATAACAAAATAATACATATATATTATCCTATAAAATGAGGAAAAAAACAAGTATTTTAGCAAAAATAATCGTGTTTTATAATATTTTTTGCCAATTAATCAATAAAAAGTAATTAGTTTTATTTTGTTACAAATATTTTTAATAATTGAATAGAAAAATATTTATTGGAATATAATAGTAAAAATGATAGAAACTAAAAGTAAAAAAAGAAAATAAATTAATGTGTAAAGGAGACCAACTATGCAAGAAGAGTATAGAAGAGAGTTTGAAATTAAAGAAAAAACAGAACTTGAAAAAGAAATTGAGCTTATTAGAACTATTATTAAAACAAGAGAAGAACTAAAAAGTGATAATAAAAATTTTGAATATGCAAAAGACGAATTAGTTGATTATTATACTTATCAAATAAAAGCTAATCAAGCAAAATTAGATTATTTAATTAAACTTGCAAAAGCTAAAGGGATAGAGGTTGATATGATTAATAATAAGAAATATACTTTATTAGAAGAAGATGCAGGATAGAAAATTAAAAGTAATATTTGTCCATTTTTTCTCATAAAAATTAATATAAATATTTATATTAAAGAAAAACTTGAGGTGGTAAAATGGACATTAATATTATTACATATTTAGCTTGTATTTGTTTTATTTTTATTTTTGGAAGAATTTTTATTGTACCTATAAAAAAGATATTGAAATTAGTTTTAAATTCTATTTTGGGTGGAGTTGTTATTTTTATTATAAATGTAATAGGAAATAATTTTGGATTTCATATAGGGCTTAATTTTTTTACTAGCATATTAATTGGATTACTTGGACTTCCAGGTGTTGTATGTTTAATAGTTGTAAAACTTTTAATAGGATAAAAAAAATAAAGGGAGATTAAACTCCCTTATAATTTATGTTTTAAAGATGTGTCCCAAATGCGACATAAATGTCGCTAAAGGAAACGTCCCTATTCAACTGTTACGGATTTTGCTAAGTTTCTTGGTTTATCTACATCTAATCCTTTTTCTTTAGAAATGTAGTAAGATAATAATTGTGATGGTATTACAGAAAGGATTGGTGAGATATAAGTACTTGTTTCTGGGATACGGATAACTGTGTCAAATAATTTGCTATCTATATCTTGATTTGTTATTATTAAAGTTTTTGCTCCTCTTGTAATTACCTCTTGTATATTACTTACTGTTTTTTCTACTAGTTTTGGATCTGTCATTATTCCTATAACTGTAATTCCATTTTCTATTAAAGCAATTGGTCCGTGTTTTAATTCTCCTGCTGGGTAACTATCAGCATGGATATATGATATTTCTTTTAGTTTTAAAGCTGATTCTCTTGCTACTGTTTCGTCAATTCCTCTTCCTAAGAAAAATACGTCTTTTTCTTGGTAAATTCTATGTCCGAATGCTTTTATTCTTTCTTCTGCTTTTAATGTTTCTTCTATTTTTTTAGGTAGTTCTAAAATTTCTTTTTTTAGATTTAGAACTTCTACTTCTGATTCTTCCATTGTTTCAGCAAAATAGATTGTAAGCATTGCAAGAAGTACAACTTGTGATGTATATGCTTTTGTAGATGCAACTGCTATTTCTGGTCCTGCATGTGTATATATTGAATAATCTGCTTCTCTTGTAATAGAGCTTCCTATTACATTGCTAATTGCTAATGTTTTTGCTCCTTTTTGTCTTGATAATTTTAAGGCTGCTATTGTGTCAGCTGTTTCTCCTGATTGAGATATAAAAATACATAAAGTTTTATCATCTATTATAGGGTCTCTATATCTAAATTCAGATGCTATATCAACTTCTGTTGGTATTTTACAAAGATGTTCTATCATATATTTTGCTGCTAACCCTGCATGCATTGCAGTACCACATGCTACTAAATATATTTTCTTTAATCCTTTTAAATATTCTTTTGTGAAGTCTAATTCATCAAATGTACATTTTGTGCCTTCATCTAATTTTGCTCCTATTGTTTCACGTATTGCTGTTGGTTGTTCATGTATTTCTTTTAACATATAATCTTCATAACCATCTTTTTCAGCACTTGCTGCATTCCATTCTATTGTTTGAACTTTTTTATCAATTACATTTAGGTCTGTATCATAGAATTTTACATCATCTCTTGATAAAACAGCAAATTCTAAGTCATTTAGCAAATAAAATTCTCTTGTGAATGAAAGTATTGCTGGTATATCAGATGATATATAATTTTCTCCGTCACCTTTTCCAATAACTAATGGGCTGTCTTTTCTTACTACTATCATATGATCTTTATCAAATTTTGAAATTATTTCTAATGCAAAACTTCCTTTTAAATCTTTACATGCATTTTTTACAGCTCTAAGTAATTTTAATTCATCATCAGAGTTGTCTTTGTTATAGTAATAATGAATTAGATTAGGTACAATTTCTGTGTCTGTTTGAGAATAGAATGTATATCCATTGTCTGTTAAAAATTTTCTTAATTCATTATAATTTTCAATAATACCATTATGAACTACACTAAAACTTTCTGAGTTATCAATATGAGGGTGTGAGTTTTCTTTTGATGGTTTTCCATGTGTTGCCCATCTTGTATGAGCAATACCCATTGTTCCTTTTAAATCATCAATTCCTGGTAAATTATATAAGTTTTTAACTCTTCCTTTATCTTTCATAACAGAGATTTTATCATCTTCTATTGTTGCTATTCCTGCTGAGTCATATCCTCTATATTCTAATCTTAAAAGTCCATTAATTAGTATTGGACTTGCTTTTTTTGTTCCTATGTAACCTACAATTCCACACATAGTAAATCCTCCTTTAATTTTTTAAAATTATTATATGGAATTGAAAGCTATGCAAAATAATGCTTAATTGTATTAATTCTTTGTTACAATATTACTATTGTTCTTTTAAATTAATACTCTGACCTTAAGCAACAGCCACTAAGGCACCCGCCGAATTTTTCGATTACCTTAGACCTCGTCAACACTAATACTAGTGTCCTGGCGCTATAACTAAAACAACTTACTCCTTTCTTCTTAATTTTTTGTTTTTGCATTTCTTTCAATTTACTTTATTATATTACATTAAAATTAAAAAAGTTGCAAGTACTAAATAGAAATTAAAAAAAGTATGTGTCAAGTAAATGTGGGCAATTTTTTTATCTTTTTTTCTAATCCTTTAAATGCTATTGCTTTCAACACTAT
>CALXFB010000020.1 GCA_944387475.1 uncultured Clostridia bacterium
TTCCTCTCGCTAATACGTACAAACAGTTTTCTATTGTTTCTTTTCTTATTCCATTTTTATTTAATACTTCTAATATCCTTTCTATTTCACTTTCCTTTCCTGTTGCCAATACTGTTAAACAGTTTTCTATTGTTTCTTTTCTTATTTCATTTTTATTTAATACTTCTAATATTTTTTCTATTTCATTTGCCTTTCCTCTCGCTAATACGTACAAACAGTTTTCTATTGTTTCTTTTCTTATTTCATTTTTATTTAATACTTCTAATATCTTTTCTATTTCACTTGCTTTGCCTAATACCAATACTGATAAACAGTTTTCTATTGTTTCTTTTCTTATTCCATTTTTATTTAATACTTCTAATATCTTTTCTATTTCACTTGCCTTTCCTCTATTTAATAAAGTATTTATTTTTTTATTTAAAATTATATTAATTTCTACATCTGTGAAATCATTTCTTTTTAATATAATTGCTAGTTCTTGTTTTGTAATCATCTTTTCCCCTTAATATCTATATTTTTTTCTCTTTATCTTATTTTTGTTATTTTATCACAATTAATAAAAAAAATAAAGTTTTTAAGAAATTAAAAATAGCGTCTCTCCCAGTCAAATGACTTATGAGGGAACGCTATCTTACATAATCTCCAAATTTCCATATCAAATAATTAGACATCATCATCACAAGAATTACACATGTTAAACATACTACCGCTTTCCCGAATGACTTTGCAACAATTTGAATTTCTTCTTTAGTAAATTTCATTTTTCTTCATTTAATTAACGGGTTGCTAAAACTATGTTGACTAGCATTTAAGCTAGGAATCTTAGAAAAATATACAAATATATAATACATTTCACCATATTTATGTAACTTTTGTAAATATTTGACATATTAGAAATTTTCCACTATAATTCTTCTTTGAAAGGACTTGATAATATGGAAAATGTTTTTGAAAGAAAAATAAATTATTACGAAACAGATAGAATGGGAATTGTACATCATTCTAATTATATTCGTTTTATGGAAGAAGCAAGGTGTTATCTTTTAGCAAAAGGAAATATGCCTTATTCTGCTTTTGAAGAAAATGGTATTATGATACCTGTACTTGGTGTTAATTGTGATTTCAAACATCATGTAACTTTTGATGATACAATTTTAATTAAACTATTTGTTAAAGATTTTAATGGTGTAAGGCTTACTATGAGCTATACTGCAACTGAAAAAAATAGTGGCGAAATTGTTTTTACAGGAGAGACTAAGCATTGTTTTACAGACACAAATTTGAAACCCTTAAGGCTTCAAAAATCAAAACCTGATTTTTATAAAAAATTTAACAATTTAAAAGAAAAAAGTCTTTAATTTTGCTAAATTCTGTGTTACAATATAGTAGATTTTATAAGAATATGTCAAAAGATAAATTTTAAGGAGGATTTAAAAAATGGAATTTAATAGATGTAGTAGATGTGGAAGTTTTTATGTGTCTGAGGGAAATGTATGCCCTAAATGTTCTAAAAAAGATGGAGCTGAATTTATGCAATTTACATCTTATTTAGATGAAAATGGTTTTGATAATTCTTTAGATACAATTTCTAATCAAACAGGAATATCTGTTAAGAATTTAAACCGTTTTGTTAGTTACCCTGAATTTAAAGATTATAAAAAAGGATTTAAAGAAGGAATTATACAAAACCAAGACACTGGTTTTAATGGAATTACATTAAACTAATAGAAAGGATTGATTTCATGGAAAATGTTATTGATATACTAAACAAAAGAAATTACATAGAACAAATTACACACCCAGAAGAATTAAAAGAACTTTTAGGAAAAGAAAAAATTTCTTTTTATATTGGTATAGACCCAACAGCAGATAGCCTTCATGTTGGACATTTTGTATCACTTATGGTTGCATCTCATATGCAAAAAGCAGGACATAGACCAATTATTTTAGTTGGTGGTGGTACTGCAACTATAGGTGATCCTTCTGGTAAAACAGATATGAGAAAAATGCTTTCTCGTGAAGAAATTGACCATAATGTAGCTTGCATAAAAAAACAAGTTGAAAAATTCGTAAGTTTTGAAGGTGAAAATGCGGCAATAATAGTAAATAATGCTGACTGGCTTTTAGATTTAAAATTTGTTGATTTTGTAAGAGAAATAGGAAGCTTATTTTCAGTAAATAAAATGCTAGCTGCCGAATGTTACAAACAAAGATTAGAAACAGGCCTTACATTTTTCGAAATGAGCTATATGCTTATGCAATCATATGATTTTTGGTATTTATATAACAAATATGGTTGTAAATTAGAAATAGGTGGAAATGACCAATGGTCTAACATTATAGGTGGAGTTGATTTAATTAGAAAAATTGGTAAAGATGATTCTTTTGGTTTAACATTTAGACTTCTTACAACTAAAGAAGGTAAAAAAATGGGTAAAACTGAAAAAGGAGCTTTATGGCTTGACCCTAATAAAACATCTCCATATGAATTTTACCAATACTGGAGAAATGTTGAAGACGAAAGTGTTAGAACTGTTTTAGAAATGCTAACTTTTCTTCCAGATGAAAAAATAGAAGAACTTGCTAACCTAAAAGATGAAAAAATAAATGAAGCTAAAAAAATATTAGCATTTGAGATTACTAAATTAATCCACGGAGAAGATGAAGCCAAAAAAGCTAAAGAAGCATCAGATGCATTATTTAGTGGTAAAGGAAGCCTTGATAATATGCCAACTGTTACATTAGATGATAGAAACATTTCAATCTTAGATGCAATAATAAAATGTAATATTGCTCCTTCTAAGGGACAGGCAAGAACATTAATCACGCAAGGTGGAATTACATTAAATGATGAAAAAATAACTGATACAAATTATATGTTATCAGATAAAGATTTTAAAGAAGATTATGCTATTCTAAAAAAAGGGAAAAAAGTATTTTATAAATTAATTTGAGACATTTAGGGACGGTTCCTAAATGTCTCATTTTTATTTTCTAATTTCATTTATCGCTTCTGGTATTTTAGATATTGTATCAGATGCTCTCATAGAAATATCATTTAAATTATTTTGTGCTAATTCTCCTGCTAGTCCTGCTAAGTATGCTCCACCTGCAATAGTTAAAACATTTGGCTCATTATAACCTAAAATACCAACCAGAATTCCAGATAAAACATCCCCGCTTCCTGCTGTTGCCATACCAGGGCAACCTCTGTTTACAAGATATATTTCTTTTCCATTTGTTATAATTGTTTCATGGCCTTTAAGAAGTAAAATAACATTATATTTTTTAGCAAAATCTGCACTAAGTTTTTCTTTATTATTTTCAATTTCATCTAAACTATATCCGCTAATTCTTTCAAATTCCTTTAAATGAGGAGTTAAAATCACTTTACATTTAGTTTTATTTAAAACACTTTTATCCATTTTAGCTAAAGTATTTAAACCATCTGCATCAATTACAATTGGAATATCTTTTGTTTCTAATATGTATTTTAAAATCTTTTCATTATCTGTAGTTTCTCCCCATCCCATACCAATTGCTAATGCTTTTAATTTTTCTAAAGATTTGTCTATAATATTTTTATCAAATAACATATGTCCATCTTGACTTTCTACCAAAAATAAAGTCTGCTCTAATAAATAAGGCATAACAGAAACTTCAATTTCTTTTGGAATAATTAGCCTTACAACACCAGCTCCAGACACCAAGCTACTACTACTTAAATTAGCAAGTTTAACTGCTCCTGAATATTCTATACAACCTCCCATTATACCAACATAACCAAAATTCCCTTTATGTGAGTTTTCATCTCTTTTAGGAAATAAACATTTTATATCCTCTTTTTCCAAAACTTTCATCTCTTACACCTTCTTATATATTTATTTTCCAATAGCCACTCTTTTTAGCTCCAATTCTTAGTATAATCCCCATATCTTTTAATTTTTTAACACACCTATAAATTGTATTTTGGGTTTTATTTAATTTAATAGCTATTTCATCTTGTGTTATATAATTATTCTCATTAATTATTACAATTATATCAATTTGTGTTTCATTTAATGTTTTATATCTCTCATTTAATTTTATTTTAAGATTTGATTTCATTTTTTCCTTATTTATTCCTGAATTTATCCCTAGATTTTGATTATTTATTGTTGAATTTTCTTCTAATGTTGCATTTTCCTCTTCCAATGTTGCATTTTTAGTTAAACCATACAACTCTTCATATGATTTTCTATAGAAAACAATTGAAAAATAATGTTTCTTGTTACATTCATAAAACCACTCCTAAATTTCATTTTATTAATTATATCAAAAATATTTACTAAATTGCAAGTGCGACAAAGAGGGACGGAGAATTTTTGTCTCAAAATATAGATAATGTAAAAATGAGACAAAAATTCTCCGTCCCTCTTTGTCGCATCGTCTCATCTGCTCTTTTGCACTATTTCTACTATATCTGCTATATATTCTCCTATTATAGGTATGTTTAAAGTAACTATTTTTTGAAGTATCATAATAAGTATTGCTGTAATTAAAGTTACACCTATACCAATTCCAATACCTCTTCCTATCCCAGCAAAAAAATTTCTTACAAACATTTCTTTTTTATTTCCAATTAAATAACTAAGTTCTACAAAATTTCCTTCTTGTAATATTTTATTTAAATAATTAATTGATTTATTTAATATATCAATTTTTTCATCTTTTTTACTTTCCTTATTTTTTTCTTTCTTAAAATTACTTTTCTTTTCTTTGCAAAATTTATTTATTTTTATTCTATTTTCCGTTATGTTTTCTTTTTCATTTTTCCCAATTTTTATAAACATAAAAAACCACCTAATTATATAGTGGTTTTTTATATTTATTTTATTCTAAGATTTATTATTTTCTTTGTTTTTATTTCAGTTTTTTTCATATTTTTTATGTATTATATCTATTAATTATCTATTTTAACTGGTAACTTTTCTTCTAAGCCTTGTAATAAAGGCAGATAAATATTTTTTATATCTAAATATATGTCTCTTGACATCTCTTTATCATATATATGTAATAATTGATTTCTTGCAAGCATCATATCTATCCATTCTTCTCCATCCTCAATTATAGAGTTTTCAAATGCTGTTCTTAATAGCTTCTCTTAGGCTCCCTGTTTTTTCTACTATTCCTATATATTCTAAATAATCTTTAATAGTTTTCCACGCTAACTCAAATGTAAACTCAAATCTGTGTAAAACTCCATCTATAGCAAGCTCTGTTGCAGGTTCTTCTAAACCTGCTTTTAAACTTGCAATACCTTTAGCTAAATCATCTCTTCTTTCTTCATACCTTTTCATTAAAAATCAACTCCATCTTTTTTTATTGACTCTAAAAATTCCTTTTCTATTTTATCTGTTATGAATACTAAATCTATTTTGTATATAATGTCTAATTTATCAAAATCATCTCTTATTCTATATTCATCCTTTTTATTTATATTTTCAAATATAGCAATATCAATATCTGATGTTTTTTTATAATCTCCTCTTGCCCTTGAACCGAATAATTTAAAATTATATTTTTTGTATTTTTTTATAATACCCTCTATTTGATTTACAACATTTTCACTTAAACCATACTTCATTTTTTATTATCTCTTTCTATTAAATTTAAATTTTAATCAAGTGTATTCCTATCCATTACCATTATATTCTCTTCATCTGATGATGTAGTATTATTTGAATTTAGTTCATTTGTTTCATTAGTATTTTCTTTGTTTGTATCAGAGTTCTCTGTTTCAGGATTATTTTGTTCTTCTTCTTCTTTTGCTTGTTCTAATTGGTTAATTAATTCTTGAAGTCTTGCTAAATCACTTCCCATCATTTCCCAATCATTATTTTCATTTGATTCTGTTAGGTTTTGGTTAGCCCTAATTATTGCTTCTATTAATCCTTCTATATCTTCAGTGTCTTCAACCTCAATATTGCCCGCATATCTTGAAAGTAAGTTTTGAATAGCTTCTTGCATACTATCACCTATTGCAACTTTTGTCCCTGATGCCACTATTACTTTCTTTAAAAGTGGAACATCTGACTCGTTTAGCATTGTTTGATAAATTGGTTCTACATACAATAAAGTATTGTTTATTGGAACTATTATCATTTGTTTTGTTAATCTTGTTCCTGTTACATTTAATGTTTCCAATTCAGAACTAATATTACTATCTTCTTGTATTTGTTTATCAAGTTGCATTGGCCCCACAATATTACTATCAGCTGAGAATTTATACATTCTTAGTACATTTTTTCCATCTTCATTGGTTCCAACTAAATATGAGATAATGTTTTGTCTTTGCTCTTGTGTATACATTTGTACTAAACTTAATTCTTCCTCACCTTTTACATTTACTAAAGTATAATATGGCTCCATATATGTTCCTGTTGTATTTGTATTATTGGTTGTACTATATTTTGCAATATCCCATAAATCGTCTCCTCTATATATTACATCTGGTCTACTATTATGATATACTTTCAAAACTTCTGCTTGTACATTATACAAATATTGTGGATATACAAAATGACTTGATATATCTTCTGGTATTTCTCCATCTAATCCTACTACTTTAAATAAATCTTTGTATATATTTCTATATGCCATAGCAATTGGATCTGTTCTGTCTGTTATATAAAAATCCATTGTTCCATCATAACTATCTATTATTACTTTTACTGAATTTCTAATATAATTAATATCTTCTGATATTCCATCATGTACTATTGTTGTGTATTGTGAAAATGGATAACTAGATGATACTGTATATGCATCTAACACCCATACAATCTTTCCATCTTCTGTAATTACTGTATATGGTTCTTCATCATATATTAAATATGGCATTGCTTTCTTTGCTCTTGTTATTATATTTCTATTTATTAATATTTTGCTATCTTCTGTCATCTCCCCTGAAAATGCTAAATTTAAATCTCCTTTTGAAACGCCTAATACTACTCTATCTAAAAAACCTAAATTTAACCCTGCTTGTCCTTGATATGTAGACACTTGATCTTCTCCATTTTTATCAGTATAATCATATTCTTGTTTATTTTTAGCATTTGTTGCTATTGTTTCATTAGTTTCAAGCCCAAAATAAATCCTTGGCTCTTCTATGTTAATTACTTCATCTGAACCTGATACATCACTTTGAACATATTTAATATTTCCACTTTCTGTACTTTCTGTAGCTAATGTTATTATTTCTCCTCTTCCATGTGTATATTCATATGTTTTATTTGTATAAGTTCTTCCTGAATTTACAATTTCTCTTGGTGCTAAATATACTAATTTATCTTGTCCATTTATATTATATTTTGAAAGAGTTGCTGTTGGATAGACATAGTATCCTGCACTTGATTGATTATTTTCTAAAGTTTCTAACACTGCGTCTTTGCTAATTATTGGAATATTATTAATTACAATTTCCTCTTCTTTTACCTCTTCTTCAGTAATAGTTCCTGAAGTTTCTAAATTTGTTTCTTCTATGTTTATATTATATGCACTCTTAGTGTTTCTTATATTTTCTGATATATAATCTCTTTCCTTATCTAATTCATTAGAATTTACATATATTAAATCAAAACCTATCATTGCAATAAATAGTATTACTAAATATCCTGGAATTACTGCTAAATTTTTTAATACTTTATTTGTATTTCCTTTTTTAAATGCTCTTATTGCTCTATATGCAAATATAACAATTACAAATGCAAATATTGTATATCCCCATACTTGTATTGTTGCTTCTGTTATTCCTGCTCCATTTATTTCTATATCGTCTCCTACCGTAAGTATTTTTCCGAACATTACATTTTGAGTATTTAGTATTGTTAAAATTGCAATTCCTATTATAATTAACATTACATTTCTTGTTAATTTTTTAATAAAAAGACTTTCTTTTAGCATTTTACCATCTATACCATCAAAATATCTGTTAAATACTATTACATAATATAATGCTGTATAAAGTGACAAGCATATAAAAACGACTACAATATAGAAAATAGCTGTTTCTATAAATGGTTTTAAAAACACATAATAAGAAATATCTAATCCGAATATTGGATCTTGTACACCAAAAGAAGCATTACTTACAGCAAGCATAAATTTTTGCATAAGAACAGATGCTGCAACAAAACTTGCTATTGCTGATATTATAAGTGCTAGTGATTTATTAGGAAGCTTTGGCATACTTTTTTCTTCTTTTTCAAAAAATGGTTTTAATCCTTTTTTTATTCCTTTATTTGTAAAATATATCATTATATATAAAACAACAAAATTTACTGCCATAATTGCATATTTATAAGTTATATTTGTTTTAAAAATATTTGTATAACTCTTACCTAATTCTAAATACTCTAAATAGCTACCTCTTAATTGAACATAACTTACTATTGCAAATATTAATAAAAACAAAATAACAAGTAACATTCTTTTTTTACTATTTTTATTCTTTACTGTTTCTTCTGTTTTAGTTTCTTGGTTTTGAGCATATTTATCCACTTTTCTTCCTCCTTTTGTTTAAAATTCCCCTTTATATTATAGCTTTTACAAAATCTTCTGAATTAAATATTTCCATATCATCTATTCCTTCACCTATTCCAATAAATTTTATTGGAATTTTGTTATCATGTACTATTCCTATTGCAACTCCACCTTTTGCTGTTCCATCTAATTTTGTAATTACTAAACCTGTTATATTAGCTTCTTCTTTAAATGCCTTTACTTGTGAAATTGCATTTTGACCTGTTGTTCCATCAAGTACTAGTAATACTTCTTTATCTGCTTCTTCCATTTCTTTATTTATTACTTTTTGTATTTTATTTAATTCATCCATTAAATACTTTTTATTGTGAAGCCTTCCGGGCTGTATCTACTATTAATACATCTGCATTTTTTTCTTTTGTTATTTTTATTGCATCATATACAACAGATGCTGGGTCTACTCCTTCTTCTTTTTTTACAATATCAGCACCTGCTCTTTTTGCCCATATTTCTAATTGTTCTACTGCTGCTGCTCTAAATGTGTCTGCTGCAGCTACTACTACTTTTTTTCCATCTTTTGCTAGTCTATTTGCAATTTTTCCAATTGAGGTTGTTTTTCCTACTCCATTTACACCAACTACTAATATTACAGCTGGTTTTGTATTTAGATGAAGACTTATATCTGTTACATCTAAAATATTTTTCATTTCTTCTCTTAATGCTTGTTTTACATCTTCTTCATCTTGTAGTCTTTCTTTTTTTATTCTATTTCTTAAATTATTTATAATTTGTACAGATGTATCCATTCCTATATCTGACATTATTAATATTTCTTCTAATTCATCTAAAAAATCCTCATCTACTTTTCTAAAACTTTTAAATACATTATTTATTTTTTCATCAAAGGAACTCTTTGTTTTATTCATTCCTTGTTTTAATTTTTCAAAAAAGCCCACTTTTAACCTCTCCTTTTAACATTTTAACATTTCATCTGCTAATTTTTCTAACTGTTCTATATTTTCTTTTTTCATTCTTGATTTTATAGTAATAATTGGTTCTACAATTTCTAAATCTTTCATTTCTTCTAAAACTTTTTTCATATTTCTTCCTGCTGATGGTGCCCAAGAACCATTTTCTATTATTCCTACTTTTCTTTTTTGGTAATTTCTTGAGCTTAAATGATGTAAAAATTGTTCCATTGGTGGGAATATTTCCATATTATATGTAGATGATGCAACTATCAATTTAGAATACCTAAATGCATCTTCTACCGCTTCTGCCCAGTCTTCTCTTGATAAGTCTGTTACAACTACTTTTTTTGCTCCTTTTTCTTCTAATATATTTTTTAGTTCTTTTGCTACATTTAATGTATTTCCATAAATACTTGCCACTGCTATAAATATTCCTTCTTCTTCTGGCTCATATTTGCTCCAAGTATTATACTTGTCTAAATAATATCCTAAATTTTCTTTTAATATTGGACCATGTAATGGGCATATCATGTTTATTTCCAATCCTTGTGCTTTCTTTAATACATCTTGTACTTGTTTTCCATATTTTCCAACTATTCCAAAATAATATCTTCTTGCTTCACAGTCCCATTCATCATCTATTTCTATTGAACCGAATTTTCCAAAGCCGTCTGCTGAAAATAGAATTTTTTCTGTTTTTTCATATGTAAACATTGCTTCTGGCCAATGTACCATTGGTGCCATTATAAATTGTAATTTGTGTTTTCCTATATCTAATACATCACCTTCTGTAACTATTACTTTTTTTGTACTTAAATCTATATCACTAAAAAAGTTTTGTAATATATTAAATGTCATTTGATTTCCAACTAATTTTGCTTCTGGATATTTTTTTACAAATTCACCTATATTATAAGCATGGTCTGGTTCCATATGTGATATTATTAAATAATCTGGTTTCTCTCCATCTAAGGTCTTTTCTAAATTTTCTTTCCATTTTTCTGTTACATTTTCGTCTATTGTATCTAATACTACATTTTTTTCATCTTTTATTAAATAAGAATTATAACTCATTCCTTTTTCTAATATATATTGTCCTTCAAATAATTTTAAATTATTATCACTTGCTCCTATCCATTTTATATCATCTGATATTTTCATATCTGTCATTATTTATTCCTCCATTCTAACAGTTAATTAATTCATTTAATAGTATACCATACTTTTCCTAATCTGTGTACTGTTTTTTATAGAAAAAGAGCTAATTATATAAAATTAGCCCTTAATTACTGCCTACCTAAAGAAAAGATTACCTCTTCCATCTTTTTCTATTATGCATTCAAATGTTTGAAACACATACTCACCTCTACTAAGAGGCGAAAGCTCTTGAATCACATCATCAAGTGTTTTTTCCACATATATTACATCTCTTCTATGATGTCTTCTTTTATATGGTTTTTCTTTATTTTGAAAAGTCACACTTAATGGTAGTTTTCCTATCTCATCAAAAACTTTCCTTATGTAAAAATAGACCTTGTCAGAAAAAAGCCTTCTTACTTTTTCTGATACATCAATTTTCTTATCCCCAATTTTTATATAAAGAGTTGTTGCTACTAAATCTGCATAATCAGGCATTTTTCCTCCTTAAATTTTTACCGGAGTTTATACTTCTAATGTTTGTATTATACTATATTTTTTTAGTTTTCGCAAATAGCAGAAAAACCAGCAATAATCGCTGGCCTTTCTGCTACTTTTCATCTTGTAAGTTCAAGATGAATGGTTCGTCTATGCCGTTGTTTCGTATGATACGAAGTATCGGAAAAATATAGCTCTCACCTTCATCAAGCTTGGGAAGTGACTTAAGAATACTCTTTAAATCACTTTCGTAATAAAACACTCCTCTCCTTGGCTTACGCATTTGATTAATCTTATAGCTTTCGCTTTGGAAGACAAATATTGCTGATGGTTCTTTGAACTTCTTAAGCAGTGTTTCCACATATGCTTGATAAAGTCCGTAAAACCTTTCTTTGATGTCAGAGCTTACCTGCCTTCTTCCGTCCTTTCCTTGAATTGCAAGCTGACTTGCAATTTTATCATACTTAATCCTGAACTCATAGGGTTTTTCCTCATGATAATTCTTCATCATCTCAACAGCATAATCATACATGCAACGACTCATTATTTCCTCCTAAAAAAATCTTTTTACTTTAGTTGCACACACAAAAATGTAAAATGGAGTAAATGCACCTCACATAATAATATTATAGCACATTTTCTCCATTTTGTAAAATTTAACTTTTATTTGTTATATATATCTATGTTTTCTATATATCCCTCTTTATCATACTCCCACATAACTTTATATGTTTTTTTATGGTCTAATTCGTCTAATAATTTCTCAAGCTGTGGTTTTGTGGAATTACTATCTTCTTTGTATATTACTGATGTTTTTCTTTTTCCTTCATTGTTTTTTATAACTTCTTTTATTAGACTATTTATATCATTTACCCATCCTTGTTTTCCCTCAGTTATCATTGTTGTCTCATATTGTAAAAATTGGTTATTATATTTATCAACTGACCATTTTGGTATAACTATATATCCTATTAAAATACATATAAATAAAGTTGTTACTGAACATATTATATTTGATATTTGCTTACTTTTTATTATTCTTAATATTATTGAAATTACAAAACCTATTATAGGAACTATTATTAAACTTAAAAACTTGAATTGTTTACCTAAATATATAAATCCTATTATAACTGTTATTATAATATATATATACATTATTTCTTGTATTACATTTTTTACTCTTTCTCCTTTTTCTTCTGTTAAACTTACAGTTGTGTTTTTAAATCCTAAAATCAATAATGCTGATATTACTAATATTCCTCCCCATATTGCTCCTGTAGAATATATAGCTTGTCTATTTTCATCTATTGATTTTATTTCTGTTTCTCCTGCATAACAAAATGTTGTAAATAACATAACTAAAATAATTATTCCTAAGATTCTTAATATTTTTTTCTTCATTGTATAATCTCTCCTTTGGTATTATCTTTTGTTAAATCTATTTCTATTTTAGCATAACTAATATTTCTTTACAACTAATTTTAAAAAAATCTATAATGTTCCTTTTCTTGAAATATTATGTAAAATGTGTTATTATATAAGTGTAGTATTGTTTAGAAACCAATAAGTACAAAACTTGGAGGTTTCTAACCTCCAAGAAAATTCAAGGAGGTTATACTATGAATGTGTCTATTCCTGAAATTACAGATGAAGAGTTGCTAAAACGTTATGAGAGGATAAAACCTGTAAAAACACTTGATGGAAGGCTTTACTATTATCCTAAGTTTTCACTTGAGGAACTAAAAAATTGTCCTTACCTTTCTCAAAACGTTTCTGAAGAAGTTCCCGAAAACACTCTTAAACTTTGCTTCAGGCACAATTTTACTTGTTTTCACAAATGGGATCATGGACTGTTCTTTAGGCCAAAAGTTGCAGAAGTTCTTTCGCAAATCCCTAAAGAAAGTCTTCCTTTTGCTAAAGCATTTGAAATTGTAGCAGTACCTCAATCTGTATACGACTTTTGTGAAGAAGAAGTTGTTAGCTGGGCTTTTGAGCACGGATACCACATTTCTTTTGTAAGGCTTTATAATTAGGAATGATACTTCAAAACCGGTACAGTTCAATCCTGTACCGGTCTTTTTTTGGTGCTAAAAAGGAGAATCGAACTCCTGACCTACGGGTTACGAATCCGTTGCTCTACCAACTGAGCTATTTTAGCAAATAATTTACAAAAGTTATTATAACTTAAATTTTTAAAAAAATCAACAGCTTTTTAGGCTGTTGATTTGCTTTATTAATACATTCCATCCATTCCAGCTGGATTCTCATTATGTCCGCATTTACATTTTTCTTCTGGTACATCTGTTACTAAACTTTCTGTTGTAAGTACCATAGATGCAATTGATGCTGCATTTTGAAGAGCACTTCTTGTGACTTTAGTTGGGTCTACAATTCCCGCTTTCTTCATATCTACATAAGTTTCTGTGCTTGCATCAAAACCAATTCCTTCTTTTTCAGATTTAACTTTTTCTACAATAACTGCTGGCTCTAAACCACTATTTCTAGCAATTTGCTTTGCTGGTTCTTCTAATGCTTTTAATACAATTTTTGCACCTAATTTTTCACCATCATTTAACGTACCTACTAACTTTTGAACTTTAGCTGTAACATTTAAAAGAGCTGTTCCTCCACCTGCTACTATTCCTTCTTCTACTGCTGCTTTTGTTGCAGATAAAGCATCTTCTATTCTTAATTTCTTGTCTTTCATCTCAACTTCCGTTGCTGCTCCAACTCCAATTACTGCAACTCCACCTGCTAGTTTTGCAAGTCTTTCTTGAAGACTTTCTTTATCATAATCACTCTTTGTTTCATTTATTTGAGCTTTAATTTGTGCAACTCTATCTGCAATTTGCTGTTTGTCTCCTGCACCATCTACTATAATTGTATTTTCTTTTTGAACTTTAACTTGTTTTGCTCTACCCAATTGTTCCATTGTTGTATCTTTTAGTTCTAATCCTAAATCAGAAGTGATTACTTCTCCACCTGTAAGTACAGCAATATCTTGTAGCATTGCTTTTCTCTTATCTCCAAAACCTGGAGCTTTAACAGCTACTACATTTAAAACACCTCTTAATTTGTTTAAGATTAATGTAGATAAAGCCTCACCTTCCATATCATCACAAATTATTAATAATTTTCCTGATTCTTGCATTAAACTTTCTAATAATGGTAATATTTCTTGAATATTACTAATCTTTTTATCTGTAATTAATATATATGGGTTATCTAAAACTGCTTCCATTTTTTCTGTGTCTGTTGCCATATATGGTGATAAATATCCTTTATCAAATTGCATACCTTCTACTACATTTAATTCTGTATTTGATGTTTTTGACTCTTCAATTGTTATAACACCATCTTTAGAAACTTTTTCCATAGCTTCTGCAATTAATTCTCCAATTTCAGTATTATTTGCTGATATGCTTGCAACTCTTGCAATATCTTCTTTTCCATTAACTTGTGAACTTATTTCTTTTAAGCCTTCAATCGCTGTATCAACTGCTTTATCCATACCTCTTTTAATTGCCATTGGATCTGCTCCTGCTGCTACATTTTTAACACCTTCTTTAATCATACTTTGTGCTAAAACTGTAGCTGTTGTTGTTCCATCTCCTGCTACGTCATTTGTTTTTGTTGAAACCTCTTTTACTAAACGTGCTCCCATGTTTTCAAATTTATCTTCTAATTCTATTTCTTTTGCTATTGTTACGCCATCATTAGTAATAAGTGGTGCTCCAAAACTCTTATCCAAAACTACATTTCTTCCTTTTGGACCAAGTGTTACTTTTACAGTATCTGCTAATTTATTTACACCTTCTAACAAAGATTTTCTAGCATCTTCTCCGAATTTAATCATTTTTGCCATTTTAAATCATTCCTTTCTTAAAAATAGTTTTATTTTTTCACTTTTTTAGTTTATTATTTACTATTCTACTTTTGCTAATATATCCTCTTGTCTAACTATTATATAATTTTCACCTTCGTATTTTATTTTTGTTCCTGAATATTCTGAAACTATTACATTGTCACCTTTTTTTACATGCATAACTTCATTTTTTCCATCTACTATTTCTCCAGGACCTACTTCTATTACTTCTGCTATTTGTGGTTTTTCTTGTGCTCCACCTGCTAAAATAATTCCACTTTTAGTTGTTTCTTCGCCTTCTTTCATCTTAATTAATACTCTACTTCCTAATGGTTTAATCATTAAAATTACCTCCTTTATTTTTTAGCACTCTTCGTGTTTGACTGCTAATAATTTATACCCATTTTTAGAAAATGTCAATAGATATTTTAAATTTTTCACAAAATATTCACATTTTATTTTATTCATTACTAATTTCAATTATTACTAAACACAAAAAATTAA
Source organism: uncultured Clostridia bacterium (assembly GCA_944387475.1). Lineage (GTDB taxonomy): Bacteria > Bacillota > Clostridia > TANB77 > CAG-508 > CAG-269. The sequence continues at coordinate 15,502 of CALXFB010000020.1, forward strand.
AAGAACCCTCTAAAATTTAGAGGGAAAGATTGTTCTTTTATTTAGGTTATTTAACCATAACTTTAGTTAAAAAACTATAATTCATCTATCACGCTTTGCATTTCTTCTGCAATTATTTGCCTGTGCCATTCAACAAGTTCTTGACCATATTTCCAATACTTTATAAGCAAGTCCATTGCTCTTTCTTGTTCTTCTGGTTCTACCCATACAACTTGCTCTATGTCCTCTAATGTGTAAGAAAATGCATCGGAAAATTCTTTTTTCCGAACTTCTACAAGATATTGTGCATATTTTGCAAAAGTTTCTACATAGTCAAAAATCCTATTTCCTCTTTCATAAGATATTAGAAAAGCACTTTCTCGCTTCCACATTTTTTCAGCAGTGGTACTACTAAATTCCATACTAGTATCATAATATATTGAAGTTACAAAATCACACAATTTAACTTTAAACTCTGTATCAATAGTATATCTCAAGTCTGCTTCACATAAGTCTTTTATTCCTTTTTCTATAATTCTTATTATTTGTTCTCCGGTAATCTCTTCTGGTGGAATAAAAACAGATATTCCGATAATTTTTAAGATTAAGCCTTTAAACTCTTCATCTTCTTCACAACTATAGACTTCCATAAGTTTACTTATGAAATTAGACCGTTTATCTAAACAACCAGAAATCACATCTGCAAATTCTTCAAGATTTCTGTATTCTTCTGTTGGTCTAATTGTTGCTATTCCATCTGAGAACTCCTCTACAAGTATTATATGATTATCTTGCGTCCGAAACTTGTACATCTTTACAAATTCATCATCATCAAATACAAATGTAATCATGATACACTCCTTACAGTTTCTAACATTAGCCAATAGATGGTTTTATTATATCACGTTTTTTTATTAATACAAGTATTAATGCAAAATTTTAAAACCCTTCTTAATATTAAGAAGGGAAAAAGTTATAACTTTTTTATCAAAGGAGTATTATACTCCTTTAATCGGCTTTTAAGTTATCAGCTATTTAGAAACTCTTCTAGTTCCTTTTTATTTCGAAAATCCAACCACATTGAAAGTTCATTCCCATATTTCCAATATTTAGCAAATTCTTCTAATCCTCTTTGCAAAAGTGCCACATTATTTGAAGAATGTGCCAATATCATATCATAAGCCTCATCAAATGCCACCCAATTGGGAACCTTCTTTTCTAAAATAAGGTGTTGTACATATTTAACAAATGTCTCGGCTAAAGAAACAATAGCTCTTCCCTCTTTTTGATTTAACAAATATTGAACTAATATCATCCATTCTTCTGCTTCTTCACTGCCTTTGAAATCAATTTTTTGAGAATAAGATGCCTTTGTAAATTCCAAAAGCTTTTCTATTTCTTGTAAGTGTCTTTTATTCTCTTCTTCAATTACTTTATTCAAAAAGTCTACAATTACTTTTTCGCTAGCATTTTCCTCAGTAATTAGAAGTTTTCTATCTGAAAACAAAAGCTCAATTCCTCTAAAAACATTTTCGTCATCATATCCATATGATTTTATGACTGTTTCTCTAAAATTCGAATCTTTTTCAAAGCAACCTACAATAATTTTAGCAATTTGTTCGGGAGTTCCTCCACTTATTGCACAGATTTTTACAATTCCATCGTCAAAATCCTTTATTTCAATAAATCCTCCGTCTGTTGTGTCAAATATACGATATTTCGCAAAATCCTTATTAATGTGAATAATGGTAGCCATGATTTTCCTTTCTACTGATGGCCAAGCCTTTTATTAATACCTTTTAATTATAATATATCTTTACATAATTTTCAATATAATATATTTTATTTTTTCACTTTCAAACCAACTATCATCTTGATAATAATATAATAGCAATAATATTAATTAATTACATTAAAATGCATTATTTTAAAAAATAAGATCCTTATAGACATATTAAAATTAATATCTACAAAGATCTTTATACATGGTGGAGATGAGGAGAGTCGAACTCCTGTCCACAATACCTTCCATACAAATATCTACAAGTTTAGTCTGTTTATTTTATTCATTTTAATAACACCAACAGACAGGTTTTATTAAAATATAGCTTTTTAAAATACCCCCTACTTCAAAAGCAAAAGTAGCTTTGTTTCCCACTAAATAATCACCTTACAAAAAATGTGGGGATTTTTAGTAAAGTGGAGCTGCTCCTAGGCAGCTGCTAATGCTAATTCTTCTCTATCAGCGTTTATCTTTATTTTCGCTTTTTTTAAGTGGCCAAAGCGACCATCCACTACTTGCAATTCATATTTCTAGTATTATGTCGAAACCATTTCATCCCCATATACTATTTTATTATACTATATCTTAAAGTCATTTTCAACAAATAAATAAATTTTTTATCTAAGTTTTTATTAAATTTGTAATAATATTTTTTCTAATTTAATATTTTTAATTAGGTGATATTTTTGAAAATAATCTTTTTTAGACAAAAAAATTTTTTTTTATATTATTATATTTTTATTAATTTCTATTTTTCTTTATTATAATTTCTTTATAAATATTATCGATATAACAAAAGAAGTTTCAAACACTTCTGAAAATAAATTTGATATAGACAATATCTATAACCAAGATGGAAAAATTGCATACTTAACTTTTGATGATGGTCCAACTCCTTCAGTTACCCCTAAAATTTTGGATATTTTAAAGAAACAAAATGTAAAAGCTAGTTTTTTTGTTATTGGTAAAAAAGTTAAAGAAAACCCTAAAATAGTAAAAAGGGCTTATGAAGAAGGTCATTTTTTGGGTAATCATACATATTCTCACAATAATTCTGTTTTATATAAAAGTCCTGAAAATTTTATTTCTGAAATTCAAAAAACAGATTTAGAAATAGGAAAAGCAATAGGAATAGACAATTACCATTCTTATCTGTTTAGATTTCCTAATGGTTATATGTCTAATATATATAAATCTGAAAAAGAAAATTATCTTAAAATTCTTTCTAACCTTGGATATTCTTACATTGACTGGAATGCTTTAAATAAAGATTCTGAAAAGAAATATTCAAATACTCAATTATTAGATAATTTAAAACAGTCTTCTAAAAACAAAAATGTTTTAGTAATTCTTATGCATGATACTAAAGATGTTAATAACAGCTCTTATATATTAGACGAGTCTATAAACTATCTTAAAAATAAAGGATATTCATTTAAAAATTTTTATTAAATTATATACATTTAACTAAAAATATGCTATACTTATTATTGTAATTAATTTTTTGCGGGTATAATTTAGTGGTAGAATGCAATGCTTCCGACCTTGTCGCGAGGGTTCGATTCCCTCTACCCGCTCCAAAGATTACTACTATAAATTTAAAATAAGTGGTTTTAGGGTTTTATTAAAATATTTTAATTGCTCTTTAGATAAACCGATTTTCCATTTAGATAATTTAAAATTCCACTATCTGTTTTAAAATTAAATTTAATTATATAACTTTTAAGCTCCTGATATTTTTTTCCGAATTTTTTATTTATTTCATTTCTACCATATTTTCCGATCTCCTATTATTGGATAACCAAGGTAAGCTAAATGTGCTCTTATTTGATGAGTTCTTCCTGTTTCTATTTCTACATCTAAAACAGCTGTGTTGTCTTTTTTTCTTTCTATTACTCTATATATTGTAATAATTTTTCTATAGCCTTTTTTTGGCAAATCACTGATATATACCTTTGCTTTTTTATTGTCTTTAAATAAATAAGCTTCACATCTTTTATATTCTTTTTCTGGTATTCCATAAACTTTAGCTAAATAATGTTTTTCTATTTCATGCTTTTTAAATTTATCTAAAATTATTTTTAATGCCTCTTCATTTTTGCTAAATAAAACTAATCCACTAGTATTTCTATCTATTCTGTGGCATGGCTTTATATTTTTATTTTTATATTTTTCTTGAATTTGATTAGTTAAACTATTTTTTCCTTCTACTTCTATATTATATGGTTTATTTACAATTAAAATATTTTCATCTTCATAAATAACATCTAATTTGATTTTAGGTTTTAACATTTCTTTTGTTATATATACTAATATTTCATCACCTGAATGTACTTCTACATTTTCACTTATACGAATATTATTTATTTTTATATCTTTTTTTCTAAGTGTTTTATAAAATAAATTTTCTGATAATCCTTCTATGTTAGATATTAAAAATTTATTTAATTTCTTATTATTATCCTTTTTACTTACAATTAATTTTTCCATAACTATAACTCCATACAAAAAATATTGAAATAATTATATATTAAATTTCTAAAAAGTCAAACTTTTAACCATTTTTCATTTTTTTCATATTATATTTTAGGTGATTAATATGTCTATTGTTAAAACTAATATTTATTATACTTATGAAATCATGATGGATAATTTATATGAACTAAATCAAACTTATCCATTTTTACAAATACAAAATTTTGGCTTTAGTGTTCTTGGTAAATCTATTCCTGTAATTAGGCTTGGTATGGGAAAAAATCATGTTTTCTATTCTGGTGCAATTCACCGGAAATGAATGGATTACCTCTGTTCTTCTTATGAAATTTATTGAAGATTATTCTTATGCTTATGTAAATAATTCTACACTTTGCAATTATAGAATAAAAGATTTATTTAATAGTACCTCTATTTACATTATGCCTATGGTTAATCCTGATGGAGTTGATTTAGTTACTGGCTATTATTCTGCAGATAGTTCTATATATCGTAGTTTCCAAGATATAGCCCAAAATTTTCCAAGTATTCCTTTTCCTTCTGGTTGGAAGGCAAATTTTAATGGAGTAGATTTAAATCTGCAGTTTCCTGCTGGCTGGCAACAAGCAAAACAAATAAAATATTCCCAAGGTTTTAACAAGCCTTCTCCTCGTGACTTTGTAGGCTTTGGCCCTCTTACTGAACCGGAAAGCTTAGCCATTTATAATTTTACTCTTTTACATGATTTTAGACTTGTTATTACCTTTCATACTCAAGGAAAAGAAATTTATTGGCAATTTCAAGATTATAATCCTAAAGATAGTCTTTATATTGGTAATAGATTAGCTGATGCTAGTGGATACCTTTTAGCTGATACTCCATTTAACTCAAGCTTTGCAGGATATAAAGATTGGTTTATACAAGAGTTTAATAAACCTGGTTATACAATAGAAGCTGGAATTGGTATAAATCCTCTTCCTATTTCTCAATTTGATGAAATTTATAATGATAATATTGGTATTTTAATTTTAGGCTCTATTTTATAAAAAGATTGTTATTTTTAATTTAACAATCTTTTTAGTTTTCTATTATTATTTAAATATTTCTTTCATTATTCCATTTTTAATATCAGAAATATTGTATATATGTTCCATATTATCAAATGTTTCTTTTAAATTATTTCTTGCTTGATACCATCCAATTCCATCTGTAAACCATACAAATTTAAATCCTAATACTCTTTTTGCCTCTTCTGCAAGCATTTTATAACTTCTAGCTGTTTCATTTAATTTTGAACCACTTGATGCATAGAAATTTGTTTCAATACCATAAATACATTTATCTGTTTTTATAACAAAGTCAAATCTTTTGGTTGCTTGATTTTTATTGCTAATAAAAGACATATCTAATTTCCATCTTCGTTCAATATCCTGTAAGTACATTTCTTTAAAATATGTTTTATCTCTTTCAAAGCTTGCCCTTTGAATAAATTTTTCAACTAAGTTCTCCATTAAATGCCCACCACGATTTTTTCTAGCATTTGAATTTAGCCCACATTCAACACCTAACACATAATCATATAAATTATTTATTAAATGTTTTTCTAATAGTTCGAATAATCCTGTTTCTCTCATAAAAACAGTATATTGCTCAACATTGTAATTTATATTTTTAAAGTTATACTCAAATCTATTTCCTTCATCATCTAAAACGATTATCTCTGTTTGTCTAACTGCTAACAATATTGGAATACATTTTAAAACTTCTGGATATTTTTGTACTAAATCTTTAAAGTCTTTTTCTATATTTTTACTACCAATTAATGTATTCATCATATTTAATTCTATTTTATATCTTTCAGCATTTTTATATATTGTTTCAAAATCTATATAGTACTTATAATTAGCTATACTATCTGTAAAAGTTAGTAACCATTCCGCAAAATCTCTTTTCATATTCATCTACTCCTTTATTTCTTTATATCTTCTTATAGATAAATCTAAATATTCTTTTGAATTATCTATTCCTATGTATCTTCTATTTAATTTATTTGCAGCAATTCCAGTTGTACTGCTACCACAAAACGGATCTAAAATTAAATCATTTTCTTCTGTAGATGCTAGTATAATTCTTTCTAATATTTCTAAAGGTTTTTGTGTTGGATGTTTCCCTTGTTTTTTTTCAGATGGCTTTGTAAGTGAAGTTGTCCACACATCTTTCATCTGTTTATTGCCATTTAATTTTTTCATTAAATCATAATTAAATTTATATTTTATTTTGGGTAAATCTTTTTTTGCCCATAAAATTGTTTCTGTTGAATGTGTAAAAGTTTTACAAGCTAAATTAGGTGGTGGATTAGTCTTCTGCCATGTAATGTTATTTAGTATTTTAAATCCTTCTTCTTCTAATGCCATTCCTATTGAATATATATTGTGTAATGTTCCGACTTATCCATATTGTTCCATTGTCTTTCAACACTTTATAACATTCATGTATCCATCTTCTATTAAATCTATGTTTATCTTCTACACTTAAATATTTATCCCATTTACCTTTATTTACACTTACCATTTTTCCACATCTACAGGTTATTCCATTATCAGACAAAAAATAGGGTGGATCTGCAAATATCATATCAAAACTTTTTTCCTCAAGTTTTTTTAACACATAGAAAGTATCATTATTTATTAACTTGAATTTTTCTTCTTCAAAATAGTATTTTTTTAAATACATCTATTCATCTCCTAATAATTAGTAATAAGTAATTCTGAAATTTCCCCTCTTGCTTTTGCATTACTGTTTATCATTCTTTTTGCTAAAACTTTATTAATTCTAAATCCTTCATATATTTCTTCAAAAAAATTATCTTTTTTATTTATATTTTTAGGATTGGAATTAGATAACATTAATTTAGCACCCATCTTATCTAAAATTTTAAAATATATTGCTAATTCTTTTTGATTTTCGTCATTAAAATCACTTTTTGTGTATGATGTAAATCCTGAAGTTTTTGATAATGGTCTATATGGCGGATCGAAATATACAAAAGTATTGTTATCAACATACATTTTACATTCTTTATAATCACTAACTTTAAATATTACATTTTTAATTAATTTTGATAAATTTCTTAAATTTGCCTCATCACATATTTTGGGATTTTTATATTTACCACAAGGTACATTGAATTCTCCATTTTTATTAACTCTATATAATCCATTAAAACATGTTCTATTTAAAAATATAAATTCTACTGCTCTTTTTATACTTAGTTCGTTTTCACTAATTTTATAAGAATTATATTCTTTTCTTATATTATAAAAATATGTTTTTCTATCTTCATCTTTTAATTTTTTAAATTCTTTTTCTTTTATATCTAATTCTTTTATTAACTCTTCCACATTATTTTTTATAATATTATAACAATTTATTAAATCGATATTTATATCAAATGCATAAACTTCTTTCATATTATATTTTTGTAATATATCTATTAAAACTGCACCTCCGCCAACAAATGGCTCTATATATTTAGTTATCGTTCCTTCATTCAATTCATCTGGATAGAAGTTCCTTAATTGTGGTATTAAACTTCCTTTACCACCTGCCCATTTTATAAAAGGTTTTACACTTTCCATTTTTACCTCCAATTTCTACTTTCATAATATATCATATTTTGCAACTTTTTACCAGAGTTCTACTATTATTTACAAAATTTATATTTTTAAAAGAGCTACCCACAATTTGTGAGTAGCTCTCTGGTAGAATTTGCTGAAGGAATTTACTTAGTTTTAAGCAATCTCTTCCGCAATTCGACTAGCATAGCCAATATAAGACTCAGGAGTAAGATTAAGAAGAGTCATCATGTCTTCATCTGAAAGGACATCAAGAGACTTGATGAAGCTGTGAATGTCTTCCTTCGTCATTTTCCTGCCTCTTGTCAGCTTTTTTAGCTGTTCATAAGCATCAGGAATACCATACTTACGAAGCATAGTCTGAATTGGCTCGGCCAAAACTTCCCAGTTGCCTTCAAGGTCTTTGGAAATCTTATCAGTATTCACTCTAACTCTACTCATACCACTAATGGTCTGAGTGATTGCCTGAAGTGAATATCCAATAGACATTCCGATATTTCTCTGCGAAGAAGAGTCTGACAAGTCTCTTTGCATACGAGAAATCGGAAGTTTGTTGGAAAGTGCCATAAGCAGAGCATTAGACGTATCTACATTAGATTCGCTATTCTCAAACTTAATAGGATTAACCTTGTGAGGCATGGTACTACTACCAACTTCACCTTCAACTACCTTCTGACCGAAGTACTCCATACTGATATATAACCACATGTCTTGGTCAAGATCACGTATGACATTGTTGAAGTGACGCACTGCATCAAATAGATGACACATGTAATCATGACTTTCAATCTGCGTAGTCACAGGATTGAAAGTAAGCCCCAAAGTACCTTCAACAAACTTCTTGTTGAGTTCAGGCCAATTCTCATTTGGGAATGCAATAGATATTGCTGCATAATTCCCTGTTGCACCATTGAACTTTGCAAGAGGCTTAATGGCTTTCACATACTCCAAAGACGACTTTAGGCGATAAACATAAACTGAAAACTCCTTTCCAACTGTTGTTGGGGTTGCTGGTTGCCCATGAGTATGTGCAAGCATTGAAGTATTAGAATACCTTGCCCCAAAGTCTTCAATTACTTCAATTAGCTTTTCAGCCTCTGGTATCCATACATCGTGCATAGCCTGATTTATCGTGTTAGCATAAGCTATGTTGGTAATGTCCTCAGATGTGCATCCTATATGGACATAACTAATAAGTTCCTCCATTCCAAGAGCTTTAAGCTCTTCATCAACATAATACTCAACAGCCTTAACATCATGATTAGTTACAGCTTCAATGTCTTTTACTCGTGCAAAAGACTCAGCACCAAAACTCTCATAGATGCTTAGAATTTCTGAAATTCTTTCCTTTGGAAAGCCTTTCAAAATCTCACTGTCTTCTAGGTTATTCAGCATGAAAACAAGCCAATTAACCTCGACCCATACCCTGTTTTTGACAAGTCCATACTCTGAAAAGTATGGAGACAACCTCTTTCCAATTCCAGAATACCGGCCGTCCAATGGTGAGATCGCTAAAAACTCGCTAGGGATCTCATGAAATTCAGTCTTGTGCATTTTCTTCTTCTTTCTTCTTAGTGTCCCTACATCCTACTGCTAGTAATTTCTCTATTCTACCTCCATTTCTAAAGGTTACTTAACTATTGTCTTTCCCAAGATGCTAAATACTTTAGAAACACAATAGTTCTGACGATAAACATTATAGCACAAATTATGTTAATTGTAAATACAAAATTTTCCGTTTTTATTTAATATTTTCTTTATTTCGTCTGTTTTATTGTTCTTTAGTATAATTACTTTATCTCTTACTGAGTCTATACATGGTTTATAATCTTCATTTCTCATAATTTCATAAAAATTTTCATCATCTATTTCTAAAATAGTTACATTTTTTATTTTAATCCTTTTAGATGCATAAATCCAGTATTCAAATTGTGCTTTTACATTTTTAGGCAATTCTTCTTTATTATTTTCTTTTATATATTCATATATATCCTTAATTTTAATTCCAATCTCTAAGGCTTTAACCATACCTTTAAAATCCAATTTATACACTAAAGGTTCTTTTGATTTTTTGCTTAAAAATCTATCAAAATATAATTCATATTTTAATTTCTGATTTTTTACTTCTATTTCAAATTTGTTATTTACTACAATATCTTGTTTAGCAACATTTTTTTCTTCTTCAAATTTTTCTAATCCTAATACATAAGCACCTAATTTTGTAATTCTAAAATATTCAACTTCAAAAAATTTTCTATCTCCATAATCTGTCCAATAATCAGATATTGTGACATCTATAATTCCTAATGTAGCTAAATATTCCATAAAGACAATATCTAAAAATGGTGTTTCAAATTCATCATGTGAAGGTGTTTGATAATAAGACATATAATATTCGTCTCTTATTAAAACTTCACTTACATATTTTCTTAAAAACCTGTATTCATGTATTGCTATTTGATTTTTAAAATCTTGCATATCTATCCATTTATCAACTGGACATTTTTTTAAATAATCTATTATTTTTTCTCTTGCTTTTCCTAAAAGATTTTCTTTTTTATCAAATTTTAATTTCACGCATAATATTCTTTCACCTTCATTTATACATGATTTTTCTGGTTTTTCATATTTTTCTAAAAGATATTTTATTTTTTCTACTTTATTTAATTTTTGATACTTTGCACAATTTTCTTCATCTATAATAAATTTATCTTTTTTTACTTTTATTATTGAAGCATTTTCTAGCAATTTCATTATTCCATAAGTTACTGTTGTATCTCCAATATTTTTTATTGTTTCAAAATCAAGCTCATCATTTCGTAATAGATCTCTATATCCTAAAATTTTATGTAATTTTATTACATTTGATTTTGGTAACTCTTGTTTTGCTTTAGTTGGCTTTATATTATTTGTGTTTATAAATTTTATAAACTCATCAAAATCTTCTACTCTTTTTTCTCTTTCCGTTATATTTGAATAAAATTCTTCTGGATCTACACTATCTTTAGTTTCTTCTACTTCAAATTCAAGTGGTTTTATTATTTCTTCCAATTTTTCCTTTATTACTTGTGGAATTCTACCACTTTTAATAAATAATAAATTCAATTTTGAACTCTTACTAAAATTCTCTCCATATCTAATAGAATATTCAGTTCTCTCTATTACTCCAAATTGCTTTTTTATTTCATTTATTTGAAATTCTCTTGGATGATATTTATTTTGTACAACACATGTTATATATGCTTTTTCATATTCACTTAAACTATCAAAAATATCTCTAACAAAATTTTCGTTATCATATAATTTACTTAATCTTTCAAGTATTTCTCCTTTATTTCCATATTTTTTCAAATCTGCTACTCCACATAAATATGATAAATTATACGTTGTTTTATCCCATAATATATTTTCTATTTCTCCCATTTTTTCCTCCTTATATTTCAACTTCCTCCTAAATAGTAGCATATACATAATATATTTTCAAGGTTTCAAAAAAGGCTAGTATGCTAGCCTTTTTCTTATTTTGTTACCCATTTTATTAAATTTAAGTTTGCTGGTTCTAATAGCATCTTATGTTTTGGCATAACTCTAAATGTATAACCATAATTCCCACCTGTTGTTAGTTCTATTTTTGCTGTATAATAATATTTCTTTTCTTCTCCATTTTCTTCTGTAAGTTCCATTGGAGTTATACTTACATCTTCTACTATTCCATTTTCCAAGATTTTACCATAATAAACTTGTACTGTTACATTATTTACATCAATGTTGGGAAGAGTTATTTCACAACCTACTTCTATTTTATTTCCAGCATCTATTGTTATATTATCTAAGTCATTTTCTGTTTGTGTTATTTTAACATCTTTCCAATTTGTATATAAATCTTTTTTCCAAGAGTTGAATGCTGCTACATTATCTATATCATTATAATATTTTTTAGTTAATTTGCAAAGTGGCATATAATAATCTTTTGTATAATCTACAAGCATTCTTGATGTACTATATTTTCCTCCTGTTGTTATAATAGAATTTTTCATAATTTCTATCCATTTTGTAGGCATTCCGTTTTTATCTCTATTATAAAATGTTGGTATTATTTTTTCTTCTAAAGTTTTATATAAACTTTGGCTATCTGCCTGGTCTTGTGCTTCATAAGAATCATATTCTTGGTTACTTCCAATAGTCCATCCATTAGTCTGGTCATAACCTTCTGCCCACCATCCGTCTAACACACTAAAGTTTATTACTCCATTTACAGATGCTTTTTGTCCTGATGTCCCTGATGCTTCCATTGGTCTTCTTGGATTATTTAACCATACATCAACACCACTTACTAAATATCTTGACATTGCTATATTATAATTTTCAAGTAAGAATATTTTTCCTTTAAATTGTGGCATCATTGAAATTTGATGTATATATCTTATTAAGTCTTGTCCTTCTTTATCTGCTGGATGTGCTTTTCCTGCAAATATTAGTTGTACTGGCTTTTCAGAATTATTTATAATTTGTGTTATTCTTTCTAAATCTTTAAATATTAATGTTGCCCTTTTATATGTAGCAAATCTTCTCGCAAATCCTATCGTTAATGCATTAGGATTTATTTTTGATATTATATCATTTATCTCTTCATAACTATAACCTGCACGTCTTAATCTTTCATATGTATTATCTTTTACTAATTTTAACAATTTTTCTTTTCTATCATTATGTATGCCCCATATTTTATCATCTGGTACACTTCTTATTTTTTCCCACACTTGGTCTTTATGCATATTATCTTGCCAAAATGGCATTAAATATTTATTAAATAATTCTTTCATTCTTGGTGCTAGCCATGAACATGTATGAATTCCATTTGTTACATATCCAATTGGTGCTTCGTTTGCTGCTATTTCTGGCCATACATCTCCGAATAATTCTCTTGATACTGCTCCATGAAGTTTACTTACTCCATTTTTCTTTCCTGCAATTTTTAGTGCTAATATTCCCATATTAAATCCATTATCTAATTCTTTTCCTGGTTTCATTCCCAATCTTAAAAACTCTTCTCTATCTAATCCTAATCTTGGCCAAAAGTCTTTAAAATATTTTTCTACTAAATCGAGTGGAAATATATCATTTCCTGCTGGTACTGGTGTATGTGTTGTAAATACTGTTTTTGAACTTGCTATATCTTTTGCTACATCAAATGATACTTGTTTTTCTTTTATAACATTTTTCATAAGTTCTAATGTTAAAAACGCTGAATGTCCTTCATTCATATGATATACTGTTGGATTTAGTTTTAAATATTTTGTAAGTAATTCTACTCCTGCTTGCCCTAGTACTATTTCTTGGCGAATTCTCATTTCTTGGTCTCCGCCATATAATCTTAATGTCACATCTCTATCTTCTGGATTATTTTTTTCAATATCTGAATCTAATAAATATAAAGTTACTCTTCCTACTTTAATACTCCATACTTTTAGATATAATCTTCTTTTAGGAAATTTTACAAATATTATTAAGTCGTCCCCTAAATCATTTTTTACAGGGTTTATTGGTAAATCATATAAATCTATGTCATTATATTCTGTTTGTTGGTTTCCATTTCCATCTATTTTTTGGTTAAAATATCCATTTTTATATAATAATCCTACTGCTACAAGTGGTATTCCTAAATCACTTGCTGATTTTAAATGATCTCCTGATAATATTCCAAGTCCTCCTGAATATATTGGTATTGTTTGATCTAATCCATATTCTGCTGAAAAATATGCTATTAAATCATCTCTTTCTTCTGGATACATTTTATTAAACCAAGTACTTTTACTTGACATATATCCTTGGAAATTTTCTACTACTTTATCATATTCTTTTAAAAATGGAACATCTTTTGCTACAGTTTCTAATCTTTCTTGTGATACATGTTTTAAGAATTTAATTGGATTTTTATTTGATATTTCCCATAAATCTCCATCTATTTTTTGAAATAATCTTAAGAATTCAGTATTCCAAGACCACCACAAGTTATTTGCTATTTCTGATAATTTTTCTATCCTTTTTGGCAATTGTGGATTTACTGTTATCCTATTAAATAAATACATTTTTAATTCCTCCTTTGTATTTTTCATATTCCTTTTTTCCCTTATATCTCCAATTCTTTTTCATCTTTATCGTACATATCCATTATCTACTAAATACACCTATTTGTCAAATGTTTTTTTCAAAAAATTTCTAAAAAAAATATAAAAATATAAAACAAAAATAGAGTAAAAATGGATGCCTAAAAGAAAAAATACAAAGAAGTATTTTTTACTATTTAAATACTTCTATTATTATTTCTTTTCAATTGCATACAAATACCATTTTTGTTATATTTTTAAATTCTCTTTATCCCATATACCAACTCTCTATTTCATTTTATATAATAGCACTCCTTTAGAGAAGCAAGAACTCCTAATACGAATTGGTGAAAATTTTCTGATATATTTTTCCTACTTAGACTATGCTTAATTAATTTATTTTTTATTATATTTAGAAAAACATAAAAAACCATTACTTTTATTTAGTAAAATATAAGTCTCTTCACAGCCCCAAGGCTTCTAAAGTTCGTTGTTTTACATCTTCCCTTTCAATATATATCTTATAAATATCTTGTTTATATAACTAAATTTATTATACATTTTACCAAGAATAATTGCAAGCGTTTTCGGGTGCATACTTTGTTTGTTATTTAAATGTAAAATATTTGTAATATAATTGTTAAACTTATAGGTTTAGGAGGTCAATATGCAAAAATCAAAAAGAACAAAACGGAAATTAGAATTTCCGTCCCTAGCACTATTTTAATTAAATAGTGCTAAGTTCTTTATAAAGACGTT
>CALXFB010000021.1 GCA_944387475.1 uncultured Clostridia bacterium
TTTTTCTCTTATTTTCTTTATTTTTCTAATTTTTTGGAATAATTAGAATAAAAATTTTGATTTAATTTACTTTATTTGTTTTTATAAAATTCTTTAATCCTTTTTCTTATGTATAGACTAGTCTTTTTTTTTATTTATTTTTTTATTTATTTTATTTTTTATTTATTTAGTTTTCTTTTTTATTTTCCTATTTTTTTATTTTCTTGGGATTTTTTGAAGAAAAAAATTAAAAATAAATTAAAGTAAATATATATTACTACCTTTTACATATTTTGTCAAGTAGTTTTCATAAAAAGTTGCAAAATATTTTTAATTTTAAATTTTTCTTGCAAAATCCATTTTTCTATACTAAAATATAATAAATAAAATTTTTAGAGGTGAAACATGAATAACATTTTAGAAGAAACTAAATTTATTATGAAAAAATATAATATTAAAGCAAATAAATCTTTGGGACAAAATTTTTTAATTGATGATAATGTAATAAAAAAAATTATAGAAGGTAGTAATGTATGTAAAGATGATCTAATTATTGAAATTGGCCCTGGTCTTGGTACATTAACAGAATTTTTATTAGAAAACGCTAACAAAGTTATTTCTATTGAATTAGATAAAAAAATGTTAAATATCTTAAAAGATAGATTTAAACTTTATAACAATTTTGAGCTTATACATAATGATGTTTTGAAAGTAAATTTAAAAGAACTTATACAAAAAGAAAAACAAGACTCTAATATTAAACATGTAAAAATTGTTGCTAATCTTCCATATTATATAACTACTCCAATCATTATGAAATTGTTAGAAGAGCAATTAGATTTAACTTCTATAACTGTCATGGTACAAAAAGAGGTTGCTGATAGATTAATTGAAACTCCTGGAGGTAAAAATACTGGTGCTATTACTTATTCTGTTTATTATTATGCGACTTCAGAAAGTATTTTAGATGTTTCTAATACATCTTTTATACCTGAACCTGATGTTACTTCTAAAGTTATAAAATTAGATATTAGGAAAAACCCACCAGTAAATGTAAAAGACAAAAATATCATGTTTAGAATAATTAAATGTGCTTTTATGCAAAGAAGAAAGACTTTATTAAACAGTCTAACTAATACTAAAGTTTTCTTAAATAAAGAAGAGGGTATAAAGATTTTAAATAAGCTTAATCTTTCAGAAAACATTCGCCCTGAAAAACTAAGCTTACAAGATTTTGCAAATATTACAAATAAATTTTTAGAGGAATAATTTTTTATTCCTTTTTGCATTTATTAATTAAGAAATAATATAATGCTTGTGAATTTGCTCTAAAACATATGTAATAAAGATGTAATACAAAAAAATACGAAAAAGTCTTTAAAAATGTATAGTTTCATGTTATAATATTATAGAAGTTTAGAAAAGGAGAAATTTATGAACCAGATATTAGTAACTAAAAAACTATATATCACACCTGAATTGAAAAAAAAGAAGAAAGCTTATAAGTTCTATTTCTTTTTATCTGTTTTTTTGGTATTTGCATTAATTTCTGTTTACATCTATGCAGAAGTAGATAGAAATAAAAGTGAAGAAACCTCACATGCTATTCTTGCTGAATTTAACCAAGATTTAGATGATAATACCACAGCAGATGAAAATGTATTAATTGCGGTTTTAAATGCAGACCCTGGCGAAGAAACAGACATAAATACTGAATATGCTTTAAACCAATCACAAAAAACTGCAAATAGAAATAAAGTTTATACAACAAATAACGGATATAATTATTCAACAATAGCTACAATAAATATTCCAAAAATAAATGTTAATTATCCTATATTAGATGGTCAAACAGATTCTGTTGAAGAAACAGAATACTTATTAAAAATATCACCTATTAAATTCTGGGGAGCTAATCCTAATGAAGTTGGGAACTTTTGTATAGTAGGCCACAATTATAGAGACACAAGATTTTTCAGTAAAGTTTTAACTTTAGAAAATGGTGATATAATAGAAATAACAGATGACACTGGTAGAACACTTAAATATTCTGTATATGATAAATATGAAGTAAACCCAGACGACACAAGTTGTACATCTCAACTTACAGATGGAAGAAAAGAAATTACATTAATAACATGTACAAATGATAGCAAATTAAGAGTTATAGTTAAAGCTAAAGAAGTATAAATAAGTCTAAGATTTTTTAGACTTATTTTTTTTTGAAAACATTCAACAAAAAAGTAATCCTATCATAAAATATACAAAATATGTAATGTATATTGGAGGATTACTTATGGCTAAAATACTGATTTTTAATAATGACACTGATAGAATGGAAACATATTATAGAGGAGAAGCAGAACCTATGCCTTATAATACAAATGGTACATTAAGAGTTAGAGAATTTAGAGGTTCTAGTAAAAGTAATATATTATGGACAACAAAAAGATGCATGCAAAGTTGGAATAGTCAAAGATATATTTTTGGAGGACCTATTCCTGTTGGCTTTGCTTTTAAAAGACCTTATGAAGGTGGTCATGGAATTTTGAGTCAACACTACGCTGGTGTTGCATTTGATGTAGGTCAAACTTTATCTTCTACAAGAAGAACTCAATTATGGAATTCTGCAAATAATTCCGGTGTGTGGAGTTATGTAGAACCAATTTCATTAACACCTACCTGGGTACATTTCGATAAAAGATTTCGGAAAACCTGCCTGCTTAACTGGAGGCTATCCTACAATTAGAAGAGGTAGTTTAAGTAATTACGTACTAATTGCCCAAGATGATTTAAACACCTTGGGCTACAGAACAAATGGATTGGATGGAATTTTTGGCTCAGCCACTCAAAACGCTGTAATTAGTTATCAACGTTCAAGAGGCTTAAGTGCTGATGGAATAGTTGGTTGCAATACTTGGCGTTCATTACAAGAAGATGTTGTCGGGACTGGAGCAACATCAACAACAATTAATTAGATAGACTGTTTTTTTCCCCCGTCCCAAAAAACAGCTTATAACCTCATCAATAATTTCTTTAGGTGTTGATGCTCCTGCCATAACACCTACTTTTTTATGTTCTTCTATTTCATCTAAGTCAAGCTCATCTGCTGTTTCAACACACACACAATTTTCACAATATTTTTTTCCTACCTCATATAACTTTTTAGTGTTAGAGCTATTTTTTCCACCTATTATTATCATATAGTCAACTTTTTTTGCAATTTCTTCTGTTTCTTTTTGTCTAAATTCTGTTGCATTACAAATTGTATTTTTTATTATTAATTCTATTTCTTCTCCATTTTGTTTTTTGTACTTTTCTAATTCCTCTTTTATCTTGTTTTCTATTATTTTAAATCTCTCTACACTATAAGTTGTTTGTATTATTACTAATAATTTTTTTATACCGCTATTTTTTAATTCTTTTATTACTGATAATACATCATTTTCATCTTCGATAACAGAAACATTATTTCCACAAAAACTTAATGTCCCTATATTTTCTGGATGATTTTTGCTTCCTACCAAAAATATATAATAACCCTTTTTTGCATATTCTTCTGCTATTTTATGGATTTTTAATACATTCGGGCATGTGAAATCTTTTAAATCTATATTCCTTTTTTTTGCAATCTCATATATTTCTTTTTTTATTCCATGTGCTCTTATTATAGTTTTTCCATTACTTTCTTCTATATTATCTATAAAAATTAAACCTTTTTTTCTTAAATCATTTATTACTTGTTTATTATGCACTATTTCCCCTAAACAATATAATGGTGTATTTTTTTCTTTTTCTTTTTGGCTTTTTTCTTCATCTTTTTCTTTTTTTCTAATCTTTTCTAATTCTTCTTTTGCACCTTCTACTGCCATTCTTACGCCATAACAAAATCCTGCACTTTTTCCTAAAATTACTTCCATTTTATACCTCTTTATTTTTTATCATTAATTCTTATTTTTTATATTATTTATTTACCATTTTTAAAATTTCTTCTTTTAGTACTTCTACTATTTTTTCTTGTGGTACTTTTTTTATAATTTCTCCTTTTTTAAATAATAACCCTTCTTTTATTCCTCCTGCTATACCAATATCTGCTTCTCTTGCTTCTCCTGGTCCGTTTACACTACATCCCATGACTGCAACTGTTATATCAGATTCTATATTTTGTAAAAATTCTTCTACTTCTTTTGCTATTGGTATTAAATCTATTCTTGTTCTCCCACAAGTAGGACATGCTACTAATGTTGGTGAATTTTTATATAAATTACAATCTTTTAATATTTCTTTTGCTACTTTTATTTCTTTTACAGGGTCGTCTGATAATGATACTCTTAATGTATCTCCTATTCCATTTCTTAACATATATCCAAGCCCAATACTTGATTTTATTGTTCCACTAAATTCTGTTCCACTTTCTGTTATTCCTAAATGCAAAGGGCAGTTAAATTCTTTTGATGCTTCTTCATAACTTTCTATACATAAATCTAAATTACTTGCTTTTAATGATAGCAAATAATCATGAAAGTCCAGTTCTTCTAAAATATCAATATGTTTTTTCGCACTTTCCACCATTGCTTTTGCTGTTGGTTTTCCATATTTTTCTAGCAATTCTTTTTCTAAAGAGCCCGCATTTACTCCTATTCTAATTGGAATATGATGTTCTCTGCATTTATCTACTACTGCTTTTACCCTTTGTTTTGAACCAATATTTCCTGGGTTTATCCTAACTTTATCTACTCCAGATTTTATTGCTTCTAATGCTAATTTATAATCATAATGAATATCTGCTACTATTGGAATATGTATTTTTTCTTTTATATCTTTTATTGCTTTTGCATCTTCCATATCTAAACATGCAACTCTAATTATTTCACACCCTGCTTTTTCTAATTCTAATATTTGTTTTACTGTTTTTTCTACATCTTTTGTTTTTGTATTACACATTGATTGTATAACAACTTTATTTTGTCCACCTATTTGTACGTTTCCTACCATTATTTTTCTTGTTTTTGTTCTTTCCATATTTCTCTATTTCCTTTTCCTATTTTTTTAATATTTAATCACATTTTAAAATTTTATTCAAGAAAAAAAGAACCTATTTGTAAATAAGTTCTTTTGTTTTATCTTTATTCTTCCTCTTCTGCTATATAATAACCAACACTTCTTTTTGTTATTAATATTTTAGGTGATGATGTATCTTTTTCTATTTTTTCTCTTATTCTTCTTACTGTGACATCTACTGTTCTTATATCACCATAATATTCATAACCCCATACTTTTTCAAGTAAAGTTTCTCTTGTTACTACTTGGCCTGGTTGTGCTGCTAAAAATTTTAATACTTCAAATTCTCTTAATGTTAAATCTATTACTTTACCTCTTACTTTAACTTCAAATTTATCTAAATCTAATTCAAGTTCCCCTACTTTTATTTTGCTTTCTTTCTTTTTCTCTGCTTTTGGAGGTTCTATTATTTCGTTACTTGCAACAATTTCTACTTTCCTTAAATTTGCTTTTACTCTTGCTACTAATTCTCTTACACTAAATGGTTTTGTTATATAATCATCTGCTCCAAGTTCTAATCCTAATATTTTATCTATTTCTCCATCTTTTGCTGTTAGCATTATAATTGGAATGTTTAATGACTGTTTTATTCTTTTGCATACTGATAAACCATCTAATTTTGGAAGCATTATATCAAGCAAAATTAGATCTGGTTTTTTTTCTAATGCAATATTAACAGCTGAAATCCCATCACTTGCCTCTATAGTTCTATATCCTTCTTTTTCTAAATTACATTTTAATATTTCTCTAATTGGTGGTTCATCATCAACAATTAGTATTTTTTTTGCATCTTTTAACAATTCTTCATCCACAAAAATTCCGCCTTTCTATATTAGCTTTATTTTTATAGTTTATTTATATCACAATTCTTTAGTTATTACAAGTTTTTTTATAAAATTCGCTATGAAATTATTCCTCCACCTAAAACAATTCCTTCTTCATCATAAAAAACTACTGATTGTCCTTTTGTTATTGCTCTTTGTAGCTCTAAAAACTCTACTTCCGCTTCTTCGTTTTTTAATTTCACAACTGCTTTTGCTTCCTTTGCTCTATAACGAATTTTAGCAAAACATGTAAATTCTTCTTCTAATTCTACTTGAAAGTTTAAATCTTTTGCAATTAGTTTTTTTGAATATAATTCTTCTTCACATCCTACTATTACTTCATTATTTATATAATCTAAATCTATTACATATAGTGGATATTTATAAGATATTCCTATCCCTTTTCTTTGACCTATTGTATAATTTATAAGCCCATTATGTTTTCCTAATATTTCTCCTGTTTCTAATCTAATATTTCCTTCTTTTGGCTTTTCTTTCATATTTTCAGTTAAAAATTTTTTATAATCATCATTTTCTATAAAACAAATTTCTTGGCTATCTTTTTTTTCTGATACTTCTAATTTATTTTCTTTTGCTATTTTTCTTATTTCTTCTTTATTTTTATAATTTTCTAAAGGAAATATTATATGTTCTAATTCTTGTTTTGGAATTCCATATAAAAAATATGTCTGGTCTTTTTTTTCTTCTTCTGATTTCCTTAGTACATACTCATTATATTTATCTGAAAATTCTATTTTTGCATAATGTCCTGTTGCAATATATTTACAACCTAATTCTTTTGCTTTTTCATAAAATAGACCGAATTTCATTTTCTTATTACATTCAACACATGGATTAGGTGTTCTTGCTTTTTTATATTCTTCTATAAATTTATTTATAACATAACATTTAAACTCTTTTCTAAAATCAAATGTGTAATGTGGTATTTTTAACATATCACATATTTTTTTTACATCTTTAATTGTTTCTTCTTCTTTTCCATGGAGTATCATAGTACACCCTATTACTTCATATCCTTTTTCCTTTAATAATATAGCTGAAACTGTGCTGTCTACTCCTCCACTCATTCCTAACAATACTTTTTCCATTTATTTCTCCTTTTAATCACCTATTGGTGCAAAGTGGTCTGTTACAATTTCTCTATTGCTTGTAAAGTCTGCTATTTCCATTTCTAATAAGTTTTTATATTGTTCATATTTTTCTTCATTTATATTTTTTCCGTTTTTAAAACCTATTAATATTAAATTTTGACTTTCTGTTTTTTCTAAGTCTCTTACTTTAAATAATTTTACATCTTCAAAAACTTCTTTGTATGTTGAATATTCATATTTTATAAAATCCTCGTCTTTTCCTTCTAAACTTGATATTATATTTGTTATTACCATTCCATTATCATTTAAGGCATTTTTTGCTTTAACTAACGCCTCATATGTTGTAAGTTCAAATGGTGCATTTAATCCTTTAAATGCATCTATTAATATAGTATCATATTTATTTTCTGTATTATTTAAAAAACTTCTTCCGTCTTGGGTATATATTTTAAGCCTTGGATTTTCTATATCTAAATCAAATTCATCTATTGCAAGTTCTGTCATCTTTTCATCTATTTCTGCTACATCTATTGTTTTTTCTTGGTATTTATTTAAATAATATGTAGGATATGTATATGCTGCTCCTCCTATCATTAATGTTGATTTTGCATCTTTATTATAATAATCAAATAAATCATAATAATATAAATATTTTGCTCCCATTTCATTTGTGTCTTTATTTATATAAGACTCTAAACCAGTATCTACTTCCATTGTTTTATAATTAATATCCCCTACTGATATATTTTTTATCCATATTCTACTATATTGGGAATCCACATCTTGTATTATATCTGGATTATTTTTTTCAAAAAGTACTTTTCCATAATAATTTAATCCAATTAGAGCAATCAGGCACAATACCATTGCTATACTATATTTTACATTTTTCTTATTAAACATTATAAATGATAATATAAACAATGTTATTGTTATTATTAATATAAGTGTTCTTACTCCTAAATTAGGTATTAATAAAAATCCTGCTACAAATGTCCCTACTATGCTTCCTATTGTTGATAATGATGATATTTTTCCTGATGTTTTTCCTATCTCTTCATGGTTTTTATCTTCTAGTTTTACTGCAAATGGTGATACCATTGCTAATATAAAACTTGGTATTCCGAATACTATTGTAGAGCATATTATCGCAATAACTACCAATTCATTCATTACTTCTGATAATGGTTTTACAAGTGCTATCTCTAATATTGGTATTATACTTGTAAAAAATGCTCCTATTAGTATAAAAAATGATAATAAGTTTATATCTGGTCTTTTATCTGCAATTTTTCCTCCAAGCCAATATCCTATACTCATACTTGTTAGCATTATTCCAATTATTGTTGTCCAGATTAAATTTGAACTTCCAACATATGGTGATAAAATTCTTGCTGCAACTAATTCTAATACCATTCCTAATGCTCCACATAAGAAGACCGTTATTTTCATTATATATTTTTTCATATCTTCACCTTTTTTAATTTTCTTTTTTCTTATCTAAATCTAATTTTATATGTACATCTTTTAATTGTTCTTCTGTTACAACAGATGGTGCTTGCATAAGCAAATCTCTTGCTTTTTTATTTTTTGGAAATGCTATTACTTCTCTAATATTATTTGAATTTGCAATTAGCATTACCATTCTGTCTAAACCTGGTGCTGCACCTGCATGTGGTGGTGCTCCATATTGAAATGCCTTATATAATGCTCCGAATCTATTTTTCACTTCTTCTTCACTATATCCTGCTATTTCAAAAGCTTTTACCATTATTTCTGGGTTATGATTTCTTACTGCTCCAGATGCCATTTCATATCCATTACATACTAAATCATATTGATATGCTAAAATATCTAATGGGTCTTTTTCTTCTAAAGCTTTTAGACCACCTTGTGGCATTGAAAATGGATTATGGCTAAAGTCTATTGTTCCTTCATCTGATAATTCATACATTGGAAAATCTACTATAAAGCAAAATCTGTATGTGTCTTTTTCAAGTAAATCTAATCTATTTCCAAGTTCTATTCTTATAAGCCCCGCTATTTTTTGTGCAGTTTTTAGTTCATCTCCTATAAAGAATATAGAATCTCCATTTTTAAATCCATATTCTTTTTCTAATATTTCTTTCATTTCTTCTGTTATGAATTTTGATATTCCACCTGTTAAAGCATTTTCTTCATATTTTACCCACGCTAAGCCTTTTGCCCCTACTTCTTCTGTTTTTGCAAAATCTGTCATTTTATCAAAGAATTTTCTTCCTTGTTTTGCTCCTTCAGGTACAATTATTGCTTTTACTGTTTTTCCTTCAAATGCTTTAAATTCTGATTTTTCAAATACTTTTGTTACATCTTGAATAATTAATGGGTTTCTTAAGTCTGGTTTATCTATTCCGTATTTTTCCATAGCCTCTTTATATGGTATTCTAATAAAAGGTCCTTCATCTACTTTCCAATTTGTAAACTTTTTAAATGTATATGGTACTACTTCTTCTATTACTTTAAATACATCTTCTTGGCTAGCAAAACTCATTTCAAAGTCTAATTGATAAAATTCTCCTGGTGCCCTATCTGCTCTTGGGTCTTCATCTCTAAAACATGGTGCTATTTGATAATATTTATTAAATCCTGCAAGCATTAAAAGCTGTTTAAATTGTTGTGGTGCTTGAGGAAGTGCATAAAATTCTCCTGGGTTTAGTCTACTTGGTACTAAATAGTCTCTTGCACCTTCTGGTGATGAGTTTGCTAATATTGGTGTTTGTATTTCTGTAAAACCTAGTTCATCCATTTTGTCTCTTATAGTTTTCATTATTTTTGAACGAAGTAATATATTTTCATGTAATTTTTTATTACGTAAATCTAAAAATCTATATTCTAATCTTAAGTCTTCTCTTACTTCTTGATTTGTATTTATTTCAAATGGAAGAACATTTTTACATCTGCCAAGCATTTCTATTTTTTTTGCTACAACTTCTATTTCGCCTGTTGGAATTTTATTATTTTTACTACTTCTTTCCACAACTTGTCCACAAATGTTAATACAACTTTCTGTATTATATTCTTTTATTTGTTCTTCTAATTTTTTATCATTTACAACTATTTGTGTTATTCCTTCTTCATCTCTTAAATCAATAAATACCATTCCACCTAAATTTCTTATTTTCTGTATCCACCCTGCTAATTCTACTTCTTCATTTACATTTTTTATATTTAATTCTCCACATGTTTTTGTTCTATACATTTTAATCCCTCTTTTTCTTTCTTTTTAACTATTATATAATACCATATTTTATGCTTAATTTCAACGTTTCTATTTTAATGATTTATAATATTTTTCGATTTTTGTATTGATTTTTATTTAAATTTGTGATATATTATAAATAATGTATCAGATTTAATTTTCTGAACATAATATTAATATAGATAATATATTATTTAATTTCCAGTTACCATTTTGGGGTAATTAGGACGCACGGCGTCGCAAGCGACAGCCGTTATTTTATTTTTATTGATCTTTTTGAATTATACTCCTTTTTTAAATCATCTTTTTCTCTTTGCTCAAATACTGGATATGCTGTTATAAAAAAGTATTCATTTTCTTTTTCATTTAAAATTATTAAATAATCAATTTTATCTGCTTGATAACGTATCTTAAAATAAGTTTCTTTTGTTCTTCTATTTGAAAAATTATAAATTTTCCATATTTTTAATCCGTCCTCATTACTATTTACCATATCTATTATTTTTCTAAATAACTCGATTAAAGGTATCCTATAGACACACTTGTCTCTTACTTTTGTTCTCACCATAACTGTAAAACTATGATTTATACAATTGCTACATTTATTACTATAAGTAGTATTATTGCAAGGTTTGATATTATAGTAGGGTTTTGCATTATTTAACTTAAAATCTTTATTTTCTAAACTTCCCATATGCCAAAAGTCCATATTATATTTATCTACTTGATTGTTAGAAAAATTTATCGGCTTTCCATATAGCTTTGCTGTTTTACAATTTGTTTCAAATAGTTCATATCCTAGTTTCGATATTTCATTAATATCTTGAAATGTAATACTATCACTTTTTATCAAATAATCAATCATACTTTACTTCCTTTTTTGGTTTCCAAATAAAAATATTAAATTTAGTCTCATATGGTGATGTACCATTTTCTATATTTTTTTCGAATTTACTTTCAAGATATTTAACTATTTCTTTTTTTGCTTGTCCTGTTTGCTTATCTTTTTCCATATACCCTCTATTTTTATAACCTACAGCTCCCATTATAACATCTAGTAATTGCATTAGTTCTGATTCTTTTGAGTTTATTTGTTTTGTTCTTAAATTAAAACTCGAAAATTTATTAAAACTTTTTTTATTTTCTATTATTTTTTTTACAGTATTCATTCTATATGTTGTATATTTATCTTTTTCATCATATAGTATATAATAACTATAATTTGCATCTATAAATCTATCTAGTAAATAATAATACATTTTATAATACCAAGTTTGATAGTCTCCATTATTGTACTTTTTATTATTTAATTTGTCTTTTTCTTTAGCAACCAAAATTCTAACCCTAATGTTCTCATTATTATAAAAATAATCAATTAGCTTTTTATAATATTCTATTTTATTATTTGATATCTTAACCCATTTAGTTTCATATCTTGAGCTTTTAAAATATTCACTTTTTAATTTTCGTAAATCTTTTACTATTTTTTCTTTATTTTTATAATCACAACTTATTGCTCCTAATAATGTAACTAATTCATATTCTAATGGGCAACTCTCATCACAATAAATTAAATAATCTGATTTTAACTTCAAATCATCATCTCCTATATTCAAATTATAGTTCTTATATAATACCATATTTTCTGCTCAATTTCAATTTTTTCTGAAAATTTATATTGTGTTTTTTTTCTTTTAATGTTATCATAATATTAGATTAAACACAGGAGAAAATTTATGTATAAAGAAGTTTTTGATTTTTATGATAGAACAAGTCTAAAATCTTATAATTTAGATAAAACAATGAGGTATCAATTAAATATGCTTGATAGCTTAGATGTTTTTACAAGAAAACATTGTGAAAATGTAGGAGACCTAACTTGTAGATTATGTCAGCATCTTCATTGTAATAAAGGTTTTACTGAATACTGTACTATTTGTGGATACTTACATGATATTGGTAAACAATTCATTCCTCCTTCAATTTTACAAAAACCTGGGAAGCTTACAGATGAAGAATATGAAGTTATGAAAACACATACAACAATAGGGTATCAAATGTGTATGAAGGATGCTAAATTACAACCATATGCAGTAGGTCCATATTGTCATCATGAAGCTTTAGATGGCTCTGGTTATCCACGTGGTTTAAAGAAAAATAAAATACCATATGAAGCACAAATTATTCGTGTTGCAGATGAATATGATGCTATTGTAAGTAAACGCCAATATAAATCACATATTGGTATTTCTGACACTTTAAAAATTATTATTGAAAATACAAAACCTAATAATAAAACGAAACAATCTGATGCTTTAACAGAAGTTGTAAAACACTCAAAAGATGGTAAAAATAATCCTGCAATTGTAAAAGTTTTAATTAAAGTTGTTATTGAAGATATTGAATATGAAATTTTTCTTACTCAAAGCTATGTTGAAGAATTAAAAGGTGATTTAAAAAGATTAAAACAAGCTATGAAATATAAAGTCGCAATGGACAAAGCAAAAAAAGAAAAAGATAAAAATTATTATTTAGAAGGTATTAAATATCTTCTTAAACCTGATGAAAAAATTGAAAACCTTGATTCTACTTATGAAGAATATGAAAAAGCTTATGAAACAAGAAAAGCTATTATTGAAAATTTATACCACGAAATTAAAATAATTAAAAAATTAAAAGTTTAAAGGATTTCTAAAAACGAAATCCTTTTATCCATCTAATCCAAAACTTACGCCTAAAGCATTG
Source organism: uncultured Clostridia bacterium (assembly GCA_944387475.1). GTDB lineage: Bacteria > Bacillota > Clostridia > TANB77 > CAG-508 > CAG-269. Next base: position 12,960 of record CALXFB010000021.1, read on the forward strand.
TTTACTTTGTTAATTACTTTTTCATCATCAATATGACCTATTCTTTCTTTTAATCTGCTTTTATCTATTGTTCTTATTTGTTCTGCCAAGACTACGGAATTACTTTTTAATCCACATAAATTAGAATCAATTTCTATATGTGTTGGTAATTTTGTCTTTCCTGTTTGAGACGTTATTGCTGCTGCAATGACTGTTGGACTATATTTGTTTCCTAGGTCATTTTGAATAATTAATACTGGTCTAATACCACCTTGTTCTGAACCAACAACCGGACTTAAATCTGCATAAAACATATCGCCTCTTTTTATTTCCATATTCTTCACTCCTAATATTACTAAATTATCAAGTATGGCTTTTTAGAAGTAAGAAAATAGTTTATTTACTATTTACATCTACCTCTTTATATAATATGTAAACAGTATTTTTTTTGTTAGTATCAACTATTTCTAATTTTTCTGGCTTTCCTGTTTTTATATTTATGTACAATATTTTATTTATTTTTGGATTATTATTACTATTAGTTTCCATTATTATTTTTTCATTTTCTTCTCTATATTTTGAATTATTACTAGTTTTATAGTCATTTACAAAACAGTCTAAATCTAAATTATTTTCTGATAAACAATCATAATTTTCATAAATAGATGTTAGATTTAATTTAGAATTTTCTAATTTTAAATTTCCTTCTTGTTTTATTATTTTAACTCCTTTTATATTACTTGGTTCTAAAACTTCTTGATAACTTTCTTTTTCATTATATTTTTGTCTCAATATATATTTATTTTGATTTTTATTACTATTTACTTCTACTTCTATTATGGCTTCATAAGTTTTCATGTTCAAAATATTTTCTACCATTTCTTGACTACTTTTATTATTTCCAATTTTCATATTTTTAACCATAGAAAAATAACAAATATAAAATATACACAAAATTAATAATAAACAACTAGCTATAATTATTGTTTTTTTACACTTTTTTATTTTTTTCAAAATAATCCCCCCAAAAAATAAAAAGTAATGGATAGTTTAGTCCACTACATTTTTATTCTATAAGGTTTTAAAATATTCTTCTAATTTTTCTAATAATTCTTTTTTTGTTTCTATTTTATTTATACTACTTCTAAATTCACTCGAGTTTTTTAAATTTTTAGTATACCAAGCAATGTGTTTTCTAAGTTCTTTTATAGCAACTTCTTCTCCTTTTTCTTCTACTGCCAGCTTTATATGTTTTTTAATTATTTCTAATTTTTCTTCTTTTGCTGGTAGTGATAGTTTTTTACCCGTTTCTAAATAATATTTTATATTTTTAAATATCCAAGGATTTCCAAAAGCTCCTCTTCCTATCATTATTCCATCTACTCCAGTTTCTTTAAACATTTTTAAGGCTGATTCTTCATCTATTATATCACCATTTCCTATAACAGGTATTTTTACTGCTTCTTTTACTTTTCTTATAATATCTAAATCAACATTTCCTCCAAAATATTCAGTTCTTGTTCTCCCATGTATTGTAATTGCAGATATTCCCGCCTTTTCTGCTATTTTTGCTATATCTACAGCTACCACATTATCTTTATCCCAACCTTTTCTAATTTTTAGTGTTACAGGAACTTCAGATGCCCTTACAACTGTTTCAATTATACTTTTTGCCTTTTCTAAATCTTGTAATAATCTACTTCCATCGCCATTTTTAACAACTTTAGGTGCTGGACACCCCATATTTATATCTATTATATCTGCAAAGCTATTCATATATTTTACGGCATATTCTATACTTTCTTCATCACTTCCGAATATTTGAAATGATACTGGTCTTTTTTCTCCTTCTGTATTAAACAATCTTTTAGTTTTTTCATCATTATGAAACATTCCTCTTGCACTTGCCATTTCTGTACACACTAATCCTGGATTTCCTACCTCTTTACAGATAATACGAAAAGGCAAGTTTGTTACACCTGCCATTGGAGCTAATATTAAATTATTTTCTAACTCTACATTTCCTATTTTTAACGGATGTATATACATTTATTACCTTCCTTTTGGGGACGTTTCCTTTGCACACATTTATGTCGCATTTGGGACACATCTATCTAAATATCTGTCCCTATACCGACACTTATGTCGCTAAAGGAAACGTCCCTATTTAACAAATATTGTTTTTTGTCTTTTACTACTTATATTTAATAATATTCCTATTAATATAAAATTTGTAATTAATGAACTTCCTCCATAACTTATAAATGGAAGTGGCACTCCTGTTATTGGTAGTAACCCCATTACCATTCCTATATTTTCTACTATATGGAATAAAAATATTCCAGTTATTCCTGCTGCTATTAATGCCCCTGTTTCGTCTTTTGCTGTTTTTGCAACATATATTCCTTTTGTTATTAATAATACATACAATATTATTACCGTTCCTGCTATTACAAAGCCCATTTCTTCTCCTATTACTGCAAATATAAAGTCTGTTGTTTTTGGATATAAAAATCCTAATTGTGTTTGATTTCCTTTTAATAATCCCATTCCTGTAAGTCCACCTGCTCCTATTGCTAGTTTTGATTGAATTATATTATATCCTGCTCCTCTTGGGTCAGATTCTGGATGTAAGAATATATCTATTCTTGCTTTTGCATGTTCTGGTAATATGAAATTATATATTAATGGTACTGATACAACGACTAATATTATTGTTCCTATTATATATTTTTTATCTATTCCTGCTGATATTACCATCAGTGCTGCTGCTACTATATATGCTGCTGCTGTTCCAAAGTCTGGTTGCTTTATTATTAATAATACTGGCACTCCTAATATTGCAAGTAATATTAATAATCTTGTTGGTCTATTTATTTCTCTTTTTCCTCTTTCTTGTATTCTACTTATTGCTAATGCTAAAAATAATATTACAAATATTTTTGCAAATTCTCCAGGTTGAAAAGAGAAAAATCCTATATCATACCAACTTGTTGCTCCATTTATTTCTGGTGTGAATAATACTCCTATTAGTAAAAGTATAAACAGTCCATATAATACTGGTGATATTTTTACTAATGTTTCATAGTCTATTATCATTACACCTAACATTATTATTAAGCTTACTATAAACCATATACATTGCTTATTAAAATCTGCATGCTCTGTCTCATTTGTCGCAGAAAATAGTGCAACTAATCCAATAATACAAAGAATAATTGCAACTATTAATATCGTCCATTCTACATTTTTTAATTCTCTTTTTCTCATTAAACCACTCTTTTTCCTAATTATTTTCTGATTTAATTTCTGCTTTTACTTTAGTTTCTTCACTATTATTGTTGTTTTCTATTTCTTTATTTTCTTTTTGTTCTTCTTCTTTTTTTACTTCTTCTATTATTATTTCTGCTTGTTCTACCTTTTCTTCTACTTCTTCTTCTTTAATTTCTTCAATTTTTGTTTCCTTATTTTTTACTTTTTCTTTTTTTTCACTTTTTTCCTTTTTTTCTTTATTAGTATCATTACCCATATCTTCTTGCTCTTTATTGTTTATTTTTCTTGCTTCGTTTTTTATGTTTAGAATTGGTATATTTGCATATAAAGCTGGTGCTCCATTTGTTCCATCACTATTTTCTTTATTTGTTAGCCTTACATCTATTGCACTTTCGTCTACATCTATGTATTTTTTTATTACCTCTATTATTTCTTGTTTCATTAGTTCTAAGAAATCTGCTGATACATTTGCTCTATCTTGCATTAATACTAAATGTAATCTCTCTTTTGCTGTTTCTCTTGAGTTATTATCATTTCTATTTTCTTTCTTTTTCCAGTTTCTAAAAAACTTTGTTATGTTTTCAAACATGCTTCTTACTTACCCCCAACGTTTATTGTTTTTTGAATAGTCTTTTTAGTTTTGCAAAAAATCCTTTTTCTCTTCCTGGAATTGTTACTTCTATTTTTTCTCCTAATACTCTTTTTGCTATTTCTATATATGCTTTTCCTGATGGTGCTTTTTTATTTTGTATTACTGGCTCTCCTTTATTTGTCTGTGTTATTATGTATTCATCATCTGGCACTACTCCTATTAAGTCTATTGATAACAAGTCTACTATGTCATCAACATCCATCATTTCTCCTTTTCTTACCATATTAGGTCTTATTCTGTTTATTACTAATTCTGGATTTTTTATATCTGATGATTCTAAAAGTCCTATTATTCTATCTGCATCCCTTATTGCTGATATTTCTGCTGTTGTTACAACAATTGCACGGTCTGCCCCTGCTATAGCATTTTTAAATCCTTGTTCGATTCCTGCTGGGCAATCTATTAATATGTAATCAAATTCTTCTTTTAGTTTTCCAACTAAGTTTCTCATCTGTTCTTCGTTTACTGCACTTTTATCTCTTGTTTGTGCTGCTGGTAGTAGGTATAATTCTTTAAATCTTTTGTCTTTTATTAATGCTTGTCTTAATTTACATTTTTCTTCTACAACGTCTACTATGTCATATACTATTCTATTTTCTAAGCCCATTACTACATCTAAGTTACGTAGCCCTATGTCTGTGTCTACTAATGCTACTTTTTTTCCTTCTAATGCTAAACTTGAACCTAAATTTGCTGTTGTTGTTGTTTTTCCTACTCCACCTTTTCCTGACGTTATTACTATTACTTCTCCCATAATTTTCCTCCTTAGGATTTTAAAAACACATTTTTCAATAGCTATATCATATAACGAAAATGGCAAAAAGTCAATGAAATTTACACAAAAATAACAAAAATATTTCCAATTTGTTACAAATTTGTTACAAAAGCTTATTCCTAGGGAAATATAAGAAAACTTATCAACTCTTAATAGAGTCAATAAGTCTTCAGAACTTTTTTATTCATTTTCTATTTCATGTATAGTTACTGGTACTGTGTCTTTATTATCTTCCGTGTAGTCTGTATAATACATTTTTCCATCTACTTCTATTCCTGCTACATAGAAAACATTGTGGCTATCAAAGTTTATAATATATAAATCTGTCAAATTATTTATTTCGCTTTGTGTTGTTACTTCTTTATTTCTTATTTTTTCATAATCTCTACCATAATTTAGTGTAACATTTTCCATTGCTGCTAAATCTATTACATAAAATTTTCCTGTGTCTGTTGCACCAATAATTGAACTAAGATTACCTATATTAGTATATTCTATACTTGTGTCTGCTGGTATTGCTCCATGCTGTGCATAATAATTTGATACTTTATCTCTTAAATTTTCTATATCTGTTTGTAAATTTCCTAATTTATTTGCTCGCAATCCATCTATTGCATTATAAACAACAACATTTGTTAAAATCATTATAATTGCAACTGCAATTGCTAGGGCAACCAATGTTACTCCTTTATTGTTTCTAAATTTTCTCATCATTTGAATCTCCTTTTTATCTTTAGTATTAGTTTACTATTAATTAGCATTAATTTCAATAGTTTTTTCTATTAAATTATAAATTTTATTTTTTCTTTTATGTATAATGTCTTCTTTAACATACATTATCCAAAGACAAATTATTATTATAAAAAATGCTATATTTTGTATATAAAAAATCGCTATACTTCCTATTGCTGTAAATATTATTAAACATATAAATGATATTCTATTTGTGTAATTTTCCGATTTTCTTTTTCCTAATATTATATGTAATATTCCTTTTAATATTCTTCCTCCATCTAATGGGTAAAATGGTATTAAGTTAAATAGAAACACTAGTAAATTAGAATATATTATTTTTAATCCCAAAAACATATTCATATTTAATTGTAAAACTATAAATATTATTAATAAATTTGTTATAGGGCCTGCTGTTGCTACTATTATTTTTTTAATTTCTAATAAATTTCCTTTTAGTATTTTTATATTATAATCATCTGGTTTTATTTTAAATGATATACTTACTCCATATGGCTTTAGCTCTATTTTACTTGGTTTCATGCCTAATAATAAACCAGATAATAAATGTCCCATTTCATGGATAAGAGCAAATACTAATATCAATAAATATGCATCTATTTGATTTGTAAAATAGAAGATTAACAAAAATAAGAATATTTTTAAATCAACTTTAAACCTCATAACTCTCTCCTTATAATTCTAATATACTTTGCGGATCTATTTTTCTTTCTTGATAACGTATTTCAAAATGTAAATGTGGTCCTGTTGAATTTCCTGTTGACCCTACTTCTGCTATTTCTTGCCCTTGTTTTACCATATCTCCTTGCTTTACATATAAATTATTACAATGTGCATATATAATACTTACTTCACCTATTTGTATTTTTAAGTGTTTGCCATAATCTCCTTCTTCTGATGAAAGAACTACTTCTCCATCTGTTGCTGATACTATTTTTGTTCCTAAATTTGCTGCTATATCTGTTCCTGTATGGTTTTTTGGAACACTTCCTGTTGCTGTATCCCTTTGTCCGAATTTAGATGATATAACTCCTTCTACTGGTTTTACAAATGTTGTTGTATTTTTTATATTTTTTATATCTTGCTCTACTTGTGATAACTCTTGCTTTTCTACTTGTGGTTCTGATACATCTATTTCTTGACTGTTACTGTTTTCTTCTGCTCCTCCTATTGCATTTACATTATTATTTTCTTTGCTATTTTCATTATCTTTATTAAACAGATTTATAACACTATTTTTTACATTATTATATAATTCAAAAAAATTTGTATCATAAGATAAAATCTCATTTGCTTTATTTGTAAAATCTTCTGAGAAGACATATTTGTTATTTTGTATTGTATATATTATTAAATATAATGCAACACATACTAATATTTGTATTATCATTTTTTTTAATAGCTTTATATCTTTTTTCTCTTTTTCTGAACTTACATTTACAGTTGCAACTGGCTTACTTGTCCCCTGTTTTCTTCTTGCATATATTTCCTCTGCTCGTCTTATTTTTTCTTCTACTGTCATTATTTTTTCCATATAAAAAACACCTCTTCCTTAGTTTTCTTTTAAACTATATGTTTTTTTAAGGTGTTTTATTACTTTTATTTAATTATTAATAATATTGTTTCTAAGAAAATAATTACGCTTAGCACTATTATTCTTTTTTTCATTTTCTTACATTTTTTATTTATAGTTTTTTCTATATTTTTTCTTTGTTCATTTTTTTGTTCCATCTTACTAATATAATTAGAAATAAGCATTTCCGCTTCTTTTAAAATATAATTATCACCTTTATTTTTTTCTATATTTTTCTGATTATTTTTTTCTTCTTCATCTTTCCTTTTTCCATTTACTCCATTCTTATCTATTTTCTCATTTTGCTTTACTTTTATATTTGCTTTTAATACTACAATTGCCTCTTCTACTATATTAGATGGTAAATTTTTTAATACCACCATATTTTTAACATTGCTTTGTCTCATTTGTATACCTCCTTGTATGTATTAATATTATTGTTTCCATTATTTCCAAAAATATACAAAAAACCAGGTAGATTTTTTCTACCTGATTTTATTTACCTATCTACTAATTTATTTTTTCTAAGATTAAGCCTAATACTGAACTTGATAATATTTTTGGAAGTGTTGTTACATCTTCTTCTTTTCCTGTTGGTGGTAATACTATTACTTCATTTGTGCTTTCATCACTATAGTCTGCATTTTTTACGTCTCCTGGATATGCTCCTGTTAATTGATGTGATACAGATGCTCCTACCATAACAGTGTCATCATTTTTATATGTTAATCTTCTTCTTGCTGTGTTTTCATATGATAATACTTCTGATGCTAAACTAAAGTCCGGGTTTTCTATATCGTTTATACCACCTATTAACCTAGTTACTACATATCGTAATTCTAACTCTCCACCTGGTGCTATTGGCTCATTTCTTTCTAATTTTAGTACTTGCCTATCTCCATATTTTTCTATAGTTTCTTCTGTTACTTTATTTTCCTCTTTTAATTCCTCAAGCGATGCACTTTCCCAACCTACATCTGCATTTGTTCCATCTGCTGTTATTAACATTGTACTTTCATCATATGAAAATTTATCTGGTAAATAGTTTAGTAATTCCAATTTATTACATTGTATTGATGAATCATTTTTTACTGTTATTGTATATTCCAATTCCAATGTTGTTCCTTGTGCTAGTTCAGTATCCAGTGTTTGTATAATTGGCATATCTGTTCCTACGTCCATTTTCTTAGTGTCTATTTGCTGACCATTTTGTAATATTACTCTTAAACCTGTTGCTGTTATTTTAGTTACTAAAGCAAATCCTGGTCTTTGTGCTAATATCATGTTTTGGTTTTCATGATATACTGGTTCATAAATAATTCTTTTTGATACATATGTCTCTCCTGTTTCTGGCCATACAGAATATTCTATGTACGGTTCTGATGGACAATCTTGGATTAAATAACCTTCTCCTCCTACTACTTCCATATAAGTTCTGTCTCTTAAATTGATAGCTTCTCCTAATGATGTAAAATTCTCTATTGTTTCAAATTCATATGTGTTATTATATTCCATATGTTCAAATTGTTCATCTATTTGTTTTCTTCTATCCTCATCTTCATATCCTGCTAATTTAACATATTCTTCTGATGAAGATTCTTCGTCATCTTTATCTTGAGTTCCTGCTAATATATAATTCTTTAATGGTCCTTCTATTAATTCTGCTGTTTTATATCCATCCACAAGTCTTTCAAATATATCTGAACTTTCTCCATCAAATACTCTTTCTACATAATTATTTTCAATTTCCTTTTCTGATTCTTCTTCTTGTGTTGACTCTGTTACTAATGATATTACTTTTACTCCGTCTTCTCTTAAAGTTCTTAATCTTTCGGCTGTTCTATCAGCAACCGTATCTAATTTTTGATATTTCGTTTCATTACTATCGTTTTTGTAAATTACAGTACTGCCTTCTGTTGTTGGTGTACCATCTGTTAGTATTGCTACAAATCTATTTGATGTTTCTGGATTATTATTATAATATGACTCATATACTTTATCCATTGCCGCATATACGTTTGTATCATATATAGACCAATTTGCTGTTTCTTCTGATAATGCACTGTCTAATGTTTTATTTAACTTATTTAAATCTTTAGTTAAAGATGATGCTCTATATGTTTCTCCTTTAAAGAATACTAATCCTATAAAAATATTATCACCAGAATTTATCAATGATTTACATAGTTCTTTAGCTGCATCTACAACTATTTCAAGTCTTGTCATCGGTTCACCTTTATAATCTATTAAATTTGCTTGGTCTGTCATTGATGATGAACAGTCAAGAGCTATGAATAATTGTAATACACCTTTTCCTGCATTTTCAACTTCCATTTTATCTACACTTATCGTTTCCTTCTCTGGCAATCCAACTACCATATAATCTTGTCCATTATATTTTAATATTCTTTGTAGTAAATCCGGATCCTTTTCCTTAGCTATATCTCCACATCTAAATTTTATATCATATGTACCTGGAGTTGTTGGTTTAAATTCATAAAATCCATTTGCATTTGTTCTTTTTTCCTGTATTACGTTATCTCCTTGACATAGTTGTACTAATATATCTTGAACAGGTATAGTCTCAGTAGTATCGTCTCCACCTGCTGAACCTGGATTAGTATACCCTAAATCTTCATATACATTTCCTTTAATTCCAACAAAACGATATTCAATACTAGTTACATCCTCTATTGATGGAGGTCCTGACGAATCACTTCCATCGTCGTCATCTGGTGTAGGTGTCGAACTAGGAGGTGATGGTGTATGGCTACTTCCACCACCACCTCCTCCACCTCCTGATGATGGTGGTGGTGAAGGTGGTGATGGTCTACTTTCTCCTGATACTCCACCTAAGAAACTCGCATATGTATATGTTATTGGATATGTTACTTCTATTAATAATATAATTGCAACCATTATTGCTATTATTTTTCCTAATTTTTTTACTCTCATAAGAAGTTACCTCCTTCCATTATTAATTATAACACAATAAAAATCAAAGGTCAATAAATGTTGATATTTTTGCCTTTTTAGGATTTTTTTGGTTTTCTAACTTAAAATTGTATTTTTTTAATTATTAAACAGAAATTTTTAGATTTTTATATAACTTTTTAATATCTTTAGTTAATTTAATATTATTTTGAAGTAATTTTTCTATATATTTTAGGCAATCTTTCTTTTCCTTTACCTCAACAACCTCTTTTCTTTCGATATTCTTTATTTCAATTAATTTTGGAGCAATTATATAATATACAATATCTACTCCATAATGTTTACCCTCTTTTTCAAATAGATATAAAACCTTGGATTTATTTATTTTAAACACTGTTCCAATTTCATACTTTTTCTCTTTTTTAATGTATTGATAACTATGATTTTTTTCTTTTTTTAAATCTAATAACTTAGTTTTTTCATGTTTTTTATCTTCTTTAGATTTTTTTATAATTTTTTTTAGTATTTCCACTTCTTCAGGATAAGCTATATCTACTAACTTAAGTTTCTCAGCTCTATTAATAGTTTCCTTTTTTATTTCATCTTGCAAGATATAATAAATTCTATCATTAATTATAAATTTAATATTATTCTTGCTCATATTTAGATTTCTTCTATATATCTTTATTCCATATACATTTACATTATCTGAAGCATAAATATAATATAATGCATTTTTATATTCAACTACATCTCCAATATCTATTATTATAGGCATATTAAATTTTTCTATTTTTTTACCTTTCTTAAATTCTAAAATTTCCAACCTTTTTTCAATTTGTTGTAAATCAAATTTATTTACACTTATATATTTATCTTCAATATTACAAATTGGAACTTTTATTATATTGTATAAATTAATCCAACTATCACGTTTTTTCATATATTTTTCTTTTTTAATGTGATATTCATCATAATTGCTAACTCTTATGTTTTTCTTAGAAGATGATTGATAACATATTAAGCAATTTTTATCTTTTCTTACTACTAAATACGGCCTTACTCTGTGTTCTTCTAATATTTCTTTTAATTTTCTTCTTTTTAATGGCATTTTAGCCCATATCATATCACCAGGTTTTATTCTTGAAAAATTCTCCCTTTGTAATTTGCTTGACTTTATCTTATAGTAAATATTTTTTATAATATCTAATATTTCTCTCACTTTTCCTCCTTTCCTATTTACTTTTATTTAAATACCAATCTGAAATATAGATCAAAAAAGAATTTTACTTGTCAATTCTAACAAAAAGTACTTTTAAAATTACACAAAACCATAAAATTAATACGTTTAAATATTATAATATATAAGCATAACAATTGTCTAGTAATTTCTCCAGAATTTACATAATTTTCACAAAAAGTGTTACTTAATAAATAAAAACCTCCAATTTCTATTGATATTATTCTAATAAGATTGCTAAAATAATAATCAATAAATCTTGAAAGTTTTTTATATTATATTAATCTGTTTTGTTTTATAAAATAGACAATTTAAAATGATCTATTTTTAATTTTTAGCTGTTTTTTTCCTCCGTCCCAAAAAACATTATGCACTTTTTAATTCAAGCCTTAATTTGTCAGCTATCATTGCTATAAATTCACTATTTGTAGGCTTTCCTTTTGCTGCTGATATTGTGTATCCAAAGATTTTTTCTACTGTTTTTTGTTCTCCTCTTCCCCATGCTACTTCTATTGCATGGCGTATTGCTCTTTCTACTCTTGATGGTGTTGTGTCAAATTTACATGCAATTTGTGGATATAAACTTTTAGTTATTTGATTTATAACATCAATATCATTTACAACCATCATAATTGCTTCTCTTAAATACTGATAACCTTTAATATGTGCTGGAACTCCGACTTCATGAATAATATTTGTAACTAATGCTTCTAAGTTATCTTCTTTGTTTGCTCCTTTATTAGAAATATTGATGTAAGGTTGCTTTTCATCTTTTGAAATAAACTTATTTTCTGCATCATTTGGTTTAAAGAATTTAATTTCTCTAATTCTTTTAATTAAAAGCTCAATATCAAATGGTTTTACTACATAATATTCAGCTCCTAGTGCTACTGCTTTTTGTGTTATTTTATCTTGCCCTACTGCTGATAACATAACAAAAATTGGTTTTTTATCACATTTTATTGAATTAATTTTTTCTAAAACACCTATTCCATCTAAATGTGGCATTATTACATCTAATAAAACCACATCAGGTTCTACATTTACTACCATTTCTACTGCTTCTTTTCCATCTTTAGCCATTCCTACTATCTCCATATCATCTTGTGAATTTATATATGTAGATAATGTATAGCTAAATTCTTGATTGTCATCTGCTATTAAAACAGAAATTTTTTTTCCCATGACTTTCCTCCTAAAAATTTACTGTAAAATATTTACAATTCAAATTATATTATTTTAGGAATAGATTATCAATATTTTTTGGAAATATTTTCCATTTATTTTATAAAACCATCATTTTTATATACTTTTCGTTATAAATTTTTTATATAATTCTTTAATATTATTTAATTTTATATTTTTTGTTTCAAAATCATTCAGCAATTTTTGTTTTTTATCTTCTTCTAACTCTATTTTACAAACAACATTTTCTTTATAATCTGTTTTAACTATATTTATCTTACTATTTTTACAATAATATTTAAAATTTTCAAAATCACTGTATTCCAAAACTACTTCTAAAATTTCTCCAATACATTTTTTTACCTTTTGGCCATTTTCTATTGCAAGCATTAAACTTTTTTGGTAAGCCTTAACTAATCCTCCTGTTCCTAGTAATATTCCTCCAAAATATCTTGTTACCACTATTAATACATTTAGTAAGCCATTTTTTTGTAAAATATTTAGCATAGGTGATCCTGCTGTACCTTGTGGCTCTCCATCATCACTAAATCTTTCGACTATTTGTCCTTTTTCTAATATTCTATATGCTATACAATTATGTTTTGCATCAAAATATTTTTTTCTTACTTTTTTTATAATGTCTTCTGCTTCTTCTACACTTTCTACATAAAATAGATTACCTATAAATTTAGATTTTTTCTCTGTAAATTCTGAATAACTATTTTCTTTTACAGTAATGAATTCTTCCATTTTTCCTCCTTTTTTTATTAAAAGGATTGCCTATTTTAATGCAATCCTGCAACATATCCTGTTGAATATGCTATTTGTAGATTAAATCCTCCTGTATAGCTATCTACATCGATTATTTCTCCTGCAAAATATAAATTTTTTACTATTTTTGATTCCATTGTTTTTGGATTAATTTCTTTTGTACTTATTCCTCCACTTGTAATTATTGCTTCTTCTATTGGTCTAAATGTTTTTACATTTATTTTAAAATTTTTCAATAATACTACTAATCTTTTTCTTTCTTCTTTTGTTATTTCATTTACTTTTTTGTTTTCTTCTATATTACTTAACTTAATTATTACTGGTATTAATTTTTGCGGTAATAATTTGTCTAAGCTATTTTTATATTGTTTATTTTTAAATTCTGAAAAATCTCTTAATATTCTATCTTCAAGTTTTTGCTCTGATAATGCTGGTTTAAAGTCTATTATTATACTTATATTTTTTCCTTCCATTTTTTCTTTAATATTTTTATATCGTACTAAATTAGCTGATGCTGTGAGTATTATTGGTCCTGACACTCCAAAATGTGTAAATAACATCTCACCGAATTCTTGGAATATTATTTTATTTTTTTCTTCATCTATTATTTTTATTGATACATTTTTTAAACTTAATCCTTGTAGCTCTTTACAAGTTTCTTTTTCGTAAATTTCTAATGGTACTAAAGATGGTTTTATGTCTTTTATTTTGTGTCCCAGTTTTTCTACTATTTTATATCCATCTCCTGTTGAACCTGTTAGTGGATAACTTTTTCCTCCTGTTGCTAATATCACCTTATCTGCTAAAATTTCTTCTTTATTTGTTTTTACTCCTCTTACAATCTTTTCATCATTATTTTCTTTATATAAAATTTCTTTTACTTCTTCATTATAATGAATTTCAACTTTATTTTTTCTTAACCTTTTAATAAAACAATCAAGTACATCTTGTGATTTGTCTGTTATAGGGAAAATTCTATTTCCTCTTTCTTCTTTTACTTCTAATCCTTCTTCTTTTAAGAATTCTATTATGTCTTTATTTGTAAAACTTTGATATGCACTATATAAAAACTTACCATTTCCTGGAGTATTTTTTATAAAATCCTCAATAGGTAAAGAAGATGTTATATTACATCTTCCTTTTCCAGTTATCAATAGTTTTCTTCCTAATGATTTCATTTTTTCAATTAAAATTACTTTATCTCCGTTTTGGCTGGCTGTTATTGCTGCCATCATTCCTGCTGGTCCTCCACCTATTACTATTGTTTTCATTTCTATTCTTCCTCTTTTTTTGTGGTTTTACTTTTTGTATTTTTCTTTGTTCCTTCTGTTTTCTTACTTCCTGTTGTTTTTTTAGTTTTTGATGTTTTATTTGTAGTTTTTTTAGCTGTTTTAGTTTTTTCTTCTTTTTTTGTCTCTTCTGGTTCATCTCCATTTAAATATCCTATATTATTTGCTTGTGCTTCTTTCATATATCTGTCTAACTCATCATTTATAGAAATTTCCTCTTTTGCTTCTCCTTTTAATTCTTCTTTCACTTCTTGTTTTTCTTCTTCTTTTTTAGTTTTCTTCTCTTTTGACTTTTCATTTGTCTTTTTTTCTTCTTTTATTTCTTTATTTTCTTCTTCTAATCCTGGAATAAACCATTCTATTCCTGAGTTATCATCATTTTCTTTTTGGTTTTCACTTACTGGCTCTTCTATTATAAAATCTTCTGTATCTTCTTCTACTTCATCATCGCCATTTATATATCCTAATGTTTCTTTGTTTTCTTTTTCAATTTCAATATTATTTTCTTCTTCTACTTGTGTTTCATCTTCTTCATTTTCTATTTCTTCATTATAATCATTTTCATCATCTTCTTCATAAACTTCTTCATTATCATAATCTTCTTCTACATCTTCTAATTCTTCTAATTCATCTTCATTATCATCTTTTTCTTCTTCATCCATTTCCTTAAATAGATCTTTGTATTCTTGTTTTGCACTTTTCATATTTTCTTTCTTTTCTTTAATTTCTTTTTTTGCTCTTTTTTGAGCTTCTTTTAATATTTTTTCTTGTTTTCTATTCTCCTCTCTTTGTGATTTTCCTCCAAAAACTAATAATAATGTTATAAGTACAATAAAAACTAATAAAACTAATACAATAACCATTTTTCTCTTCCTTTCCCTTTCTTTTTTTACTTTTGCATAAACTCAATAGCTTTTAATATTCCAAGCTTACCATATTCATATGTTAGACCTCCTTGCATATATGCAATATAAGGCTCTCTTATTGGTCCATCACAACTAAGTTCAATTGTTGAACCTTGTGTAAATGTTCCAGCTGCCATTATTACTTTATCTTCATATCCTCCCATATCTCCTGGATATGGTAAAACATTAGAATCTATTGGTGAACCTTTTTGTATCCCTTGGCAGAATTTTACCAAGTTTTCTTCTGTTCCTAATCTTAAAGTTTGTACAATGTCCCCTCTTTTTTCATTGTATTTTGGTTCTACATCATAACCTAATTTTTCTAAACATCTACTTGCAAATATTGCAGTCTTTAGGCTACTTCTTACAACTGATGGTGCAAAAAACAATCCTTTTAATAGTAGTGGATTTTGATTTAAAGATGGGCCAATTTCTTTACCTATTCCTGGTGATGTTAATCTTTCTGCACAAAGTTCTATTAAATCTTTTCTACCTACAATATATGCTCCTGATGTTGCAATTCCTGCCCCTAAGTTTTTCATTAAAGATCCAACCGCTATATCTGCTCCTACTTCTATTGGTTCTCTATCTTCTACAAATTCACCATAACAATTATCTACCATTATTATTACATCTTTATTTACTTTTCTTATTTCTAATATTACTTTTTCGATTTTATCTATTGTTAAGCTTTTCCTTGTCGAATACCCTCTTGATTTTTGAATTTCTACTAATTTTACATCTTTTTTACTTAATCTTTCTTTAATTTTTTCTATGTCAAAATCATTATTTACAAGATCTATTTGTTCATAATTTATATTAAACGATTTTAGTGAACTTTTGCTTTCTTCTCCACCTATTCCTATAACTGTTTGCAAGGTATCATATGGTGCTCCACTTATGCTTATCATTGTGTCTCCTGGGCGTAATAAACCGGAATAAAGTTACTGCTAACGCATGTGTTCCAGATATTAATTGTGTTCTTACTAATGCATCTTCTGCTTTAAAAATTTTGCTATATATTTCTTCTATTTTATTCCTTCCAGGTTCGTCTATTCCATATCCTGTAGAACTATTTAAATGACTTTCTTGCAAATCACATTCTTGAAAAGCCTCTAAAACTTTTCTACTATTTATTTCACATATTCTATCTAATTCCTGAAACTCCAATTTTAAATCTTTTTCTACTTCTTTTACCAGCTTTTCTAAATTTTCCTTCATTTTTCTCTTCCTTCCTGCAATAATATTTTACACTAAATTTATTATTTTATCAATGTTTAAGAATAATTTTATTTATTTTATTGGAACAAAACGGAAATTAAAATTTCCGTCCCTAGCACTATTTTAATTAAATAGTGCTAAATTCTTTATAAAGACGTTGTTTTTAAGTTTCCACCTAAAGTAATTTTAGGCAACCCTTTTCTTTAATGGTCGTTGTTTTTTGGCCTTATCCATCGCTATTTCTAGGTTTGGACTAAAGACTTCTTTTATATATTTTCTTAATATATTTAATGCTCCATTTACA
>CALXFB010000022.1 GCA_944387475.1 uncultured Clostridia bacterium
AACAGCTTATTTGTAGAGCAATTTTGTGGGTAAAAATTTTTTAATAAATTTTCCCGAAATAACTTGACACTATCAAAGATATGGTTTAAGTTGATTTTTCATTGTTATTATAGTAAAATATTATTGTAAAAATAAAAACGAAAGTAGGTATAGAAGATGAAAGAAATACCATATGGAATAAGTAATTATGAAGAATTAATAGAAGAAAATTATTATTATGTAGATAAGACTAATTATATAGAAAAATTAGAAGGTTTACCTCAAAAAAGAGTAATGTTTTTACGTCCAAGGAAATTTGGAAAAACATTATTTACAAGTATGTTAGAAAATTATTATGATATTAAAAAAGAAGATAAGTTTGAAATACTATTTAAAGAAACATATATAGGAAAAAATCCAACTAAAATGAAAAACAGTTATTATATATTAAGATTTAATTTTTCAGCAATAGACACAGATAATAAAGAGAATACAATAAAAGGTTTTAGAAAAGAAGTTGCTTCCTCAATAAAATTTTTTGTAGATAATTATGGTTTGGATTTTTATATAAATGATGACGATGAAGCTGAAAATATATTGAGTAATTTATTTAAAGCATTTTATATACAAAAGAGAAATGAAAAGATATATGTAATAATAGATGAATATGATCATTTCGCAAATGAGTTGTTAGGGTTTAAAACAGAAGAATTTAAAAATATAATATCTAAAAATGGAAAAGTAAGAAAATGGTATGAAGCATTAAAAAGGGGAACAGAAAGTGTAGTAGATAGAATATTCGTAACAGGAGTAGCTCCTATAACGTTAGACAGTATGACATCTGGATTTAATATAATAAAAGACTTAACACAAGACCCAAGATTTAATGAAATGATGGGGTTTACTGAAGAGGAATTAATTAAAATAATAGAATCACAAGAAATAGATAGAAAAAAACAAAAAGAGTTACTTCCAATAATGAAAGAAAATTATGATGGATATAAATTTTCAAAAGATGCTAAAACAAGATTATATAATTCGAATATGTGTTTATATTTTTTAGATGGATATACAAGTTTTGGAAAAATACCAGAAGAGTTAGTGGATACAAATATAGCAAGTGATTATAGTAAAATAGGAAATATGCTAAGATTATGTAAAAATGAAAATAGGTTAGATATAATAGAGAAAACAGTATCTGGAGAAGCGATATTAACCAGTTTAATAAGGCAGTTTAGCCCAGAGAAGGATGAATTTGAAGAGACAGAAATGGTATCAATGCTTTATTATTTGGGCTATTTAACAATAACAGGAGAAAGATTAGGAAAAGTAGAATTAAGTATACCGAATCAAGCAATAAGGGAAATATATGCAGAATATTTTATAAAAATTTTAGAAGAAGATGCAAATTTAAAAATAGGAGAAAGTGACGATGACGAAATATTAGAAGAAATTGCAATAGAAGGCAAAATAGATAAAATAACAAATGTATTGCAAAAATATTTAAACAATTTATCAAATAGAGATTATATAAAATTTGATGAAAAGTATGTAAAATTAATATTTTATTGTATAGTGATGAATTTTAGAATGTTTTGGGTAAAATCAGAAATGGAAATAGAAAGAAATTATCCAGACATATTGTTAATACCAAAAGATTTAACTAAAAATTATTATTCTATTATGGTAGAATTTAAATACTTAAAAAAAGGAGAAGAAAATAGATTAAAAGAAAAACAAAAAGAAGCAAGAGATCAAATAGAAAGATATAGTAATTTAGAAGAGGTAAAATCATTAAAAAATATAAGAAAATATACTGTTGTAACAGTAGTAGATAAATTATATATAGAAGAAATTTAATATAAAAATGAGACAAAAAGTAATTTTAGACTTTTTGTCTCAAAAAGGATATTATTATGGAATTATATGATGATGAAAGAATAGATGATTTAGAGTTTAAAGGTTTAAAAATTATACAAAATGAAAAAGGTTTTTGTTTTGGAATAGATAGTGTGTTGTTATCTGATTTTGCTAAAAACATTAAAGATAATAGTATGGTTTTAGATTTAGGAACAGGCACAGGGATTATTCCAATTTTGTTATGTGGAAAGACTAATTTAAAAGAGGTAATAGGAGTAGAAGTACAAGAAGAAGTTGCTAATATGGCTAAAAGAAGCAGTAAACTTAATAATTTACAAGATAGGTTTAAGGTCTTAAATGATAATATTTTAAACTTAAATAAATATTATAAAAATCAGACTTTTGATGTTATTATAACAAATCCACCTTATAAAAAGAAAAATAGTGGTGTTATAAATGATGATAAAAGAAAATTAATTTCAAGACATGAAATAACAGCAAGTTTAGAAGATTTTATAAGAGTTACAAAAGATTTATTAAAAGATAAAGGTGAGTTCTATATGGTTCATAGGCCTGATAGGTTAGTTGATATTCTATATCTTTTAAGGAATTATAAAATAGAGCCAAAAGAAATTAGATTTGTTTTTTCTAATAAAGATAAACCACCTAAACTTGTTTTAATTAAAGCTATAAAGAATGCAAATGAGTTTTTGAAAATAGATGAAAATTTATATATTTATGATAATAAAGGTAATTATACAGATGAGATTTTAAAAATTTATAATAAATTATGATATTTTTTTAGGTCGTTTTTTTCCTCCGTCCCCAAAACGACCAAGAAAATGGAAAGAGTAGGAGATAAGATGGAAAAGAGTTGTAAAGGTGTTTTATATTTAGTTGCAACACCTATTGGTAATTTAGATGATATTACTCTAAGAGCTATAAATGTTTTAAAAGAAGCGGATTTAATTGCTGCTGAGGATACAAGGCACACTTTAAAATTATTAAACCATTTAAATATTTCTAAACCTATGATTAGTTATCATAGACATAACGAAGAGTTTAGATGTGAGTTTTTAATTAATAAATTAAAAGAAGGAGAAAACATAGCTTTGGTTTCTGATGCAGGTACTCCAGGTATTAGTGACCCAGGTGAGGAGATTGTTAGAAAATGTATTGATGAAAATATAAAAATTGTTCCAATTCCAGGTGCTTGTGCTATGATTAATGCTTTAATTTCATCAGGTATTAGTACTAAAGAGTTTTGTTTTTTTGGTTTTCTTCCTTTAAATAAGAAAAACAGAAAAGAGAAGTTAAGTGAGATTAAAGATATTAATAAAACTATTATTTTATATGAGGCTCCTCATAAAATTAAGAATACTTTAGAAGATTTGAAAGATGTTTTAGATGATAATAGAAGAGTTGTTTTAGCAAGAGAAATTACTAAAATACATGAAGAGTTTATTAGAGGTAATATTGATGAGTTATTAAGTAAAGCTGATAATTTAAAAGGTGAAATGGTTTTAATTATTGAAGGAAATTTTACCAAAAAGGAAAATGAACTTAATAATTTATCTCTTGAAGAACATTATAAATATTATGAAAAACAAGGTTTTGATAAAAAAGATATTATTAAAAAAATTGCTAAAGATAGAAATGTTAATAAAAATGAAATTTATAAAGTTTTTGTAAATAAAAAAGAAAAATAATAATTAGAGAATAAAAAATGAGACAAGAATTTTTAAAATTTTTTGCCTCATTTTATTTTTTATTTTTTATTTTCTAAGTTTCCTATTTTTTTAGAACAGTCTTTACATATTAATTTGTCTTGATATTCTAATAAATTTTCTGTATTTCCACAGAAGATACAATTTTGTTCTACTTTTTTTAATACAATAGTATCCCCTTTTACATAAATTTCAATAGGATCTTTTTCAAGTATATTAAACTGATTTCTTATTTCTATTGGAATGACTACTCTACCAAGTTCATCCATTTTTCTTACTATACCAGTTGATTTCATAACTTAATCCTCCTTAAAAGTTAAATATTTACAATCCATGTACTTAGATTAATATATCACAAATAAAAAAGTTGGTCAATTAAATTGGGTAATAAAAACAATAATTTTTTAATAATATTAAATGGTGATTGTATGTTAAATATAGTTTGGCCAATTTTTATAATATTATCATTTTCTTTTGCAATTTTTACAGGAAAATTAGATAATTTAAATAATTCTATTTTTGAAAGTACTAATGATGCGATTAAGTTATCTTTTGATTTACTTGGTAGTATGTGTCTTTGGAGTGGTATTATGAATATTGCAAGTAGTACTAGCTTAGTTAAAAATATTGCTAAGGTTTTAAATCCTGTTCTTAATTTTTTGTTTCCTTCTCTTAAGAATAATAAAAAGATTAAAAAGGAAATTTCTATGAATATGGTTGCAAATATTTTGGGTTTAGGTAATGCTGCTACTCCTTTAGGTTTAAAGGCTATGAAGTCTATGCAAGATGAAAATAATAAAAAAGACACTTTGTCTGATAATATGATGATGTTTATTGTTATTAATACTGCTTCTATACAACTTATTCCTACTACTGTTATTGCTATTCGTAATTCTCTTGGTTCTAATAATCCTACAGCTATTGTTTTTCCTACTTGGATTGCTACTATTATTGCTGCTATTTCTGGAATTTTTGTTACTAAACTTGTTATTAAATTTACAAGAGGGAAGGATTAGTGTATATATGAATTTTATTAATTTTTTATCAAGTGTTTCTATGCCTATGGTTATTTTGTTTATTATTATTTATGGCATTAGGGAAAAAAATAAAGTTTTTGATAGTTTTTTAGATGGTGCTAAAGATGGTTTTAAAACTACTATTAGTATTTTACCTACTTTGGTTGGATTATTTTTTGCAATTGGGGCTTTGAGGAGTTCTGGTGTTTTAGATTTAATTATTAAAATTACAACGCCTGTTCTTAACATACTAAATTTTCCAAGTGAACTTATGCCACTAGCTATCTTAAGGCCTATTTCAGGAAGTGCCTCTATTGCTGTTGCAACAGATCTTATGAAAAACTTTGGCGTGGATACTTTAATTGGTAATATTGCTTCTACCATTATGGGGGCTACTGAGACTACTTTATATACTATTGCTATATATACCAGTTGTGTTAAAGTTAAAAAAACAAGATATATACTTTTAGCTGCTCTTACTGCTGATGTTGTTGGTATTATTGCTAGTAACATTGTTTGTAGATTTTTATAATAAAAGTGAAACATTATTTCATAATAAAAAATTACACTTTTTTCTCATAAAGTATTTACAAATACCTTATGTTTGTATAAAATAAACATATGCTAAGAGCATATAAATAATATATGTTTTTAGCATATAAAAACTAATACAGCACTTGAAAATGCTGAAAATTTATTTTTGTTTTTTATACATAGTATTTTAATTATTTAAGATATTATTATAAAAATAGTATAGTACTTTGAAAATTAAATATTTCTATAAATATCTTTGGTTTAATCGTAGAAGGATATACTATTTTTAAAAATAACCTAAATATTAATTAGAGTATAAAAAAGAAAAATAAGTAAATAATTATACTAAAGAAAGGAGAAATAAATCATATGAATAATGTTTTAAAATCAACCAAAGGTATTACATTAATTGCACTAGTTATCACAATCATAGTGCTTCTAATCCTTGCAGGAGTAAGTATTGCAATGCTAACAGGAGAGAATGGAATACTTACACAAGCTCAAAATGCTAAAAAAGAAACAAGCATAGCAGAGGAAAAAGAATTAATTGCCTTAGCATATAATGCAGTAAAAGCAGAAGAAAAAGGCGGAACAGTTACAGCTGATAAATTAGATAAAGAATTAGAAAAAGATGGAGCAGATGCAATAGAAGATGGGGAAAATATAAAAGTAACATTCACTGAAAGCCAAAGAGTGTATACAATAAATTCAAATGGAACTATAACAGAAGGAACAGGAACAACTCCAACTCCACCAGAAGAAGAGGATAATACAGCAACAGTAGGAGAAATAGTACAGCCAGGAGAAGGAAATAAAGAATATACAAATGGAGGATCTACAGCAATAATTCCAGAAGGATTTATGATTGTTCCAGGACTTGATAATATAGAAGAAGGGCTTGTTATTTCAGATAATCCAACTGATACTGAAGAAGAAGGAAAAACTTTAGTAGCAGAAGGTAACCAATTTGTATGGGTACCAGTACCAGAATTTACAGAATTTAAAAGAGAACATTTTGGAACAGATGATCAAAAATGGTGGACAGGAACATTTGTAACAGATCAAATGAGCACAAATAACATGTATGAACCAACAGCAAATGGAACAGATAGTACAACAGAAGTAGAAAAAATGTATAAAAGTGTAAATGATAATAAAGGATTTTATATAGGAAGATATGAGGCAGGAACAGAAACAGAAAGAAATGAAAATTCAACAATAGAAGATGAAGTATTAAGTAAAAAGAATAAATTTGTATATAACTATATAGGATGGAATAATGACGGAACAATGACAGGAGAAACATCAGAATTAGGAGGAGCAGTAGAAAAAGCAAGAAATTTTAGTACTCAAAGTGGACATACAAATGTAACTAGTACTTTAGTATATGGAGTGCAATGGGATGCAGTAATGAGATGGATTTCAGAAGATGAAAATTTAGCTAAATATTTAACAGAAAGTACAGGAAAAGGAAATTATAATACAGGAGGTACTATTCCAACAGGAAGTAATCCAGAATACCAATTAAAAAACATTTACGATATAGCAGGAAATGTATGGGAATGGACAATGGAGGCGTACTCTACCGATAACAGAGTTCATAGAGGAGGCACTTACAGCTACACCGGTTCTAACAATGCAGTTTCTAGCCGCCTCATCTATAGCCCAGACAATACCTGTCCTTGCCTCGGTTTCCGCTTAGCTTTCTTTGTGTAGAACTGAAAGCTAAAGTCGTTTAATTAAATATGCAAATTACTTAGAAAAAAATAGAGGCTTATGAAATAAGGTCAAAGCGAATTGGAAAATTTTTTAAAAATAAAGTATATAATTAGTAAAATGATAAAATACTATATTATATGCTTTTTAATTTGCTTCTTAAATTAATTGTATAAAAAGGAAAAATACAACATTATATAAAAAATTGAAAACTTTAAAATAACAATAATATTATTAAGAAATAAAAATATATGAAAAGATTTAATAGATTTAGCAAATGGCGGAATAAATGGCGGATTAAGTGGCGGTTTAATAAATCAATGACACTTTAAATAATACTTTAAATTTAATATTAAATGAATTAGAAAATAACAATAATATAACAAAAAATAATTAGTATAAAGAACTTGTAATAGCACTATGTACAGTAAAAAGAGCAATTGATTAATTAAAAGAAAATGGTTACAAAAAAGAGAAGATGCAAATAAAACAGGTTATTGAAAATTATTAAAAATAAAAAATGATACTTTAAATGATATTTTAAATGAACCAATAAATGGCACTATAAGTGGCACCATAAATGGCACCTTAAATTTAATATTAAAAGAGATAGAAAATAAAAACAATATTACACAAAATGAATTGATAGAAAAAACTGGAATAGCACTAGGCACAGTAAAAAGAGTGATTGAGGAATTAAAAGAAAAAGGTTATATAAAAAGGGAAGGTTCAAATAAAACAGGCTATTGGAAATTATTAAAAAGTACAAGTGGCACTATAAATGGCACTTTAAATTTAGTATTAAAAGAAATAGAAAATAAAAACAATATAACACAAAAAGAATTGGCAGAAAAAACTGGAATAGCACTAGGCACAGTAAAAAGAGCAATTGATTAATTAAAGAAAAAAGACTATATAAAAAGACAGGGCTCAAATAGAATAGGTTATAGGGTAATATTAAAAAATAGCTGATAAAAAATAGTTTTATAAAATTTATGTTTAAAAGTTTGATTTTGAATAGGATTTTTCCTATTCTTTTTTGATAAAAATATATTTATCATATTATATAATACAAAATGCAATTTTGAAAATATTTTTTTATATAAAAATAATTTAAGAAAATCAAAAGTTATTTTTATATACAAAAATAACTTGACAAATGTATTGGAAAAAATTATAATAAATATAGGTGATGAAGATGTTAAAAAGAGAAATGTATTTAAAGAGAATTAGAGAATTTTATGATAGTGATTTAATTAAAATTTTGGTAGGAATTCGTAGATGTGGTAAATCTGTAATATTAGAACAAATTATGGATGAATTAAAAGAAAAAGGAGTAGAAGAAGACCATATAATATATGTTAATTTTGAATTTATAGAATTTGAAGAATTAACAGATTATAAGAAATTAAATAAATATATTAAAGACAAAGTAAAAGATGACAAAATGTATTACCTATTTTTTGATGAAATTCAATATGTAGATAAATTCGAAAAAGTTATAAACTCTTTGAGAGCATCAAAAAAATTTAGTATATTTATAACTGGTTCAAATAGTAGATTACTCTCAAATGAATTATCAACAGTATTGTCTGGAAGATATGTTTCTTTTAAAATAAGTCCATTATCATATAAAGAAGTTTTAGAATTATTAGGAAAAACAAAGTCAACAGAAAATATATTTAAAGATTATATGAAATGGGGAGGACTACCTAATAGATTTGAGTTTAAAAGTGAAGAAGCAATAAAAAATTATTTGTATGGTGTTTTTGACTCTATAATATTAAGAGATGTTGTAGAAAGGCTAAAGATAAGGGATGTTTCTTTATTTAACTTAATACTACAATATGTGGTAGATACAATAGGAAGAGAATTTTCAGCTCAAAATATTAAAAACTATTTGAAAAGTGAAGGAAGAGAAGTATCAACATTAACAATTTATTCATATTTAGAAGCTCTTTGCATGGCATTATTAATTAAAAGAGTATATAGATATGATGTACATGGAAAAGCAGTGTTAAAAACACTTAATAAATTCTATGTAACAGATTTAGGAATAGCACAGATAAAAAACCATAAATTAGAAATAGATGATTGCTATGCATTAGAAAACATTGTATTTAATGAATTAAATATAAAAGGTTATGAAGTATATTCTGGAAAAACTAAAAAAGGTGAAATCGATTTTGTGGCTATAAAACCTAATAAAAAAATATATATACAAGTTGCATATAGTATTTCAGATGAAGAAACTAAAAAAAGAGAATTCGGTGCATATGATGTTATAAATGATAATTATCCTAAATATGTAATTACATTAGATAATAGAAAATATGATTACAATGGAATTAAACATGTAAATGTAATTGATTTTCTTTTAGATGATGAATTTTAATAAAAAATATAAAAATAAAAAAGGAGAAGAAAAAGTGATATTAATTTTAATAATAATACTAGTAATATGTGGAGTAATGTTATATAAAAATAAGAAAAAAGAAGAAAAGAAAAATAATATATTAATACTAATTGTATTTCTAAATAATCTATTTATATTAGCACTATATTGTATTTTAGATCCAACAATAGGCTTTGGAGATTTATGGATATATTTACCTGTATTAAACGGATGGGATAATATATGGGGAATTATAATATTTTTATTAGTAAATATAACTACATTAATATTAAGTAAAAAAATATCTGGAAAAAAGGTTATGCTAGTAATAGGAATATTTATATACTTTTTGTTAATATTTTTCACGCCTGCAAGAATACTGGAAGGACATACACATGTATTTGAAGAACATGAGGGAACGGTACCATATGAAAGAATTGAAGAGTATAAGATATATTATAATTGTTATAACATTAAAATATATAAATAAAAATAAAATCTAATAAAAAATTAGATAAAACATAGTCAAATAGTTTTTGCTATTTGATTATTTTTATAGAATTTTTTCACAAAAAATTCACAAAAGTTTCTTGACAAAAATAATAAAAAAGTAGTATTATAAGTATACATTAATTCATAAATTTTATTTTTGGAAAAATCTTTTCAAAATTCAATTTATAAAATAAAAACAAAAGGATGTGTATAAAATGTTAAAAATAATTGAGTTAATATTAATATATATATTAGTAAGAAAAATAATAATAAATAAAAAAACAAAAGAAATATTGGCGGAAATTAAAGAATTAGAAAGCAAAGAAATGAAAAGGAAAAGTAGAAAAAGAAATAGAAAGAAAATATAAATAAGTTATTAAATTTGTAGAGAAAATAAAGTTTTTTCCTTTTAGGTTCCTATTTTTGTAACTTGTTTTCTCTACAAATTAAAATAAAAATCAAAGTATATAAAAAATTACCTGTGATAAGTCTCATTATTAGAAATCTTAAAAGCTCTAAAAATTTGCTCTAAAAGAAACACTCTAAATAATTGGTGAGGAAAAGTCATCTTAGAAAAAGAAACTATTAAATTACAATTATTTAAAAGTTCTTTAGTTAAACCCAAAGAGCCACCAATAATAAAAGAAATATTACTATTTACCATAGAAATATCATCTAATTTTTTAGAAAACTCTTGGGAAGAAAACTCCTTACCAGTTAAATCCAAAGCAATTTTAAAACTATCTTTAGGAATGTGAGAAACAATTTTATTTGCCTCTTTTTCCTTAATATCTAATTCTAAACTAGGATTTAATTTATCAGGAATTTTCTCATCTTGAAGTTCTATAATATTTAATTTACAATACTTAGAAAGTCTTTTAGAATATTCATTTATTGCATCTTTTAAATAACTTTCCTTTAATTTACCAATACAAATAATATTAATAGTTAGCATATTTATTCCTTACTTTTTTATTTTATTTTCTAATTTGTTTTTATTTAATATTAATAACCTTACTATGAGCATCCCTTAAAGCAACAGATAAATTAAGATTATTTTCATTATAATTATTAGAAATAAGTTCATCAACAACAGTTTGATAAGCAAGCTCGGGAAAATTACTTTCTTTACTTAAATGACCAAGCATAGCATTTTTTAAGCCAGACTGTATCAAATAAGAAATAGTCTTCCCAGCAATTTCATTAGATAAATGACCAGTAGGTCCAGCAATTCTTGTCTTTAAAGAAAAAGGATAAGGAGAACATCTTAAAACCTCTGGATCATAATTAGCCTCAAGCATTATAAATAAGCTCTCTTCTAAATTCTTTAAAATATCATTGGTCATATGTCCAATATCTGTTGCAATACTTATTTTCTTATTATCTTTGCATAAACTAAAACCACAAGGGTTTGCAGCATCATGTGGAATTGAAAAAGGTTTTACTATTAAATCCCCAATTTCAAATTTATCAGACACTTTAAATAAATGTATATTATTTGTTGAAATCTTATCTCTTTGTTTAGGCATATTATCTAAAGTCTCTTGATTAACAAAAACAGGTAAATCAAATTTTTTAGATAAAGTACCCAGTGACTGAACATGGTCTATATGTTCATGAGTAACTAAAATACCATCTAAAGATTTAGGGTCAATATTAATATCATTTAAAGCTGTTTCAATTTTTTTACAACTAACACCAGCATCAATCAATAATTTAGTATTTTTAGTTTCAACAAAAAGACTATTTCCACTACTACCACTATATAAACTACAAAAATTAAACATTGTTTCTTACTTCCTTATTCTTCTGTTACTCTTTTAATTTTAGCACCAAGTTTTCTAAACTTTTCTTCAATATCTTCATATCCACGGTCAATATGTTGTAAATTATATATATCAGTCTCACCTTCAGCAGCAGTTCCTGCAATAACCAAAGCAGCACCAGCTCTTAAATCTGTAGAATATACTGGAGCACCGTATAATTTTTTAACACCTTCAAAAAATGCGGTTTTACCATTTGCTGTAATTTTTGCTCCCATTTTATTTAATTCATCAGTATATTGAAATCTTGAATCCCAAATACTTTCATTAATAACACTATTACCATTGGCTAAAGATAAAACAACACCCATTTGAGGTTGTAAATCTGTTGGAAAACCAGGATAAGGCAAGGTCTTTATATTAGCCTTACTTGGTCTTTTATTACACCATACACGGATACTATCAATATTATCTTCAACATTTCCGCCAACTTCAATAATTTTAGCTGTAATAGACTCTAAGTGTTTAGTAATACAATTTTTTAAAGTAATATCACCTCTTGTTGCAACAGCAGCTAGCATAAAAGTACCAGCTTCTATTTGATCTGGAACAACTGAATAAGTTGCATTACCATGTAACTTTTCAACACCGTTGATTTTAATAACATCTGTACCGGCACCACGAATATCAGCACCCATAGTATTTAAAAAGTTAGCTACATCAACAATATGAGGTTCTTTTGCAGCATTATCAATTGTAGTAGTACCCTTAGCAAGAACAGCTGCTAGCATTACATTAATGGTAGCACCAACAGAAACAATATCCATATAAATAGGAGCACCTTTTAGTTTTTTAGCTTTACCATTAATCTTACCTTTTTCAACAGTAACAGAAGCACCTAAAGCCTCAAAACCTTTTATATGTTGGTCAATAGGTCTTGCACCTAACTTACAACCACCAGGCATACCAACTTCAATTTCACCTTTTCTACCAAGCATAGCACCAATTACATAATAAGAAGCCCTAAATTTACTTGTTAAATCTAAAGGAGCCTTAGTTGTTTTAATTTCTCTTGTATCAATAGTAATAGAATGTTTATCATTCCATGTAATCTTAGCACCTAATTTTTCTAATATCTTACAAGAAATTTCAATATCACTAATATGTGGTAAATTCTCAATTGTACATACACCATCAATTAAAAGTGTAGCTGGTAGTATTGCAACTGCTGCATTTTTTGCTCCGCTAATTATAACTTCTCCTTTTAAAGGAGTAGGTCCTGAAACTACTAATTTTTCCAATTAAATTCCCCCTGTGTATATAAAAAATAATTCATAATTCATATTTCTCAAATCAAAAATAGAGTGTATCTTATTAACACTCTATTTTCCTTATTAATATAACATAAAGTAAAGCTATTTGCAACTATTTTTTTGCAGTAATAAAACCATTTTCATTAAAAAATTCTAAAATTTTAAATTTAAACTTAATTTGAGGGTTGTCATCTTCAGAAACTAGTGCAAATTCCTCTTCCGATAAATCGTCTTCTAACTGTTCTTTAGACTCTTCTGGAACAACACCAGAAGTAATATCTACAAAACAAAGAGGAGGAAACATTACACACCACCAGTTTTGGCCTTTAGCTTCTCCAATTTCAACTCTTAAAGCATCATAGTAACCAGAAGGAAGAGAAATGTCACCATAATCTTTAGTAGGAAATTGGAAATTACCAATACTGATATTAACATCATAAGAATAACCATTATCTTTGATAGTCTTTAATGCAATTTCCTTAAAATCCTCTTTATGTTTTGTGGCTATTTTAATAGCTTCTTCTTTATTATTACAATTTTTACAAATATTATTCATATATGAAATTAAATTATCACGAACTTTGTATTTTAAATCTTGGTCTTCTTTAGAATCACTATTTGCAATAACATGTAATCTAAAAACACTTTCTGAAATATCATAAGAGACATTTTCAGCATAAGAAAAAGCACAAATTGTTGTATATATAAAAAGTAAAAAACTAAGAATAATTACCATTTTTACCTTGGGATTTTTAAATAATTTTAATAAATTTTTCATGAGTTACCTCCAAAAAACTTTTTTTCTAAAATCTTCTTGTAATTTAAGTATTACCAAAAAAGAATAAATATATACATATTAGAATTATTTTTATTTTTTTGAAAAAAATGTCGAAATTTTTTTTGAAATATATTTGAAATATTCTTGACATATTTGTAAAAAACTGGTAAAATTTACCAGTAAGCAATTTTAAAAAAACTTTATTTCCGTATGGTTTTAAAGAAAAAGGAGAGGTTTTTTAATGAAAGAAATTCAAAAAACAAAAGAAAAAACATGTGCATTTTTTGCAAGTGACTATCATTTTGAGATGATAAGTTTACCTTATATTGAAAAGGAATTAGAAAAAAACAAAAAAATAATAATATTAACAGAAAATGATTTAGAAAATACAATAAAAAATTTAATATCAAAAATAAATTTAAATGAAGAAAAAAAGAAAAAAATATTTAATCTTAATTGGAAAAATGATGATCTAAACAAATTCAAACAAATAAAAAATGAAGTAGAAAATAATAAAGAAATGACAATATTTATAAAAGGAAAAGAAAACTATATAAAAAATATAAATCAAAATATAGAAAAATGGATAACAAAAAGTGAGAATGTAAAAACTATTGATTGTTATGATATAGAAGAAGTAGGAGAAGAAATAAATGAAATAACAAAAAGGTATAAAACTGTTTTAAGCACTACGGGTGAAAAGAAAATAGAAAAATGAATGCCTCAAAAAATTTCTTGATTTTTCCATGTTTATCATGTAAAATATAAATGTAGAAAAAGAGATAGAGGTGAAGAAAAATGCAAGGAATTGGAATAGGCATAAGTGATTTTAAATCATTAAGAGTAAGAAACAACTATTTTGTAGATAAATCAATGTATATAAAAGATATAATAGATAACCAATCAGGAGTAATATTAGTAACACGTCCGCGTAGATTCGGAAAAACATTAAATATGAGTATGCTAAGATATTATTTTGATATAAAATGCAAAGATAGTAAAGAACTATTTAAAGGCTTAAAAATAATGGAACAAGATGAATATTATACATCAAAATTAGGATATTATCCTGTAATATATTTAAGTTTAAAAGATGCAGGATTAATGAATTATGAATATATGATAATGCAAATGAAAACTATAATGATGGATATGTTTTATGAGCATAGATATATATTAGAAAACCAAGAATTGCCTGAAGGAGAAAAAGCTATATTTAATAGAATATTAAAAGCAGAGGCAACAGATATAGATTTAATAAATAGCTTAAAAATATTATCCAAGATGTTATATATATATTATGATAGACCAGTAATATTATTAGTAGATGAATATGATGTACCTTTACAAACAGCATATGTGGAAAAATATTATGACGAAGCAATAAAGTTTTTAAAATCATTTTATGGGGCAACATTTAAAGATAATCCATATTTAGAAAAAACGATACTTACAGGAGTAAGTAGAATTGCAAAAGAAAGTATATTTAGTGGAATGAATAATTTAAATGTATATACAATAATGGACAATGAATTTGCAGATGATTTTGGAATAACAAGCAAAGAAATGGAAAAAGTAATATCTGATTTTAACATAGAAGAAGACAGAGAAGAAATAAAAAAATGGTATGATGGGTATAAAATAGGAAATGTAGAAGGAATATATAATCCATGGAGTATACTAAATTATTTAAATAAAAGAGAACTTAGACCATACTGGGTAAATACAAGTTCAAATGATTTAATAAAAATGACATTTAAGAAATCAAATGCAGTAAAAGAAAAAATGATAAGTTTATTAAATGGTGAACCAGTAGAAGTAACAATAGATTTAGAAACAATAATAGTAGGGATAGAAAATAGAGAAGAAAATATCTGGGGATTAATGTTACAAACAGGATATTTAAAAGTAATAGAAACAGTAAATTTAGAAGAAAGATTATATAAAGTAGCTCTACCTAATAATGAAATAAAAGATTTATTTAGAGGAATGGTAAGAGAATGGTTTAGCCATCAAGTAGAAGGAGAAGATTTAAGAAGTATATTAAATGATTTAGTTAATCTAAAATTAGAAGATTTTGAAAGAAAGTTAAAGAAATTAGTGATAGAAATGTTTAGTTATTTTGATGTAGGAGAAAATACAGCAGAAAGTTTCTACCATGCATTTATATTAGGAATGCTAGTTGGTTTAAAAGACAGTTACTATGTAAAATCAAATAGAGAATCAGGATATGGAAGATATGATATAATGTTAGAACCAAAAGAAAAAGAAAGTAATAGTTTTATAATGGAATTTAAAATAATAGAAAGTATGGAAGAAAAAGAAGTAAAAGCAAAGATAAAAGAAGCAAAAGAACAAATAAAAGACAAAAAATATGAACAAGAACTTAAAGAAAGAGGATTTAAGAACATAACAAAAATGGTATTTGTATGTAATGGAAAAGAAATAAAAATGGAAATATTTAAATAAAGTAGAAACTATGTATTATGCATAGTTTCTAATCTTAAATAGAAAAAATATAACAAATTTAAAAATAATTTAATCTTTTTTACTGTAAAAAAAGAAAAAAGGTTGATATTTTTAAAAAAATAGTATATAAAATATACATATATATATAAAGAGTACATAAATATATATGAAACTTAAACAAAAAGGAGAAATTCAAATGGATGATAATTTAGGAGAAGAAAAAGCTATTTTAAAAAAATATGGACAAGAGCATCTATTAAATCATTATGATACATTAGATGAAGTTCACAAAAAGAAATTAATAGAACAAATAAATGCTATTGATTTTGAACTTGTAAAAAGTTTATATGAAAGTACAAAAAAAGAAATAAAAAATAGCAAAGACGAAATTACACCAATAGACTATTTAGATAAATTCAAATTAGGAGACAAATTTAAATATTATGAAGAAATCGGAAAAAAAGCAATAAAAGAAGGAAAATTAGCAGCAGTAACAATGGCAGGGGGACAAGGAACAAGACTTGGACATTCAGGACCAAAAGGAACATATGATATAGGTTTAGACTCACATAAATCATTATTTGAATTATTATGTGATGGAATAAAAGAAGAAGGAAAGAAATATGGAGTAACAATACCATGGTTTATAATGACAAGTAAAGAAAATAATGCAGAAACAGAAAAATTCTTTAAAGAAAATAAATATTTTGGATATGAAAAAGATAAAAACTTATTTTTCTTTATCCAAGGTGAACTTCCAATGATGGATACAGAAGGGAAAATTTTAATTGGAGAAGATGGGTTAATAAAACTTGCAGCAGATGGACATGGAGGAATTTATGAGTCATTAGTAAAAACAGGAATGACTAAAAAAATGAGAGAATTAGGAATAGAATGGGTATTTATTGGTGGAGTAGACAATTGCTTAGTAAAAATGGTAGACCCAGTACTTATGGGAATTGCAATAGATAAAAAAGTAACAGTTGCATGTAAATCAGTAGTAAAAGCAAATCCACATGAAAGAGTAGGAGTATTTTGTAGAAGAAATGGAAAACCTAATGTAATAGAATATACAGAAATAACAGATGAAATGGCAGAAGCAACAGATAAAGATGGAGAATTATTATATGGTGAATCTCATATTCTATGTAACTTATTTAGTGTAGATGCAGTAGAAAGAATGGGAAGAGAGCCTCTTCCATACCATGTGGCATATAAAAAAGCAAAATATATAGATAAAGATGGAAACTTAGTAGTACCTGATTCTCCTAATGCATATAAATTTGAAGCATTCTTATTTGATGCATTTAGTGAAGTAGATGATATGGCAATTTTAAGAGTAAAAAGAGAAGAAGAATTTGCACCAGTAAAAAATGCTGATTCAGCAGGTGTAGATTGCCCATCAACAGCAAGAGAATTGTATAAAAAATTTTATAAATTAGATTAAAAAACTGTTTTTGGGGACGGGGTCAAAAAACAGCCAAAATTAATAAGGGAGGAATTTATTATGAATTATATGGAAGAATATAAGAAATGGTGTGAAAGTCCGGAATTTGACGAAGAAACCAAAAAAGAGTTATTGGAAATTAAAGATAATGAAAAAGAAATAGAAGATAGATTTTATAAAGAATTAGAATTCGGAACAGCAGGACTTCGTGGTGTAATAGGTGCAGGTACAAACAGAATGAATAAATATACAGTAGGAAAAGCAACACAAGGTTTAGCAAACTATATTGTAGAACAAGGAACAGGTAATAAAGGTGTTGCAATAAGTTATGATTCTAGGAAAATGTCAAAAGAATTTAGTATGCAAACAGCTTTAATATTAAATGCAAATGGAATTAAAACATATTTATTTGAAAATTTACGTCCAGTTCCAGAATTATCATTTGCAGTAAGAAATTTAGGATGTACAGCAGGAGTAATGATAACAGCAAGCCACAACCCACCTAAATATAATGGATATAAAGTATATTGGGATGATGGTTCACAAATAGTAGCTCCAAGAGATAAAGATATAATAGCAAAAGTAAGAGCAGTTGAAAATTATAGTGAAATAAAAGAAATAACAAGAAAAGAAGCAGAAGAAAAAGGGTTATTTAATATCGTTGGAACAGAAATGGACGATAAATACTTAAGTGTATTAAAATCAAAAGTATTAAACCCTGATATTGTAAAAGAAGAAGGAAAAACTTTAAAAGTAGTATATACACCACTTCATGGAACAGGAAACACAATAGCAGAAAGACTTTTACATGAAATAGGTTTAGAAAATGTATATGTAGTACCAGAACAAAAAGACCCAGATGGAAATTTTCCAACAGTTAGTTATCCTAACCCAGAAGACAAAAAAGCATTTAAATTAGCTTTAGAGTTAGCTAATAAAGTAGATGCAGATGTAGTATTAGCAACAGACCCAGATGCTGATAGATTAGGTATTTTTGCAAAAGACAGTAAAACTGGTAAATATATGGAATATACAGGAAATATGTCAGCTTTGTTAATTGCAGAATATAGAATATCACAAATGAAAGAAAAAAATATACTTCCAAAAGACGGTATGATAATAACAACAATAGTATCATCAAACTTAACAAGAGCAATAGCAAAAGAATATGGTTTAGAGTGTATAGAAGTTTTAACAGGATTTAAAAATATAGGGGCTGTTATGAAAAAGGCAGAAGAGAATAAAGATAAAACTTATGTATTCGGTTTTGAAGAAAGTTATGGTTGTTTAATAGGAGATTATGCAAGAGATAAAGATGGTATTGCAGCAGTAATGGCACTATGCGAAGCGGCATGTTTCTATAAATCTAAAGGAAAAACTCTATGGGATGCAATGGAAGATATTTATAAAAAATATGGATATTATAAAGAAACACAAGTATCAATTGTATTAGAAGGAGCAGAAGGTGCTGAAAAAATACAAGAGATGATGACAAATATGAGAAATACAAATATAGAAAAAATAGGAGATTATAAAGTATTAGAATTTAAAGATGTTGAAAAAGATATAGTTAAAGATATGAAAACAGGAGAAATAAGGAAAACAGGACTTCCAAAATCTAATGTTTTATATTACGAATTAGAAGATGATGCTTGGTGTTGTGTAAGACCATCAGGAACAGAGCCTAAAATAAAATTATATATGGGTGTAAAAGGAACATCTGATGAAGATGCTAATAGAAAATTAGAAGAATTAAAAAATGCAATGGTAGCAATTGTAAAATAAAACAAAAAAGAGAAAAGACAAAATAGAAACAAAAAATAAGGAGAAAGTAAAAAAGAAAAGAAAAAAAATAAAAAATAAAAGAAAAAATAAAATAAAAAATAAAAGAAAAAATAAAACAAAAAAAGAAAAAATAAAAACAGTTTTTAGAAATGAACTAAAAACTGTTTTTCACTATTTATTATTATCTAATTTCCAATCAGGAAGATTTCTTTGTATTGCTCCGAATAAATTTGCTCTAATCATTGGAATGTCTTTGCTTAAATTAAAAATTAATTGTTTCATATCTTCACGCTTAGATTTACCATCCATAGGGCAGACTTTAGGCATGACAGATAAATTGTTTTTCTTAATAAATCTTTTAATATTTTTCTCAGGAGTATAGATTAAAGGTCTAATTAAAGTTATTTTAGTTCTATCCATATAACTTTTAGGAGCAAATGTACTAATATTTCCTGTATAAAATAGATTTAATAAAAAAGTTTCTAAAACATCATCTTGGTTATGACCTAAAGCAATTTTATTACAACCTTCTTTAATTGCAACAGAGTTTATAACACCTCTTCTTAAATTAGCACATAAAGAACAAGGATTTTTCTCTTTTCTTATATCAAAAACAATTTCTTTTGCATTACTTTTTTCTATAAAAAGTGGTATTTCTAAATCATCACAAATTTTTTGTAAAAAATAAGTGTCAAAAAACTCAAAACCTGGATTAATACTTATTGCAATTATATCAAATTTTTTAGGATAAAACCTTTGCAATGCTTTAAAAGCATGTAGCATTGTTATGGAATCTTTCCCTCCTGATAAGCATATTGCAATTTTATCATTTTCTTCTATCATTTTATATTCTTCTATTGCTTTTCTAAAATCACTCAATATTCTTTGCATTTTTATCACCCATAATATTATAACAGATATGTCAAATGAGACATTAAGGGACGGGGAATTTTTGTCTCATTTTGAAAAATGTAAAAATATCTTAGAAAAATGACAAGTTTCGACAACATTTTTATAAAAAATATGATAAAATATATAAAAGAAAAGGATGAGGAGATGATGCTTATGAATTATAAAGAAGCATATGAAAAATCTCTACAAATGATAAAAGAAAAAAATATCAAAGACGAAAAAGAATACATAGAGCTTGTAAAAACTGAAATGTTACTTAGTATTCCAACAATTGAATATATAAGTGGTAAAAAGATTAGAAGGCTGTTAAAAGAAGGTGTTTAACCTTCTTTTAACATTTGACATTTCCTTTAAATTATCTTATAATTAATTTGTTATAAAATTAAATTAATGTACCAGTAGCTCACCAGGATAGAGCGCTTCCCTCCTAAGGAAGAGGTAGGGGGTTCGAGTCCCTTCTGGTACACCAATAAAAATAATATAACCCTTGAGAATTAAATGTTTCAAGGGTTGCTATTTGAAATATGGGTAATTTTCGGGTAATTATATATCATCAATTATATTAGCAACCTATTTAAATAAATTTTCGCCATGTGTATAAGGAAGTTTTCTATAGTATAGTAATAAAAATTGCTTATATAAGTAGTAGAAAAAATAGATAGCGTACAAAATTTGTCGATGGAGTACATTATCTATTTTATTGAATATTTCAATTATGTTTCAATTATATTAAATTTTTACTATTTTACAAATAAACTTGCATTTTTTAAAAATAAAATGTATAATATTAATAGTAGAGACACTAGTAATAGTTATCTCAACGGGGTTCGTAATTGTGCGGACGGTAGTAGCTGATTATGTCGGCTACTATTTTTATGGGAAAATTTTTATACCTTTATTTTCATAGTTGGGGTATTTATCTATCTTTTTTTCAAGTATTGTAAAGGCTCTGTCTTTAACTTTATTTCTTACATATTTATGTATTGGGTAAGAGGTTAAATCTGCGATTTCTAAACCAGCAAAAGTGTCATCATAGCATTTAGACCATTTAGGATTAAAATATATCCCAGCAATTTTTTGTTGCAATTCATCTGAGGAAATGTTTTTTATTCCAGTTTCAAAAATAATATGTTTCATCTCATTAAGTAAAAGATAATCTTCGTCTTTTCCTCTAGCTTCTAACATTACAAGACCAGTACAATTACTAGGCATAACATATATATATCTTTGTAATAAGAAACACATTGCTGTATTATATACATTGAATTGATAGTGCTTAAGCAAATAATTTTCTTTATATAAATATGTTCCATTTTTCCAATATTTTAATTTTATTTCATTTAATTTATTTTTTGCAACTATATATTGTGCTCGTGTAAATATAACACCTGTAACTGTAAAAAAATTATTGTTAATATCTATTTGTTCATTTTTTGATAAACATTTTAAAATATCTTTTACATCACTATTACCGTTCTCGTCTACAAACATAACATAGTCAATAGCTCTTTCCCAATTTTTTATTTTAGTAGGTTTACTAGTCCAGTTATTGTTCATATTATTTTCTCCTTTTTATAATTTTTCCTGGTAATAAATAACCCTATCAAGAATAATTTGAATATTAATTTTTTTGTTGTAAATTTGTAGTGTATTTTTTTACTAAAAAAAGGTAGCCTAGAACTTATTTTTCCAACAACAAACATTTTTTAGAATGTCTGTGATAGGAAAGATATATTGTTTTCAACTTTTTGCTTTTCAATAGGGGTTATTCCTCCTAAAGCGATAGTTTTGTTTAGTCTATTTATAAAAATATTTATTAATTTATTTGATTTTTACTCCTAAGTTATTTTTTATTATAAACCAAAAGTTTAGAAAAGTCAAATATTTTAATGTTTTTTAAAATAAAAAGTTTAGAAAATAAATCTTTTTTTAAGTTATTGTTGCATTTGACTTTTCACAATAATTATTCTATAATCATAAAAGTAAAAAGATAAATAAAAAGGAATTTTTATGGAAAATAAAGAAAAATTTATGAAAGAAGCTTTAAAAGAAGCAAGAAAGGCATATGAAAAATTAGAAGTACCAGTAGGAGCAGTAATTGTAAAAAATGGTAAAATAATTGCAAGAGCACATAATTTAAAAGAAACTAAAAAGGATACAACAAAACATGCTGAGATTTTAGCGATAGAAAAAGCAAGTAAAAAATTAGATGCTTGGAGGCTCTTAGATTGTGAAATGTATATAACATTAGAACCATGCTCAATGTGTGCTGGTGCAATAATAAATTCAAGGATTAAGAAAATATATATAGGAGCTTTAGATGAAAAAACAGGAGCGGCAGGTTCTGTTTTGAATCTATTTGATTATAAGTTTAATCATAAAGTGGAAGTAGAAAAAGGAATTTTACAAAAAGAATGTGAAAAAGTTTTAAAAGATTTTTTTAAAGAGCTTAGAAATATAAAAAAATAAATGAATCTGACAAAACCTAAATATAGGAGGAATTATGAAAGATAAAATAAAATATCTAACAACTACTAAAGCATTCCATATTTGTATGATAATTGTAATAATAGCTGTTATAATGTTTATTGCAGGGATAATGGTTTTAAAGTACCAAGTAGAAGGTGAGACAAATATGCCTTTTAAGATTAGTAAGATTACGGTAGTAAGTACATCAGATGGAGTAGATAAAAACGTAGAAGGACAAAGTACTAATTGGGCTTTTGATATAAATCAAAATAATGATATTTATATATACATAGAGAAAAATAGTAACTATGCAGAAAAAGAAGCAATAAGAGATATTAAAATAAATAATTTTAATGTAGAAAAAGTAAAGGAGATAGGTACAGTTAAATTTTATAGACCTAATGTACTTGAAAGTGGTGCTAATTTTAGTAATACAGAGGAAAATGAAATACAAGAATTGGATTATACAGGAGGGTTAGAGGCAGACCTTAAAAACCTAGTTATTGGAAACCAAGGCGGAGTTGTTCTCTTTAGATATGCAAATAATAATGTAGCTGAATATGTGTCTGATATATCTACAAGTAATGAGATAATTTCAAATCAATTGTTAAAAAGTAGTAATGTAAATGAAGAAGATTTAAAATGTAAATTAACATTTGATTTAAGTTTATCAACAGAAGATGGTAAAGAATATAAAACAAATATAGCGTTAGATTTACCAATAGATGGTATTGTGGAAAATGGTACATCTTCTAAAGAAATTACTGATTTAGATAATATTATATTTAAAAGAACCAAGAATTAATAAATAGAAACTAGTATAAAAATAAAAAAGAAAGAAAAAAATAAGAAAATTTTAAATGTAAATTTAAATTTTACTTGATTAAATAGAAAAATAATTATATAATACACATGGTATGTACCTTAAATCTTTGTATGGAGAGGATCCAATAAAGACCTATGAACCTTGTCAGGTCCGGAAGGAAGCAGCAATAAATAGTAATCTTTATGTGGAGACTTTCCATAGAGAGATTTAGGAGTATTTACCATTTTTTATATAAGGATGTGATAAAAATTGGCATACACAGCACTTTATAGAAAATTTAGACCACTTACATTTTCTGAAATAGTTGGTCAAGAACATATTACAAGAACATTAAAAAATCAAATTATTGCACAAAGAGTTGGTCATGCTTATTTATTTAATGGTGGTAGAGGTACTGGTAAAACTTCTGCTGCTAAAGTTTTAGCAAGGGCAATTAATTGTTTAAACCCAAAAGACGGTGAACCTTGTAATGAGTGTGAGATTTGCAAAGGTGCAATTAATCGGTTCTCTTACAGATATTGTTGAGATGGATGCTGCTTCTAATAATAGTGTTGAAGATATTAGAGCAATTCGTGAAGAGGTTAATTTTTTACCTACAAAAGCAAAATACAGGGTATACATCATAGATGAGGTGCATATGTTATCTCAAGGGGCTTTTAATGCTTTGCTTAAAACTTTAGAAGAGCCACCAGAACATGTTAAATTTATTTTAGCTACTACTGAACCACAAAAGTTACCAGCTACAATTCTATCAAGATGTCAGAGGTTTGATTTTAAAAGAATTTCTAATGATAATATTATAAAAAGGCTAAAGGTTGTTTGTAGTGAAAGTAATATTCAAATAACAGATGATGCTATGCATATGATAGCAGTTTTAGCAGAAGGAGCTATGAGAGATGCTTTATCTATTTTAGAAAGATGTGTTCAAGATGGAGAAAATAAGATTGATGAAAACAAAATTAGAGATTTAGTTGGTATCCCTAAAATTACATATGTTCATAATATTGTTGAAGGTATTATAACTTATGATGTTGATAAAGCAATTAAAGGAATAGATGTAGTTTTAAACGAAGGTAAAGATATTACTAATTTACTATGGGAAATGATTAAATATGTTAAAGATATTTTAGTTTTTAAAACTGCTAGTAAATTAGATCTATATACTGATGATGAGATAAAACAAATAGAGGAGTTGGCAAATAAAGTTGATAAAGAAAAGCTAATAGATTTAGTATATAAATTATCAGAACTTGCAAGTGATATTAAATGGTCTACTCAAAAAAATATAGTTTTCCAAGCGGGAATTATAAAGCTTTGTAATAAAGAAGCGGAGTATAGTTCTAATTTAGAAGAGAGAGTAGAAAAGATAGAAAAATATTTAAAATCTGGTAAAGGAATTACAATTAATAACAATACAGTTTCTAATATGAAACCAAGTATAAATAATGTAATTACTAAAAGTAACGAACAAATAAACAGAGCTTTACAAAACAATACAAATACAGTAAATACTACTAATAATATAGTAATACCTAAGCCAAAGGATACAGCTACTAAGTTTTCTAATAAAGCAGAGGAGTATTGGCCACAAATTTTAAATGAATTAAAAGATAATGGTAAAAGAGTTTTATTTACTAGTTTAGAAGGAACAAAGATAACTCCTATTAATGATATGACTGTTGGTATTGAGTTTCCTAATGGTATGAATTCTTTTGGGAAAACTGTTTTAGAAAGACAGGAAAATATAAAAGAAATTTCTACTTTAGTTTCTATGGCTTGTGGCAAGCCTATGCAAATTAAATATATTTCAGGAAATAACAGTGTTCATAAAATGTCTAATGAAGAAAGTTTAAAGAATTTAGCTGATAATTCTAATATTCCTTTTAATGTTATTGATTAATATTAAATGGTTAGAAGAATTATATAATAGCAAAAAAATGTAAAAAAGAAGAAAAAATGCAAAAAGAAAAACAAAAATTAATTTTAAGGAGGAATTTATAATGTCAAAAAGAGGAGGTTTCCCAGGTGGTATGGGAGGTTTTGGAGGTATGAACCTTGGTAATTTAATGAAAGAGGCAAAAAAAATGCAAGCAGATATGGAGAAATCACAAGCTGAACTTGCTTCTAAAGAATTTGAGGCTTCAAGTGGTGGTGGAGCTGTGAGTGTTAAAGTTTCTGGTGAGAAGGTTATTAAAGAAATTAAAATAAAACCAGATGTTGTTGACCCAGATGATGTAGAGATGCTTGAAGATTTAGTTTTAACTTGTGTTAATGAGGCTTTAAGACAAGTGGATTCAGCACAAGCTCAGTCTCTTGGTAAATATAATATACCAGGATTAGGCTTATAAGTAGTAATAATTGGAGGAATAAAGGATGTCATTATATTCACCATCAATAGAAAAGTTAATTGAGAGTTTTGAAAGATTACCAAGTATAGGACATAAAACAGCAGCAAGACTTGCTTTTTACATGCTTAATTGTTCAGAAGAAGAAACAAATGAATTTGTTTCTTCAATTATTAATGCTAAAAAGAATTTAAAGTATTGTAGTACTTGTTTTAATATTTCTGATACAGATCCTTGTAATATTTGTAGTAATCCTAAAAGAGATAAAAGTATTATTTGTGTAGTTGAAGATGTGCGTGATATTATTGCTATGGAAAAAACACATGAATTTAAGGGTGTTTATCATGTGCTTCATGGTTCTATTTCTCCTATGAATGGAGTAGGGCCTGATGATATTAAAATTAAAGAATTACTTTCAAGATTAATGGGCGGAGAGGTAAAAGAGGTTATTTTAGCTACTAACCCAAGAGTTGAAGGTGAGGCTACTGCTATGTATTTATCTAAACTTATTAAACCTTTAGGTGTAAAGGTTACAAGAATAGCACATGGTATACCTGTTGGTGGAGATTTAGAATACACTGATGAAATTACTTTAACTAAAGCTTTAGAGGGAAGAAGAGAAATATAAAAGAATACACTTTATAAATTTGTTTTATTATAAAGTGTATTTCTATGAAATTATTTAAATATAACAGTACAAATATTTTGAGCTAATTTCTCTTTGTTACTTAGTAAGTTTTTTATTATTTCTTTAGAGATATATGTTTTTTAAATCCATACAGCGATTCCTATATTTCTAAAAAAATTTGCATTTTCTTCTTAACTAGGTATTGGATTAATAATGATCATAGGTAAGTTAGAAACTAAACTTTCAGAAGTAGTAAGTCTACTAGGTTAGTAAGGACTAAGTTAGAAATATATATTAATGTTTGTGCATGGTTTTTATTACTATATTTTCAAATGCATTTTTCATTTTAGAGTTTTTACCTGAGATCACAATTATTTGTATATTATTAGTTATTGTTTCTTTTACAAAGTTTTCAAATATTTGAGCTGTTTTAGTTTTACCAAGTCTGGATTCTCCACTACCAAAGAAAAGTACTGTAAATTTATTTTTATCAAAAATTAAGATTTTCATATAGAATAAGAAAAAAGTAAAAAATAAACAAAAATAAAAAACAAATAAATATATTAAAAATAATTTAAAAACATATAAATAAGATAATTAAAAAATTATAAATAAATGTAAAATAATATAAAAAACATTATAAAAGCAGAATACAATCAGTAAACATAAATTATAGATAAGTGAAGCTCAAGGATAAAAAATATAATAAAAATAAGCAAAAAGATAATATAAAAAGGGTTACCTAAAAAATGAAAAATTTAAACTTAAAAATAATTAAATTAATATAAATGAGGAAAGTAAATTAGAAAAAATATCAGATAAAATACTACGTAACAAAGAAAAGTGCGAAAAGTTTGTGTTATTGTAGATTACTAAGAAAAGAGACGAAAACAGTTTACATATAACAGAAGAAAAGTTTTATTTTAAAAGAAAAAAGACAAATGAATATAGTTTATAGAGAGTTAAAATTAGGAGACAATATTGGAATAGAAGGAAGTTTAAAAACAAATGGATATATAAAATTAGAAAAATAT
This sequence comes from uncultured Clostridia bacterium, assembly GCA_944387475.1. GTDB lineage: Bacteria > Bacillota > Clostridia > TANB77 > CAG-508 > CAG-269. The sequence goes on from CALXFB010000022.1 coordinate 27,489, forward strand.
ATTAAGATATTATAAATCCTTTATTATATATTAATTGATTAACTATATAATAAAGGATTTGTAATATTTCTAATAGAAACTATTATAAATATAATAATGCAAATAAATATTAATTTCGATTTATTTTTATAAACAAATTCATTTAATGTAGTTTTATTTCTTATTAAATCTAATATATACCAAAAACTAAAAAAAGCATATGTAATTATTAAAGGTATTGTTAAAATATTGTATTGTAAAGACTTTAATATATCACCATGCAGCAAAGACACTAAAGATGTAGTTAATCCACAACCAGGGCAAGGTATTTTAAATAAATTATATGTTAAGCAAATTCTAAAATTATTAATATAAGATAAATATATAATACTTAATATCAGAATATTAAGTATTATATATTTTATTAAATCATATTTTTTTCTCATATTACATTATCATACTTATTTTTGAAAGATTTAATTGTTTAGTTTTCTTGCTAATAGTAAACCAGTCTATAATTGTTAAAATACCACATAGCCCACATGTTAATAATTTTAGAATTCCCATTCCAGTATCACCTATCATAAATCTATCAATTCCAAGTGAACCTAAGAAAATAGATATAAGTAATAATACTGTTGGATCTTTTAGTTCTGTTGCTTGTAAAGTTAATAATGTTTCATCTGAAGCATTTTCCATTTTTTGTCTAATTATTGGAATAGCTGATGGTTCAAAATATTTTGCATTTGTTGTTAAATATAAGTCAATTTTAGATTTATCCATGTTAAATCCCCCTTTATTAATTATTATATAATAATTATAGCAAAGGTCGACAAAAAATGCAACGGTTCGACAAATATTAAGTGAAGTAAGTGTAATTTTAAGATAAAAATATAAAACACTATTAAAATATATAGTTACAAATATTTTATATTAAGTTATATTTATATTTTGTATTTAAATGATTAAGTACATGTAAAACTAAATAAAAGTACACCTTTTAATCTAATTATAATAAGGTATACTTTTAAATATTTACATATATTATTTACTATTAACTTGTTTTTAGTAATTTAGTTTTTAAGTAATATATCACAAATATCTTGGGTAGAATTTTGTTTTGCTAATATTCTAGTGTTTTCTTTCATTTGAGCTAATTTTTCTTTATTATTAATTAGATTTTCTATTATTTTTTTAGAATTATCTGTTTTTTTAATCCATACAGCAATTCCGGTATTTTCTAAAAATTCTGCATTTTCTTCTTCTTGACCTGGTATTGGATTAATAATAACCATAGGTAAGTTAGAAGCTAAACTTTCAGAAGTAGTAAGCCCACCAGGCTTAGTAACAACTAAATTAGAAATATACATTAATTTAGGTATTTCATTTGAAAATTCAATTATTTTAACATTATTTAAAGCATTGTTTTCTGTTACTATATTTTCAAAAGCTTCTTTCATTTTAGGGTTTTTACCTGAAATTGCAATTATTTGTATATTATTATTTATAGTTTCTTTTACAAAGTTTTCAAATATTTGTACTGTTCTAGTTTTTCCTAGTCCGAATTCTCCACCACCAAAGAAAAGTATTGTAAATTTGTTTTCATCTAAGTTATATTTATTAAATATCTCTTTTTTATTATAATTTTCCTTAAAGGCTTCAGAAATTGGAATACCAGTAACAAATATTTTGCTTTCACTAATTCCTTTACTAATCAAATAATTTTTCATCTTATTGTGTGCAACGAAATAATAATCTGTAAATTCATGACCTACAAGCCATTGGTCATGTGGTGCAAAGTCTGTCATTATAGTTGCTATTTTTGAGTTTATCTTATTTTTTCTTTTTAAGTAACTACACATCTGACTACCAAAAGGATGTGTAGAAATTATTAAATCTGGTTTTTTCTCACGTAATAGTTTAAGCAATTTTATTGCCATAATTTTATTAGACCTTGTAGAAATATGTGCTAGAGGTCCTTTTTGTGAATCTGAGTAAATTCTACCCCAAGCCCAAGGCATCTTTTTTGCCATTTCTCTGTAGGCAGCAGTAGTAACTTTTTCAATTGTTTTATTTACATATTTCATACAATCAATCATTTCTACATCTATATTTTTATAATTACTTTTTATACAATATTCAATTGATTTAGCGGCATTTAAATGTCCTCCTCCATAAGAGGCATAAAATATTAAAACTTTCATTATCTTTTCTCCTCATATTTCTATGTTGTTATTTTAACATAAAAGGAAAAAATTTTCAAAAAATAGAATAAAAATTAAGAATTTTATACAAAATAATATAAAGTAAATAAAAAATTAAATA